>CALWXQ010000106.1 GCA_944385545.1 uncultured Oscillospiraceae bacterium | reverse complement strand
TAAGATTGCCGGTTCCATGGCCTTCAAGGAAGCCTGCCGGAAGGCAAACCCCGCCATCCTGGAGCCCATCATGAAGGTCTCCGTGATCGTACCCGACGATTACATGGGCGTTGTCATCGGCGACGTTACCGCCCGCCGCGGCAACATCTTGGGCCAGATCACCCGTACCGGCGCTGTCCAGGTGGACGCCAATGTGCCTCTGGCCGAGATGTTCGGCTACGCCACCGACCTGCGTTCCAAGACCCAGGGCCGCGGCCAGTACACCATGGAGCCCAGCCACTACGCTGAGCTGCCCAAGTCCAAGGCTGAAGAGATCATCAAGAACCGCAGCCGTGACTGATATTTGAACACGCGTAACAGCGAAGGACTGTTTTCGCTGTTGCGCAGCAAATAATTTTGAAATTTTTTTCAAAATTTCTCTTGTGTTTCTGCACGCATTGTAGTATGATGTATGTGTTGTGCGGAGACGCATGAACCCAAAACGTCTGGAATGTTCATTTTACAACTATAAACAGGAGGAATATTTCAAATGGCAAAGCAGAAGTTTGAGAGAAATAAGCCCCACGTCAACATCGGCACCATTGGCCACGTTGACCACGGCAAGACCACTCTGACCGCCGCTATCACCAAGTATCTGGCCATGAAGGGCCAGGCCCAGTTCGAGGACTACGCTTCCATCGATAAGGCTCCCGAAGAGAAGGCTCGTGGTATCACGATCAACACCGCTCACGTTGAGTACGAGACCGACAAGCGTCACTACGCTCACGTTGACTGCCCGGGCCACGCCGACTATATCAAGAACATGATCACCGGTGCCGCTCAGATGGACGGCGCTATCCTGGTTATCGCCGCTACCGACGGCCCCATGGCTCAGACCAAGGAGCACCTGCTGCTGGCCCGTCAGGTGGGCGTGCCCTCCATCGTGGTCTTCATGAACAAGGCTGACCTGGTTGACGACGCCGAGCTGCTGGAGCTGGTTGAGATGGAGATCCGTGAGACTCTGTCCTTCTACGAGTTCCCCGGCGACGACATCCCTGTTATCCAGGGCTCCGCTCTGAACGCTCTGATCTCCGAGTCCAACGATCCCACCGCTCCTGAGTATGCCTGCATCAAGGAACTGATGGACGCTGTTGACGACTATATCCCCACTCCCGACCGTAAGGCTGACCAGCCCTTCCTGATGCCTGTGGAAGACGTGTTCACCATCTCCGGCCGTGGTACCGTTGCTACCGGCCGTGTGGAGCGTGGCGTCATCAAGAAGAACGAGGCTGTGGAGATCGTCGGTCTGCGCGAGGACAAGCTGAACACCGTTGTTACCGACATCGAAATGTTCCACAAGCTGCTGGACTACGCCGAAGCCGGCGACAACATCGGCGCTCTGCTGCGTGGTATCGACAAGAAGAACATCGAGCGCGGCCAGGTTCTGTGCAAGCCCAACTCCATCCACCCCCACACCAAGTTTGCCGGCCAGGTCTACGTCCTGTCCAAGGATGAAGGCGGCCGTCACACTCCCTTCTTCAACAACTATCGTCCTCAGTTCTACTTCCGTACCACCGACGTTACCGGCATCATCTCCCTGCCCGAAGGCGTTGAGATGTGCATGCCCGGCGACAACGTTGTTATGAACGTTGAGCTGATCACCCCCATCGCCATCGAGAAGGGTCTGCGCTTCGCTATCCGTGAAGGCGGCCGTACCGTCGGTTCCGGTGTTGTCACCGAGATCCTGGACTAATTCTCTAAGCGCATATGCCCCCGGCCATTGGCCGGGGGTTTTTTGCATCCCGAAGCCGCCGGCTGCGGAGCGTTTCCCAAGGGGTAGTCCAGTGGGCAAACGGGATCCGGCGCCAAATTCCGGGAAGAGCCGGAGCAAACGTCCGGGGAATCCGCCGCCCCGGGGCGGATTTACCTGCCCTCTGCCGCTGTTCCCCAGGGGCAAATCGTGAAAAGAAATGTGAAAAGTGTGTAACTTGTCCCTTTTGTGGTTGGCAGGAGGGAACATTTATGTTATAATGTACGCAAATTCTGACTTTGAGAAGGTGATGTTTTGAAGGAACTGCGTGGGAAAATTGCTGAGTCTTTGGTTTCGGCGCTGCCGGTGACGCTGATCGTCTACCTGCTGGCGCTGACACCGCTGGTAAACTTTTCCGGTACGGAAATGATAACCTTTACGGTGGGAGCGGTTTTGTTAATCCTGGGCATTGGCTTGTTTAACATGGGTGCGGATCTGGCTATGACGCCCATGGGATCCCAGGTTGGCTCCGGCCTGTCCAGACAGCGGCGGCTGGGACTGCTTTTGGGCGTGTGCTTTGTCATGGGCCTGCTGATCACCATCGCCGAACCGGATCTGCAGGTTTTGGCCAATCAGGTTGCCGGCGTGATCAACGGGACGGTGCTGATCTACTGTGTTGGCATCGGCGTGGGCGCCTTTTTGATGATTGCCATTTTGAAAATCGTGTTCCAGAAATCCCTGTCTCATATTCTCATGCTGTTCTACATGCTGCTGTTTGCCATGGCGCTGCTGCTGGTGGAAAGCGGAAACGGCGCGCTGCTGCCCATGGCCTTTGATTCCGGCGGCGTGACCACCGGACCCATTACCGTGCCCTTTATCATGGCCTTGGGTGTGGGTATTTCCAGCGTGCTGGGCAATCGGAGAAGCAAGGAAAACTCCTTCGGCCTGGTGGCGCTGTGCTCCGTAGGCCCTGTTTTGGCAGTGTTGATCCTGGGGATCTTTTCCACCAACACGCTGACATATACCGTTCCTGATTACTCTGTCGATGGGGATATTTTGGGCAGCTTTTTACATACCGCGGGGCATACCTGCAAGGAGGTTGCCATCGCCCTGGGGATGATTGTGGTGTTCTTCCTGGTGTGCCAGGTGCTCTTTCTGAAGCTGCCCCGGAAGCGCCTGTACCGGATCGCGGTGGGGGTTGTATTTACGTATCTGGGGCTGGTGCTGTTCCTCACCGGCGTCAACGTGGGGTTCATGCCCGTGGGCTACAAGCTGGGGCTGCAGCTGTCCCAGATCAGTGAGGCGTTCCTGATCGTGTTCGGACTGGTGGTGGGCGTTTTGGTGGTTCTGGCGGAACCTGCCATCCATGTGCTCAACGGCCAGGTGGAGGAAATCACCGGCGGCCTGATCTCCAGACGCTCCATGATTTTCGGCCTGTGCATCGGCGTCGGCTCCGCCATCGCCCTGTCCATGGTGCGCATTGTCTATGACTTTTCCCTGGTCTATTATATTGTTCCCGGTTACTTTATCTCCCTGGCGCTTTCCCTGTTCGTGCCTCCGGTGTACAGCGCCATTGCCTTTGACTCCGGCGGCGTGGCCAGCGGCCCCATGACCTCCGGCTTCATTCTGCCCTTTGCCATTGGCGCCTGTGTGGGGCTTCAGGGGGCGGACGCGGTGCTGCGGGACGCCTTTGGGGTAGTGGCGCTGGTTGCCATGGCGCCGTTGATCACCATTCAGCTGCTGGGCTTCCGGGGAATCGTAGCGGAAAAGGTCAGCGAGCACCGGGCGATGAAGCGGATCCTGGATGCCGACGACCAGCAGATCATCAACTTTATGTAACAGGAGGCGCAATATGAACAATACCATCCATGAAACCGCAATCAAAAAGCTCAAGCTCCTGTTTACCGTGGTGGATCGACCCAAGGGGGAATTCTATCTGGATGTGATCAGCCAGTTTGACGTGAACTGTCAGCTGGTTATGGGCGGCATGGGCACTGCCACCTCCGAGCTGGTGGAGCTGCTGGGGCTGAACAAGCAGAAGGCCGTGGTGCTCAGCGTCATCCGGGAGGATATGACAGACGAGGTGATGAACTGTCTGGAGGACAAGTTTGCCACCATCCGGGGCGGCAAGGGGATTGCCTTTGCCGTGCCTCTGAGCAGCGTCATCGGCGTAAATCTGTACCGTTTTCTCAGCAACAACAGGAGGGAAGTGTGATATGAAGACCAACGACTATGAAGTGATTTTTGCCATCGTCAATTCCGGATACGCCGAGGATGTGATGGATATCGCCCGGGAGCAGGGCGTCCGGGGCGGCACCATTCTCAACGCCCGGGGTGTGCTGCGGGAGGAGGCGGCGGCCTTCTTCGGCATTACCCTCCATCAGGATAAGGAGATTCTGATGACCGTGGTGGAGCGGGAGCTTCGGGACAAGGTGCTCAACGCCATTTACAAGGAAATGGGCATGGCCAAAAAGGCCAAGGGCATTGCCTTCTCCCTGCCTGTGTCCGATGTGGCCGGCCTGGTGCCGGTGCAGCAGCCCCAGGAGGCGGAAGCGGAATAAAATTTACCGGCAGGGGAGAACCCCTGCCGGTTTGCTTACTGTTTGCCCACTGCTTTTTGGAGCCGGCGCCCCAGAGGCGCCAGAAGGTACAGCACCAGGGAAAGAACCAGAGAAGCTGCCGCCAGAAGCAGCGGATACAGCCATGGCTCTTTCGCCCCCAGCAGATTCTGGAGCGTGCTTTGAAAAATCTGCTCATAAAATGTCAGAAGGGGCAGATGCACCAGATAGATCCACATGGACAGCTTGCCCAGAGCGGAGAAGAACCTGTCCGCCCCGGGGGTGGGAATCAGCTTGGGAAACCGGATCATCAGCAACATCAGGCTGAACACAAAGATCAGAATCCCGAAAAGGGGCTGCCCGCTGACGCCGTACCACTGAATCACCGCGACGGCCAGCCCGGCCAGGAGCCAGAGGATCAGCTTCTTCCCGGTCAGCCCGAAGGCTTGGGTCAGCCGCTGCTGATATTGGCGCATAAACAAACCGATGCCGAACATGGATAGTCCCAGAAACCAGCCGTTGTAGCCGGTGAGGCCGCTGCCTTCCGGGGAGGCTACAGGCCCGACCACTTCCACCGCGAAATACACCGCAAAGGCGGAGAGGCTCAAACAATAGAAGGGTTTGTAATTCCGGGGTGTCTCCCCCTGGAACCGAACCACAGCGCCGAAGATCCCGTAGCAGGCCAGCATTCCCACCAAGAACCAAAGGTGCCCGGTATAGGGCGGCCGGTGGAGAACCAGCAGCCGGATGATCTCATCCGGCTCCGGGATGTAGGAGATCAGGTAGGCAACGGTGCTGCCCCCCCGAAGCTCAATGGCCGCGCAGGAGAGAATTACCCGGATCAGGGCGCCTGTGAGAAACAGGCGGAAAATGTGCTTTGCCCGGCGGCGAACCTGCGCATCGGTGGCGCCAAAGTTAAAATACCCGGTGATCATGAAAAACATAGGCACCGCAAACTGCCCCATGGAATACAGAAAGCTGCCGAAGCTGCCCGGGAAGGGGGCGTGGATGAATACGACAAAAAAGGAGGCGATGAATTTCATCAGCTCCATGAACTGGTTTCGCTGGGAAAGAACCCCCAGGGGAGCCTGGGGCGTTGTGGAAAACTGGTGCATTGGATCGATACTCCTTTGTTTTTTTCCATTATAGTATTCGATCCATCCATTAGACTATGACACAAGATGCATTGAATTTTTAATGCACCATACAATATCAAAGCGCCGCCCCTGAGGGCGGCGCGCAGACCGTCGAAAAATCGTCGCAGAATTTGCCGCATTGCGGTAAATAAAATTCAAATCATTTTCTGTCGGGGCGCGTACCTGGCAGAAAATACCTCTCAGGCTGCGCAGTGTGCGAGTTGTACGCCTCGGCGTACAAGGAGTGCATGAAGCAGCCTGCAAAAATCTGTCGGAAAGCCCCGAAGGGGATTTTCGACAGCCTAAAGCGCCGCCCCTGGGGGCGGCGCTTTTGCAACGCAGATCTGTAAGCCGGGTTCTGTTTTGACAGCCATCTATCTAGCCCTGGGGTTGCCCCCAGGGTCAAGCCGCGTCCTCTGGACGGCCGAGCCGGCCTCCTG
>CALWXQ010000105.1 GCA_944385545.1 uncultured Oscillospiraceae bacterium | reverse complement strand
GAAAGGCTTCGGCCCATGGGTATGGATATGCATCCGCGTCGGTTGCCCCGCAAGGGGCGAGATGCTGGCATTTATTTAAATTTTACTAGGAATGCGAAGCTTTCCTAGTAAATCGTCTTCGGCTGAATGCCGGATCTTTTATCCCCATCCGTGCAGCCGAACGTTCAAAAAGTGGGAAATACATACAGGATTCCTCCACGATTTGAACGTTCGGCTGCGCCAAAATCTCTGGGCATCAGCGTTTCGCCAGAGGTTCCCCAGAAAATGAGCCGTTTGCTTCCGCATTTATTTTTAAGATGCAGGAGAAAAAAGCCTTGACAATTCCGGAAAAATCGCTATAATTAACCATGTGCCATGCGGGTGTAGCTCATCCGGTAGAGCGCCACCTTGCCAAGGTGGAGGTAGCGAGTTCGAGCCTCGTCACCCGCTCCAAAACGAAGCAGAGATTTCTCTGCTTCGTTTTTTTATGCCAACCTGACGGGGCCGCGGACAAATACCGTCCGTAGAAGCTCCCAAAAAGAAACAGGCAGCCAAAACCGGCTGCCCGCTTCCGGGAAACTTACTGCAGACCCTGCTCGTAAGCCTCGATCATTTTCTTGAACGTGTGACCCGTACGACTTCTGAGGCTGGCAAGGTATTTGTCCACGATTTCTCCGGTGTAGAGCTTGACTTGCAGATGCAGAGCGTCCTTATCCACGGGGGTGGCGAAGATCTTGTCAATGTAGCGATCCGTGAATTCCTGGTTGATTACCCCTGCCGCCGCGTCTTGCTGGGCCTCCTGGAGGGTTTTCCGGATGGTGTCGATCTGCTTTTTGAATTCGGCAGCACTGTCCCGCCGGACTGTCAGTTCCTGCAGCTCCGCTTCCAGCCCTTCTTGCTCCCGGGTGCACGCCTGATTCATGGTCAGAAAGTCCCGGTCTGAAAGCGCGCCCTGGGCGTTGTAGGTCAAAAGTTTTTGTTTCTTCTTTTGAATGGTTTCTATGGATGCTTTCAGGTTTTCAATCCGGGATGCTGTGTCCGGATCCTGGGTCAGGGACTTGTACATCTGCACATACTCCTCGATCAGCGCCTCGATCTGAGGCTCTGCCGCCTGGAACACCTCCAGCAGCAGGGGTTTCAGTTCTTCTTCGTAGACAGCGAAGGAGTCGCAGGAATCGGCTCCGTTTTTGATTTTTCCGGAGCAGACCCATTTGCTGTTTTTGTTTCCCTGCCGGTCTTTGGAGTCCCGGCGGTAGTAGGCAGCGCCGCAGCAGGTGCAGTAGAGCTTGCCGGTAAGGAGGTTGGCGTGGTTGCAGATCCCCTGGCGGTTTTTCACATCCTCGCTGCGCTTTTTCAGCACAGCATTGGCCGCTTCCCACAGCTCCTCAGAGACAATGGCAGGAACGATCTGGCCGGTTTCATCTTTGAACATCACCCACTCGTCCGGAGGCAGAAACTTCTGCTTTTTGGTGAACAGATCCACCACCTTGACCTTGTTGCCTACATAGTAGCCCTTGTATTTGGGATTGGAGATCATGCCCGACATGGTGGTGTGGGCAATTTTCTTGCCGTTGAGATTCCGGTATCCTTTATCCCAGAAAAGGGTTTCCAGTTGCTTCATGGAATACTCGCCGGTGGCATAGAGCTGAAACAGCTCCCGAACCATCCGGGCCTGGTCTTCCTCAATGACTAGTCTGCCCCGATCTTTCCGGTAGCCGAAGATTCGGTTGTTCCCCAGCACCACGTTGTTTTTGATAGCCTGCTGGTGACCGAATTTCACACGGCTGGACAGCTTGCGCAGTTCGTCCTGGGCAATGCCGGACATAATGGTCAGCCGCAGTTCGGAGTCTTCATCAAAGGTGTTGATGTTGTCGTTCTGGAAGAACACGCCCACGCCGGCGCTTAACAGCTCCCGGGTATACTGAATGGAATCCAAGGTATTTCTGGCAAATCGTGTAATCTCCTTGGTGATTACCATATCAAACAGACCCGCTTTCCCATCCTCCACCATACGGTGAAAGTTCTCCCGCTTTTTTGTGGTGGCAGCGGACAGTCCCTCGTCAATATATCCCGGTACAAAGATCCAGGCCGGATTCTTGCGGATCAGGTTTTCATAGTAGGAGATCTGATTGCCCAGAGAATTCAGCTGCTCATCGCTTTCCGAAGACACGCGGGCGTAAAACGTCACTCGCAGGGGAAGATCATAAACGCTTCTGCGTTTCAGTTCCTGGCGAACATGATGGATATCCATAGTCTCAACTCTTTTCGTTTTATCATCATTGCTTTCAGTATATAATTCACGAGGTAAAAGTCAAGGATTTCTTGCTGGAAATTTGCATCTGCGTTGACAACCACATCGGCTTTGCGTCTTATTCCCAGTTTTACGCCGCCCAGGTTATACACAATTGACGTGACGCGGCGTCGAAATAGAATTGGGCGTTAGGCTTCCCGCTTGGCATCTGTCAATACTGGCAGCTGCCATTTCTTTATTTCCACAAACCCGGCTCCGTGCGGTCTGCTTTTCTGAAGGAGGCGGGAACCTGGATGCCAAAGAAGCCCAGGGGAAATCTGTTTTCGCCTTGCAAAAGTATATTCGAGGAGCAGAGGCGGATCACAATGAAGGAACAGCGGCGGCTCCTGCGCGCGGCCCCAGAAAAAACTATCCCATAGCCGAAGCGATTTATACTTAATGTCCCGCTTTCCTGTTTTATTCGTGAAACCGGTAGATTTTTTCC
>CALWXQ010000104.1 GCA_944385545.1 uncultured Oscillospiraceae bacterium | reverse complement strand
CCCACTTTTTAAACTGCACGGATGGGGCAAAAGATCCGGCATTCAGCCGAAGACGATTTATTCAGAGCTTCCTTAAACTTTTTTGCCGCTGCGGCGGCAAATTCTGCGAAGCTTTTTCGACACTCTGCGGTCTGGCAAGGAAACCGGGAATCAGCGGTATTGCTCCATCAGCTCCCGGAACACCGGCAGGCTGCGCCGGATCGTATCGTAGCTGACGCAGTAGCAGATCCGGAAATAGCCGGGGCAGCCGAAGCCGTCGCCGGGAACCACCAGCAGATCCTTCTCCTTGGCCCGCTGGGAGAATTCCTGGGCGTCGCCGCCGGGGGCTTTGATGAACAGGTAGAAGGCCCCGTCGGGCTTGGCCATTTCATAGCCCATGGCGGTCAGGCCCAAATACAGTTCGGTACGGTTGCGGTCGTAGCTGGCCAAGTCCGGCCGCAGGTGGGCGCACCGGGCAATGACCTTCTGCCACAGGGAGGGGGCGCAGACGTGACCGGCGCCCCGGGCGGCCCCGGCAATGGCGGCGTACAGGGCCTGGCTGTCCGCGGCGGCGCGGGGGACGTAGACATAGCCGATTCGCTCCCCGGGCAGGGACAGGGACTTGGAGTAGGAGTAGCAGACCACGGTGTTGGGATAGATCTCCGGAACGAAGGGCACCTCCACCCCGTAGGCCAGCTCCCGGTAAGGCTCGTCGGAGACGATGTAAATGGGGTGGCCGAACTCCCGGCTCTTATCCGTCAGCAGCCGGGCCAGGTGGGTGAGGGTCTGGCGGGTGTAGACCACCCCGGAGGGGTTGTTGGGGGAGTTGAGGATCACGGCCTGGGTGTGACAGGTGAGCATGGCCCCCAGCTTGTCCAGGTCGATCTGGAAGGAAGGCACGTCCGGCGGCACCACCCGGAAGGTAAGCCCCGCCTCCTGGGCGAAGGGCTGATACTCCGGAAAATACGGGGCGATGGCCAGCACCTCTCCCTGGGGCACCGCCAGGGCGCGGAACACCGCCACCAGCTCCGGGGCGGCGCCGCAGCCGATGAAGAATTCCTCCGGCCGGGTGTGCGCGCCGTAGCGCAGGTTCAGATCGCCGCAGATGGCCTTGCGGGTATCGTAGTCCCCCACGGCGGAGGTGTAGCCGTGGATCAGCAAAGAGTCGGTATCCGCCAGCACGGCCCGGATGGCGTCGTCCACCTCCCGGGGGGAGGGAATGGAGGGATTGCCCAGGGAGTAGTCGTAGACGTTCTCCTCCCCTACCACCGCCGCCCGCCGGCGGCCGTATTCAAACAGATCCCGGATGCAGGAACGGTTGGCTCCCAGTGCGTAAGCGTTTTCATTAAGCATAGGTCATACCCCTTTCATCATTGGTAAAGCGGATCTTTCGGATCGAAGGACTGGGGCCGGTAGGTCACGGAACCGATGGCCTTTCCCTCGACGCCGTATTTGGGATTGTAGCCGAAGAGGTTGATGTAGCGGTGCAGATCGTCCTTCTCCCGGGCCATGGCCCGCATCACCGCCAGGGTGGCCAGCACGTCGTCCACCGCCCGGTGGGAGTTCACCGCCTGACCGGACAGGCCGTAGGCTTCGATGGCGTTGCACAGCCGGTGGGGATAGCTGTGGCGATCCCGGTAGACGGTGAGCAGATCCAGCTTGTCCTTGCCCTTAAGAATGGACGGATCTCCGTGGCGCAGCAGCAGGTAGTATAGAAAGCTCAGGTCGAAATGGGCGTTGTAGGCCAGCAGCAGGGTGTTCCCCCGGATCATCCGGGCGATATCCTGGCAGACCCGGGTTTTGGGCAGGCCCCGCTCCAGCAGATCCTGGGTGGAGATGCCGGTGAGCTGCCGGATATTCTCCGGCACGAAGCCCCCGGGGGACAGCGCCACCAGCTGGTCGTATTCCTCCACCACCACAGGCCCCTGAGGCCCCGGCTCCACCGCCACGGCGGCAAATTCAATGATCTCGTCCCGGCTGAAGTTCAGGCCGGTGGTTTCCGTGTCAAACAATACCAGCCGGTCATAGCTGGCAAACAGCATGGTCAGATCAGACATCTCTCTATCTCCCCCCGGTTCCCATTTCGCCCAGGGCCATGGCCCGCTGGGCCTTGCTCCGCGGCTCCGGCGTCAGGCCGAATTCCGCCGCCAGCGCCTGGGCGAAGGCGTCCGCCGCCTCCTGGCTCCCTTCCTTCAGCTCCACCTCCGCCTCGGCAAAGGGAAGCGCCCGTCCCCCGCCCAGAAGCTGCCCCTGATCCAGGGCCAGCTCCACCACGGCCCCTTCCAGGGCGACGACGGCGGCCAGCCGGGTGAACCGGGCGGCGCAGACCTGCTCCAACCCCTCCCGGGCCAGGCGGAGCAGCTCCTCCGGCGCGCCGAGTTTCCATAATTCGGGAACGGCCCGGAGCAGATCCCGCTGCTCCAGCTCCCACTCCCCCCGGTAGCCCCCTTCCCCGGGGGTCTTCAGGGCGCACAGGCAGCGGCCGTTCTCCAGCCGCCGCCGCAGCGTCCATCGCCGCCGGGCCAGCGCCCGGCCGGGGGTATCGAAATACGCCGTCTCCATGGCTATGGCGGCGAAGGGGCCGTACCGCTCCCGGATGGCCTCCATGGCCTGAGGCCCGCAGCGGTATTTGCGCTCATATTCCCTGCCCATAACTGCCTCCTTCGTCCCTACGCCCCGGATCCCTTTCCGGCGTGCCGGGCAAATTTTCTTCTATTATACACGCCTTGCCCGCGGTATGCAAGGGAATC
>CALWXQ010000103.1 GCA_944385545.1 uncultured Oscillospiraceae bacterium | reverse complement strand
GAAACGGGGTGCGAAGTTTGAGTTAATAAACTTTGAATCATGGGAAATTTTAGCTTGAATGGCATACAACACCGGCAAAATATCCTGCATGGGCGCTGTTTCCTGTATATTATGGTGAATCCACTCCAAACCGATGACAAATTAGGATGCTGAGACTGCACAGGGAATTGAAGACCTCATATTCTCTATCAATGACCGAACAATGATTGTTGTTTCTCATCATTTCAGCGATAACAAGGTATGTCTATTTGATGGCGTAATGGATTTTGCAATGTTGCATATCTAATGTGCGCAAGAAAACAGCGGGTAAGCGTTTTTCGGTGCTTACCCGCATTTGTCTAAAGATTGGAACCGATCATTATCTGCTCCCAAAAGAATACGCGATAAGGCAAATCACAAATCATCCTAAAAATAACGAAAAAGCACCGAAATTCAGGTAAAACCCCCGATTTTCGGTGCTAATTCTTGGTACGCCGGAAGGGACTCGAACCCCCAACCCTCGGAACCGGAATCCGATGCTCTATCCATTGAGCCACCGGCGCATGCTTTTTCATAGCTTGCCTATTATATCAGCCTTTTTCCCGTTTGTAAAGAGGCTTTGGCAAAAATTTTTCGAAAAAGTCCTTTCCCGCTCCCCTGCCGGCTGTGGGAGAATCCTTGGGCGGAGTCGGGGAATGATAAGCTTTTTTTGTACTTATGGATATTTTGGGGGAAAACAGTTGTATTTTGCGTATGTCCGTGATATAATCCTATCAATTCTAACCCGAAGACAAAGAGGAGTGGATCCCTATGGCAGCGCCCCAGAAGTTTCGCAGTGCCTTTAACGGCTTCAACCGGGAGGACGTGGCGAATTACTTGGAATATATGAACACCAAGCACCAGAACCAGGTCAACCAGCTGACCTCCGAGCTGGAGGAGCTGCGTTCCCAGACGGATGCCCAGCTCACCGGGAACCGGGAAGCCCAGGAGGCCCTGGAAGCATCCTGGCAGGAGAAGATCGACGATCTCACCGCTCAGCTGGAGGCCTCCCGAAAAACCCGGGAGGAGCTGGAAGAACGGTGCGCCGCCCTGGAGGCGCAGCTGGCCGCCGGAACTGTCCCGGAGCAGCCGGAGGTATTCCGGACATCGGAGGAGCTGGAAGCCTATCGCCGTGCGGAGCGGATCGAGCGCACCGCCAGAGAGCGCTCGGAGCTGATCTACTACCGGGCCAGCGGCGTGCTGGGGGAGGCCGTTGGCAAGGTGGACACCACCGCCGCCGAGCTGACGGAAATGGCCGAGCAGGTGGCGGAGCAGCTGACGCGTCTGCAAATGGCCGTCAGCGCCAGCAAGCAGGTGCTACAGGACGCCTCGTCCATTATGAACGCCATCCGCCCCAACAACTGATCCTTTGGAGCGCATACCCTAGGTATGCGCTCCCCATTTTCTGCCCGAAAGAAAGGCCATGTCATCGCCTATGCGGATATACAAACCTGATTACTATGATCGCTTTCGCTGTCTGGCCGGGGCCTGTCCGGACAGCTGCTGCAAGGACTGGAGCGTCCAGGTGGACGATGCCTCCGCCGCCTATTACCACAGTCTCCCCGGCCCCCTGGGGGAACGGCTTCGACAGGTGCTGACGGAGGAAGACGGCGGGAGCTTCCTGTCTAGTTCCGACGGGCGGTGCCCCATGTGGCGGCAGGACGGTCTGTGCCGCATACAGGCGGAGCTGGGAGAAGGGGCGCTGTGCAAGGTATGCCGGGAATTCCCCCGGCTGACCCATGATTACGGTGACTTTGTGGAGCTTGGCCTGGAGCTGAGCTGCCCCGAGGCCGCCAAGTGGATCCTCACCGCCCCCCGGACGCAGCTGGAATTCCACCATGTCCCCGGCGGCAGGAAGCCGGAGTATGACGAGGAAGCCATGGCTCTGTTGCTACGAACCCGGGAAGAAGCCCTGTCCCTGTTGGACGACCGGCGCTATTGTACAGGCCAGGTTCTGGCCCTGCTGCTGCTCTACGGCTGCCAGGTGCAGGGCGAGCTGGACGCCGGGGAGTCCCAGGCGTTTCACCGGGAGGCCGCCCTGGAGACGGCGGCGGAAATGGCCCGACTGGGGGACATGGGGGAACTGACCGGATTTTTTCTTCAGCTGGAGCTGCTCACCGAGCAATGGCGCCGGCGCCTCCTGTCCCCCACGCCGGGGCCTTGGCAGGAGGGCCATCGGGCGCTGGCCCGGTACTTCGTTCAGCGGTACTGGCTCCAGGCGGTGTCGGATTATGATCTGTACAGCCGGGTCAAGCTCACCATCGTTTCCTGCCTGTTGGTAAGGCACCTGGGCGGGCCGCTGATCCCCACTGCCCAGCTGTTTTCCAAGGAGATCGAGAACAACGCGGACAATGTAGACGCCATTCTGGACGCGGCCTATACAGCGCCCGCGTTCCGGGATGACGGACTGCTGGGTCTGCTGCTGGAAAAAGACGAACAATCGCGGCGCTGAAAGGACTTCCTTCAGCGCCGCGTTGCTTTTTTAGGAACTCTGATTCCATCGGCAAGAGCGGATGCCGATAGATTTTTGCCCCAGTCGAACCTTTAAATAACGGAGGAATTCTGTATGGATTTCCCGTTTTATCAGCCGCGGAAATAAGGGAACCGATCCGGGGTTCATCCGTAGTGGATGGATTCCAAAGTTTCTTAATTGGTGCCTGCTGAATAAGCCGCTTTCCGCGGCTTATTCCCCGCCGCAGGCGGGAAATTGAAAAAAA
>CALWXQ010000102.1 GCA_944385545.1 uncultured Oscillospiraceae bacterium | reverse complement strand
TAGGTGTTTTCCTTTTGGGGTATGGTTTTCCGTTTCCTGTTGCCCGGCGTTTAGAGACTTTTACAAGTTCCTATTAAAATGATTTCTGTGAAAGTCGCGTCTGAAGGACAAGCTGATCCAACTGTTCCCGGATCCGTGTCTGCTCCTGCTCAGCCTCCTCCGCCATGGAATTCAATCGGGACAGCGCGTCCCGGATCCGGTAGATGACATTTCTCACCTGCTCCTGGGATTGGTGGATCCGATCCAGTACCGCCCAGTCAGCGAATATGCCGTCAAAAAAGTAATCGGCAAACTCCAGAAACCCATCCACACTGACTTGTAAGTCCGCCGGAATGGTCACATCCGCCAGCTCGGTTTGGAACCGGCGCAGTTGGGACTGCAATTGTTCCACCCCGCTCTGGGCTTCGTCCAAATTGCTGTGCTTTGCCAAATCGGAGACAAAGCCGCCGCCCACTAGATCCCAGGTACCCCAGCCTTCCGCGCTGTCCAGGCTGGACAGCACCATCTTGGCGGTGCGCAAAGCGGATTCCCCTGCCCAGACCGCCTCCCGAAGCTCCTTCTTCCGCCCTTCCAGAACGGCATGCCGTTCTTCCAGCCGGAAAATTTCCTTGGCCCCGGCGCCGCCTTCCGCCTGAATCGCCACTGTCTTTTCTTCCATGGCCTGCCGGTACCGATCTTCACACCCGCCCAGGCTTGCCAGCTCCGATTCACACTGCTTCAGATCCTGCACCACATCTTCCAGTTCCCGGGCGGCGGCTTCGTATTTCACCCGGGCGGCATAGGCCTCCCGACGTTCCCGATCCAGCTTCTCATCCCGTTTGCCGATCACATTGTAGCAAAACGCCGTCAGGCTTCCGCCTTCCAGACGGTTCACATCGATCTGCTCCTTGCTTGCGACTTTTTCCTGCTCCAATACCTTCTGAGAAATGACCTGCCGCTGGCTTCTCAGTTTTTCCATCATGGCTGTAAGCTGCCGGGCCCGGGCCGTCTGTTCCCGAAGCTCCGCCAGTCGCGCATCCAGATTGACCAACAGGATCCCTCCTTTCCTTGTTTTCCCTCCATTATGTACAGGCTTTCAGAATTCCCACCGCCAGAGCAACCAGCGCCACCGGCAGAAGCAGAGCGATGCCTCCCAGGAATGCCAAGCACAAAACCAGCGCCGGCAGCGCCAGGGCCATCAGCAAACCGGCGGCAATTTTAGCCGCGCCCCAGGTAAGCTTCAGCGCCAGGCCTACCGCCTTCACCGACAGCCAGATAAATACGATCAGTGTCAACAATTCAAACATACAGGATCTGCCCCTCCTTTGCGATATAACCTTCCTATCCGGTAAGGTCTGTTGATCTCCCGCCCTTTCACGGGAAACGGTTCCGCCAAGATACCTCCACCCCCAGCGCTTTGGCCCATTGGGGATATTTCTCCATCCGCCCCATGAGCCGAATTGCCAGGATCCGTTCTCTGACCCCCACCGACTTCCCTCCTTGTTCTTGGGATGATTCTATTGTAGTGCCTGCTGAATAAACCGCTTTCCGCGGCTTATTCCCCGCCGCAGGCGGGAAATTGAAAAAACGGCTCTTTCTAACCGTTTTTTCAATTCAGGCGCGTATCAATGTGTATTTTGGATGATGCGGCGCACCGCATCATCCAAACAGGTGCATGCTTTTTTCGCTGAGAGGCGGAAAAACCTTGCACCGGAACAACGCAAAAAAGTCCGGCAAGCCTTGGCTTGCAAGGGCTTTTGCGTTGTTCAGTACACATTATTGTATGCCGGGGGCGGGAGGAAATAAATAACAATTTTCGCAAATAAGAGCGGTTAATTCTCCGTTTTCAGCAAATTAGTCCATGTCAGGCGCTGGAAATGCCCTTGGGAGCTTCTGAATCAACCGGCTTCGGCTGTGCCAAAATCTCCCGGCGCTCGCTCTTGCCGATTCCATCAGCGCTTCCTTAATCAGAGTTTCCCTTGGCATGGCCCTGCTGACATTCCCGATACTGCTCCGGATCGATCTTTCCCGTGGCCAGCATTTGCTCCGACCAGAGCTGCAGGGTCTCCACCGCTATGGAGATCCGTTCCAGCTGCCGCTGTATGTAAAGAAAGTCCTGTAGTTCCTCCCCGGAGATCTCCCCGTCCACGGTGATCTCGATCAGGCGCTCCTTCTTTTTCTGCATGGCGTTCAGCGACGCCAGCATTTCCAGCACGATCTGGGACAGATCCTTGATCTTCACCTCCGGCACATACTGCCGGCCGATGGGGCACTGATTGGCGCAGTAATAGTTGCACAGGCTGGGCTGCTTGTATTTCTCCGCCATGGTCAGCACCTCGTCGGGACGAGGCAGGGTTCGTTCGTTCTCAATCTTCTCAATCCGCTCCGGTCCCATGGTCTCCAGCAGCTCGCTGGCCTCCTCCCGGGTCAGTCCCAAACTCTCCCGGGTGATATGATAGATGTTTTTATTGACCTTGGCAGAAATTCTTGCCATGCTGTTCAACCTCACCATCTTCTTCAGAAACACGCCTCCGGCGTTTGCTGTCTGCATTATACCATACATTCCGCACAAAGAATAGAGGCGATTTCCTGTTTTGCTCCGGGACAGATCCGAAAAAAGCAGGCAGGACGGCCAAAACCATCCCGCCTGTTTCGGTCTAAAACGCCGCCTCCCGGGCCAGCTCCGCCATAAGCTTGTCCATCTCCTGCCGGCTTTGGGCACTCCGGGCCTTTTTCAGCACAACGTTCTTTTCCTCTTTGGTCATCATGGCGTAGGCGTTCGTCGCTTCCTCGTTTCGGATCAACGCGGAAACGAACCCGCTGGGAATCTCCTCAGATCGCATGTTATCACCTCCTTTACGCCGCAGCGTCCAACATGTTTTCAATATAGATCCCGTAGCCCATGGTGGGATCGTTCACCAGCACATGGGTCACCGCCCCGATAAGCCGTCCGTCCTGGAGGATAGGGCTTCCCGACATACCCTGAACGATGCCGCCGGTAGCCTGCAGCAGTTCCGGATCCGTCACCCGCAGGAGAAAATTCCGGCTGTC
>CALWXQ010000101.1 GCA_944385545.1 uncultured Oscillospiraceae bacterium | reverse complement strand
ACGGTAACAGGGATGACCTTGCCGCTCTCATCGAAGATCTGGGTCATGCCCACTTTTTTGCCGATGATTGCTTTCTGCATGGTGATTTCTCCTTTTTAAAATAGGTTATTGGTCGGCTGCCCATTGGGTAAGCTGCCGACATGACCCGTCCGCCCGATGCCAGACAGTGCGGGCTGCCGCAGTCGCTTGCGCGATTACAGCTTTATCTCAATCTCAACGCCGGCAGGCAGATCCAGGCTCATCAGAGCCTCAACGGTCTTCTGATTGGGGTTGAGAATATCGATCAGTCTCTTGTGGGTTCTGCGTTCGAACTGCTCACGGGAGTCCTTGTTCACGTGGGGGGACCGAAGGATGGTGACAACCTCCTTCTTGGTGGGCAGCGGGATGGGGCCGGAGACCTGAGCGCCGTTGCGCTTCGCGGTATCCACGATCTTGGCAGAGCTGGAGTCAATGAGCTGGTGGTCATAGGCCTTCAGCCGAATGCGGATCATCTGGTTTGCCATGGTTTGTTTCCTCCTTGAATTACGTACTCAGTTTGCGTAGTGTCTGGGTACGGTCGAACTGTTTGTCCGCGCCGCCGTGCGTATCATTCCGCGCCATGAAAAATGGCCGACCGAGGCCGACCCATCCTCCATAAGCGCAGCGATATACGCAAGCGCTGACGAAGCAGCTCAGCCGCCCGATGACCGGACATACTCCGCGGAAGTTACCGCCCCGAGGGCGCAATCTCCCGCATCATCGCATTGCACGCGCAGTTTCCCCACACGCGCCCAATTATGATACCATTTCTATCCCGGAATGTCAAGAAGATTTTTAGAAAAAATCACAAACTTTCCCGGAAAAATTCGTTCATTCTGCGAAAGACTTTTTTCTTCCCCCCCGGGGACATCCCGGCAGAATAGGCGGCGGGAGGTTCGTCCTCCCGCCGCAAGATCATTTCAGCTCCCAGGTTTTGATTTGGCTGGCTTTTTCGTAGAGCCGTAAGTAGCTGTCGTAGCGGCTCTTACCGATGCGCCCCGCCTCCACCGCCGCCCGCACGGCGCAATCCGGTTCCGCCCGGTGGGTGCAGTCGTCAAACCGGCACCGGCCCAGACAGGGGGCGAAGTCCGAAAAGGCATATTGCAGATTTTCCTTCAGGATCACGTCCATCTGATCCGTATCAAAGGCGGAGAACCCCGGGGTGTCCGCCACGTAGGTATCTTCCCCCAACCGGTACAGCTGCACATGCCGGGTGGTATGCCGCCCCCGGCCCAGTTTTTCCGAAACCGTACCCGTGGCCAGATTCAGCTCCGGACACAGACGGTTGAGCATGCTGCTTTTCCCCACGCCGGAATTGCCGGTGAAGGCGGTGAGCTTTCCTGTCAGCAGTTCCCGCAGCCGCTCCACACCCTGGCCGGTCTCAGCGCTGGCCCGGATCACCGGAAAGCCGGCCCGTTCATAGATCCCAACCAGCCCGTCCGCCGGATCCAGATCGCATTTGTTCACGCACAGGTATACCGGCACCTCCTGGTCGCCGGCAATGGCGGCCACCCGGTCGATGAGATACGGCTCGGTAATGGGATTGACGTTGGCGGCGAAGATCACCAGCGCGTCAATGTTGGCAATGGCCGGCCGGATGAAGCTGTTGCGCCGGGGCAGGACTTTTTCCACCATCCCCTTCCCCCGCTCCAGGGATATTTCCACCAGATCGCCGGTCAGCGGGCTGCGCCCTTCCTTGCGAAGGATTCCTCTGGCCCGGCAGCTGATCAGCCCCGCCTCCGTCTGTACATCATAAAATCCGCTGAGAGAGCGCAGGATCCGTCCCGTGGTTTTCTGTTCCATGGTCAATGTCCCTAGTTCAGCACCAGCTCCAGCTGCCGCTCAAAGGTACCGTCGACATACAGATCATAGCGAATGGTGCCACTGCCGGTAAGCTCCACCGAAACGCTGGTCTGTCCGGCCTCCACCGGGACGCTGGCAGCCAAATTGGTGCTCACGCTCTCATAGATATCCAGGGTATAATCGTAGTCCTTTTCCGGCACGGGGAAGGTGAACTCCAATGTCACAATGGGTTTTGTCTCCGGCTCGGTGGTCTGGGCAGGCCCGATGGAGTAGTGAATGATGATCTCCGCGTCCAGGGCGATGGCCTTATCCTTTTCCACGGATTGGTAAACCACCTGATCCGTAGGCTTGGAGCTTTCCACGCCTTCCACCCGCACGTTGCTGAAGCCCAGCTGATCCAGCAGCTTCTTCGCCAGCTCCAGCTCCAGGCCCACCACTTCGGGCATGTTCTCCGTCACCACCTCCGGGCCGGTGCTCACGTACAGATACACCGTCTGCCCCTCCGTCAGCTCCGTGTCAGCCGCGGGATCCGTGCGGATGACACGTCCTTCGGCGATCACATAGCTGACCTCCGGGCGGACGTAGACCACATATCCCTGGGCGGTCAGCGTGGCTTCCGCCTGCTGGGCGTCCACATCCACCAGGTTATCCATCTTCTTCACCGGCGGCTCAGTGCCCATGCTCACGGTGATCCAAAGATCCGAGCCTTTCTGCACCTTACTGCCCCCCGCGGGCCGCTGCTGCATGATCTCCCCTTCGGCATATTCATCGCTGTATTGCTGAGGCTGGGTGCGGATCACGAAGTCCGGGTACGCCTCGTCCAGGTTCTCATAGTACATCTGCCCTTCCAGATAGGGCACCTCCACCAGGGATTTCTCCCGATTCAGCAAAGCGCCGTTGAACAGCGCCACCAGGAAGATCAGGATGGCGGTTACCGCCACAGCGCTGCAAATCACAATGGCAGTGGTGGCTACCCGGCTGCGTTCTTCCCGTTTTTTCTGCTCCGGAGTCTTTCTGCGCTGCTGGGTCTGGCGCGGCCGCTCCGAAGTCCGCTCTCCCGCAGCCGCGGCAGAGCCGGCAGACCGCTTCTGACCGGCAGAAGACTGCACCGGCCGCATACGAATGCTGTCCGAGGCAGGCCGGGACGTCCCGGTTCTGGCCTGCGCCTTCTTCTCCGCCAGGGTCATGGGCTGCTGCGCCATCTGGGGAATCACCCGGGTGGCGTCATCCAAGGTGCTGTGGTAATCAAACAGAATGCCGGGATCCTTCCGAAACTCCTCCATATCCTGGAGCATCTCCGTGGCGGAGGAATAGCGGTCGCGCATCTCCAGGGACATACCCTTCATAATGATCTGCTCCAGAGCGCCGGGAATATTGGGATTGAGGGTGGAGGGCATGGGCGCGCCGCCGTTGATGTGCTGGATGGCCACCGCCACCGCGGACTCCCCGTCGTAGGGGGGGCGGCCGGTGATCATCTCATACATCACCACGCTCAGGGAATACAGGTCCGAACGGTTGTCCGTATGGCCGCCCTTGGCCTG
>CALWXQ010000100.1 GCA_944385545.1 uncultured Oscillospiraceae bacterium | reverse complement strand
TTAGGTTCCACTGCCAAAAGCGTGCAGGTTCGAGTCCTGTTGCCCGCACCATGGCGGGTGGTCTTACAGCATTGGAACGGCTGTAAGACCACCCGCCTTTTTCTTTTCCCACGGCGCGCTTCGGCGTAGCCGGGAAAGCGGGCCGGTTTTTGGTGGGAAAACCTGCGGACAAACTGCGGCAATAGGAAGACCGCCGATTTATATTGTATCTTGACTGCAATTAAAATAATGGTTAGAGGCAGATTCGCTAATGAAAATATACTTTAGCTTTCCGCGGCTGATTCCCCGCCGCGACGCGCTGTCAAGGGTTTATGGGCTGCTTCCTCCTGAAAAAGCAGCTCCCCACAGCCTGCACCCGAAGGCATCGGGGCGTGGGCTGTGGGGAGGAGGTTTCCAAGGGTTGTGGGGATTTGCCGGGTCAGGAGTTGGTGGGCCGCTTTTTTTTGCGGTATTCGCCCCGGCGGTCGAAGCGGGCGGCGGCGGTGATGTTGATGGCCAGGGTACCCAGCAAGGTGAGGATCACCTGCCAGATCAGGCAGTCCAGGGCTTTCCAGACCATGTCCGTAACCTCCATGGAGGCGAAGCTGCCGGAGATCACCAGCATCACAACGGTCAAAATCAGGCCCAGGCCGCCCAGAACCAGGCCGGCCAGACGCTGGGTAAACCGCCAGGCCCGGACGCTGCCCATGCCGAAATAGCAGCGGTAGCCGAAATAATAGTTGGCCTCCTTGGGCGACAGGAACAAATAACACAGACCCAGGATCAGCAGGATCACCGGCCCGATCATCACCGCGAAGCGGCAGACCGTGGTCAGGCTCCCGAAGATCTGGCTCAGCTCCGGCAGCAGCTGCGCCGGATCGAAGGCGTCCATCATCTCCTTGATGGAGTTAATGTCCAGACCGGGCTCGGTGGTCTCCGTGGCCATGGTGGAGAGGGTGGTTTCCAGGGTCTGGACGGTGGTTTGTATGGGTTCGGTGGGGGTGGTGCTCATTCTGTTTCCTCCAGGAATTTCCGAAAGCTGCCTGCATCCTGGAACCGGTGATAGATGGAGGCAAAGCGGATATAGGCGACTTCATCCAGGGGCTTCAGGCGCTGCATGACCATTTCCCCGATCCGGTCGGTGCTGATCTCCCGCTCCAGGGTGTTCTGAATGGTCTGCTCGATCTCGGTGGTGATCCGATCCAGATCCGCCACGTCCACCTTCCGCTTGTCAAAGGCCCGGATCATGGAGTTGAGGACCTTGGCGCGGTCAAAACTCTGCCGGGAGCCGTTGCGCTTGACCACGATGACAGGCAGACTCTCCACCATTTCATAGGTGGTGAACCGGCGCAGGCAGCCCATGCACTCCCGGCGGCGGCGGATGCTCAGGCCGTCCTCGGAGTGGCGGGAGTCCACGACCTTGCTCTCCTGATCGCCGCAAAACGGACATTTCATTGGGAATTCACGCCCTTTCCCCTGATGATTCCCTTATTATACCAGATAAGGCCCGGACTGTCCAGCTTTTTTTGCCGCAGCTTCCGCCGGGAAAGCCTTGTCAACCGGCCCATATCGGGGTATAATCACTCCATAGGCGGCGTCTGCCTCCGGGCCGCCTGTGGGAATCCAGAAAAAGGAGATGGCTATGAAAAAACACACACTGATCACCCTTTGGGGCGTTTTGTTTATTCTGTGCGCCGGACTGGGCTTTCTGCCCCAGCCCGCGGGCGTGCTGCGGGGGCTGCTCACCGGGGCGGCGCTGGCCTTCTTTGTCCCCCCAGCCATGCTGCTGTACCGGGCCGGGCGGGAACGGGACAGACGCACCCTGAAGCTGGCGCGGAATCTGAGCCTGCTGTCGCTGGGGCTGAGCCTGGTGTTTCTGGTGCTGAACCTGCTGTCCGCCCTGTGGTCGGAATGGTTAGGCGCAGTGCTGTATAACATGCTGGTGATCGTCAGCACCCCCATGGTGTGCAGCGGCTATTGGGTGGGCAGCCTGTTCCTGTGGGCCTGCCTGCTGATGGTAAGCCTGTCCCAGCTGAAAAAAGCCCGGGCCGAATAAGCCGCGGGGAGGGCCTGGCCCTCCCCGCAGGCCGTTGAAAAAGCTTCGCAGAATTTGCCGCCGCAGCGGCAGAAAAAGTTAAGGAACCTCTGACTAAATCGACAAGAGCTGATGTCGAGAGATTTTGGCACAGCCGAAAGTTCAAAAAGTGGAGGAATACTGTATGTATTTCCCACTTTTGTCAGCTGTACGGATGGGGCAAAAGATCCGGCATTCAGCCGAAGACGATTTATTCAGAGGTTCCTTAAAATCATTTTCTGCCGGGGCGCACCCCAGGGTGGTCTGTCTTGCCCCTTCGGGGCAATTCACCTTCTGTACCTGGCAGAAAATACCTATCAGGCTGCTTTTTGGGCGAGTTGTGCGCCGTAGGCGCACAAGGAGTGCGCGCAGCTTACCTGCAAAAATCTGTCGGAAAGCCCCAAAGGGGATTACTGCGAATGCGTAGCTTTCACAGTAACAATTTATTTCAGTGCCCGCCCCTCGCCCCTATGGGGCAACCGGGGCGGATGCACACAAAATTCCTATGCCGTCTGTCCTTTTATGGATCGTGGCGCCAATCGTCGGCATAGGAATTTTTCCACCGACAGCCAGAGGGGAGGGCTTGGCCCTCCCCGTCAGCTTTCCATCTGCTTTCCCAGGAAGCCTGCGGCGGTTTTCGCCAGCCGCTGATCCGCCTCCTGGAATGGGGCGTCATGCTCCGTCAGCAGGAGCAGCACATAGCCCATCAGATCCCCCTGGGACAAAATGGGGGACGCCGCCCCCAGGTGGTACTTGTGCTCCCCGCTGGCGGCAAAGATCTGCGGATCCCCGGCTTTGTACAGATAGTTCTTCCGCTGATCCATCAGCCGCTCCAGCTCCGGGGAGTTAGGCTTGTCTATCAGCTCCCGCTTGGGCGCGCCGTGGAGGGCGATGATGCAGTCCCGATCCGCCACCGCGGCAATCCACCCCGTGGCGGAACCGATGGACTCGCACATCTGCGAAGCGAACCCCTGCAAATCCCCCATGGGGGAATACTTCCGAAAAATCACCCCGCCGTCCTTCTCCGTATAGATCTCCAAAGGATCTCCCTCCCGGATTCTCAGGGTGCGGCGGATCTCTTTGGGAATGACAATTCTGCCGAGGTCGTCCACCCGGCGCACAATGCCTGTTGCTTTCATATTGCTTTCCTCTCCTTGCGGTGAATTCCTCGGTGGTATTGTTTGCAGGAAATGGAGAATTATCCGAGAACACACTGAAGGGACAGATATTTTTCCCTCCCAGGCTAAGGAAGCTCTGAATAAATCGTCTTCGGCTGTACAAAGCGCATTCCATCTAACCGAGAGAATCTTATCGGTATCGTGGCATAGCGATCCCCTGAACAGGGAGTTATGATTGTGAAG
>CALWXQ010000099.1 GCA_944385545.1 uncultured Oscillospiraceae bacterium | reverse complement strand
CTTTACGGCCGCCGCCGGTATATCCCGGAGCTGAAAAGCAGCAACTTCAACGTCCGCAGCGGCGCGGAGCGGATCGCCCTGAATACGCCCATCCAGGGAACGGCGGCGGACATTATCAAGCTGGCCATGATCCGGGTGGAGAAGGCCCTGGGAGAAGCCTATCCCCAGGCCCGGCTTCTGCTTCAGGTTCACGACGAGCTGATCGTGGAGTGCCCCGAGGAGATCGCGGAGCCGGTGGCCGCTTTGGTCAGCCGGGAGATGGAGCAGGTGACGTCCCTCAGCGTTCCGCTGGTGGCGGAAGCAAAAATCGGAAAGAGCTGGTATGAGGCAAAATGATTGACATCGAAACCATGGGTGCGGCCCATGTGGCCCGGGTGGCCCAATTGGAGCAGCAGTGCTTCTCCAATCCCTGGAGTGAACGAAGCATCGCTTCGGAGATGGAGAATGACCTGTCCTACTGGCTTGTGGCAGTGGAGGACGGGAACGTGGTGGGATATGTAGGCTCCCAGACCGTTATGGGGGAATCGGACATGATGAACCTGGCGGTGGATCCTGCCGCCCGGAGGAAGGGCGTGGCCCAGGCGCTGGTCAATGCCCTTGTGGAGGGCCTTCGTCAGCAAGGGAGCCGCTGCCTGACGTTGGAGGTGCGCCAGTCCAACCTTCCGGCGCGGAGACTGTATGAAAAGCTGGGCTTCGTCACCGTGGGAAGACGGCACAACTACTATTTCCATCCCCGGGAAGACGGGCTGATCCTGCGAAAGGAGTGGCGGATTTGAACATTCTGGCAATTGAATCCTCCTGCGACGAGACTGCCATGGCCATCGTCCGGGACGGCAGGGAAGTGCTGTGCGACTGCATTGCCTCCCAGGTGGAGCTGCACCGGATCTACGGCGGCGTGGTGCCGGAGATCGCCTCCCGGAAGCATATGGAGGCCATATACGGCTTGGCGGACAAGGCCCTGGCGGAAGTGGGGCTGACCCGGGGGGATATTGACGCTTTGGCCGTGACCTATGCCCCCGGCCTGATTGGAGCGGTGCTGGTGGGTGTGAACTTTGCCAAGGCAGCGGCCTTGGCCATGAACAAACCACTGATCCCGGTGCACCATATCCGGGGTCATATCGCCGCCAATTACCTGGCCTATCCGGAATTGGAGCCGCCGTTTTTGTGCCTCGTGGTTTCCGGCGGGCATACCATGCTGGTGGATGTGAAGGATTACACAGACATGGAGATCCTGGGAACCACCCTGGATGACGCGGCAGGGGAGTGCTTTGACAAGGTGGCCCGGGTGCTGGGCATGCCCTATCCCGGCGGCGCCGCGCTGGATCAGGCGGCGAAGCTGGGGGACGAGACGAAATACCAGCTGCCCCGGAGCCGTCCGGGGGAGAATCCCTACAATATGAGCTTCTCCGGCCTGAAAACCGCTGCGCTGAATCTGATTAACCATACCCAGCAGCTGGGCCAGACGCTGGACGTGCCCAGCCTGTGCGCCGCCTTCTCGGCGGCGGTGGCGGATACCCTGGTGCCAAGGGTGGTGATGGCCCTGGAACAGACGGGCCGGCGCCGGATCGCCGTAGCCGGTGGCGTGGCCGCCAATTCCCGGATCCGGGCGGATATCCTGGCTGCCGCGGAAACTTTGGGCGCGCAGGTGTATATGCCTCCCCTGCGCCTGTGCGGCGACAACGGCGCCATGATCGGCGCCCAGGCTTACTATGAATACCTGGCAGGCAATGTGGCGGATATGCGTCTGAACGCCTATGCCACGAAATCCATTTTGGGAGAGGCCCTGTGATCCTTCCCGAAGCATTGAACAACGCCGCTGCTTGGCTCGTCGGAACCAAGCAGCGGCGTTTTACAGGAAAAGGGGAGGAGCCGGCTTTGACGCGTCTGGGAAATGCTTCGACAGTTATAGACATTTTCCTCATTTTGTGATATTCTAAAAAAACCATATGATTACAGTGAGGGCCATTCTATGACGCACAGATACAGAGCGTTCCTTGGCATTCTGCTGGCTGTCGGGCTGATGTGCCTGTGCGGCTGCGGCAGGCCGGAGCGGGTGACCAATGAGATAGAGACGACTACCCTTGGCATCGATGTGGCAAAGTATCAAGGCACCATCGATTGGCAGACCGTGGCTCAAACGGGGATCGATTTCGCCATGGTGCGGCTGGGCAGCCGCACGCTGGTGGAGGGCGTCATCCGGGAGGACGGGAATGCCCGCTATAACCTCCAGGAGGGGGAACGCTATGGGATCGCTCTGGGCGCGTATTTCTTTTCCACCGCCGTGACCCCTGAGGAAGCTGTGGAGGAGGCGCAATGGGCGGCGCAGATCATTGCCCAATATCCCATTACCTACCCTGTGGTTTATGACTGCGAGGGCTTCCGGGATCCGGAGAGCCGCCAATATGAAATGACTGCCCAGGAGCGCACCGATGTGGCCCTGGCCTTTCTCCAGACCATTGAGGATCTGGGGTATGAGGGCATGTTCTACGCCTCCAAGAATGAAATGGAGCTGTTCTGGGAAGGGGAGAGGATTGAGCAGGACTATAAGATCTGGATCGCCCAATACCCTGCCGAGCCTTATCCCAACACCCCCCGGTCGGATTACCAGGGTGTGCACCATATGTGGCAGTATACCAACCAGGGGAGCCTAATGGGGATCACCCAGGATGTGGATCTGAATGTGGCCTACTTTGGCTATGACGGCATCGAACCGGCCAAGGAGCAGACGCCCCGGAAGGAAGCCCAGCCGGATGTGGAGGCGCTGGTGCCCTTTACCCCGGCGATGGGAGAGGTGACCGCCAAGGAGACGGTGAACCTGCGCAATATGCCCAGCGCCGATCACCCCTTCTCCGAGGTGGTGGGGCAGCTGAACAACGGCGATGTGGCCCAGCTCCTGGGCGTCAGTGACCAGGGGTGGTCGAAGCTGGAGTATAACGGAGTGACCTGCTATGCGGTGAGCAGCTACCTGACCGGCGACGAGGAGGATCCAGATGGGATCCAGACCCAGTTTGCGGCGGTGGATGAGATGGTCACTGCCAAGGATGTGGTGAATCTGCGGGTCTTGCCCAGCGTGGAGCGGGAGGATGCGGAAGTGGTGGCCCAGCTGAACAACGGCGACATTGCCCACCGGGTGGGCGTCAGCGACAACGGCTGGTCGAAGCTGGAGTATAACGGTATGACCTGTTACGCGGTGAGCAGCTGTTTGACCCCGGCCGGAGAGACCACTGCCGCGGCGGCCACAGAGGATCCGGAGGGGATTCAGACCCAATTTGAGCCGATGAACGACCGGGTCACCGCCAAGATCGAGGTGAACCTTCGCTCACTGCCCAGCGTGGAGGATCCGGACTGCGTGGTGGTGGCCACCATTCAAAACGGAGACGTGGTGACCCGCACGGGGATCAACCGGGATCTGGGCTGGTCCAGAGTGGAATACAACGGTCAGACCCTGTACTGCGTCAGCAGCTATTTAACAGAAGCGGAGTAGAAAAAGAGGTTGACAAATCCCGCCACTTGTGCTAATATAACCCAGTCGTCATCGTGACGGCGGTAATATGGGCGAGTGGTGGAATTGGTAGACTCGCTAGATTCAGGTTCTAGTGTTCACTGCGGACGTGCGGGTTCAAGT
>CALWXQ010000098.1 GCA_944385545.1 uncultured Oscillospiraceae bacterium | reverse complement strand
AGCCCGCCCCATAGGGGGCGGGCATGCCTTTGTTTCTTTCACCTGTCTACTACCCAAAAAGCCGCGGCGCTTGCGCATCGGATGAACATTTTTCTGGGGTTCGGCTCTTTTTTGGCGATAGGACGATCCTTTTGGACGATATTGCAATAGCATCTCGTCAGATGTTGTGATACAATGATAGGGTACAGGAAGCCTCAGGTCAAGGCGGGAGCGCCGGAACCCGCCGCCTGGGGATTCCAATCAACATTGGCAGGTGTGAGCTATGGAGTATACCTATCATTACCAGTCCCCCTTAGGCGGCATCACCCTCGCGAGCAACGGCGACGCGCTCACCGGCCTTTGGTTCCACGGGCAAACGCATTTTGGCGCTACCCTTCCGCAGGCATATGAAGAAGCCTTCCTGCCGGTATTTGCCGAAACTTTCCGCTGGCTGGACAGTTACTTCAGCGGCAAAGCCCCGGATTTTACGCCGCGGCTGCTGCTGAAAACCACCGCCTTCCGCAATCGGGTATGGCAGATCCTGCTGACCATCCCCTACGGAACAACCATGACCTATGGCCAGATCGCGGACAGAATCGCCAGGCAAACCGGGGTTCGCGCCGTATCTGCCCAGGCTGTGGGCGGCGCGGTGGGGCATAATCCCATCTCTATAATCATTCCGTGCCATCGTGTTGTAGGCGCCAACGGCAGCTTAACCGGGTACGCCGGCGGCATAGAGAAAAAGGCGTGGCTGCTCACACTGGAAAAAGCGGATATGTCCGCGCTTTTTGCGAAGGTGTGACCGATTCCGCGGCTTCGGGGAAAAACCATGGGCTTGCCGCAAAGCGATGACTTTGCGGCAAGCCCATTTTGCGTATTTGCCTTTGGCGCCTTCGGTTATCCACTGGGCTTTCCGCCGGTGGGGGTGGGGATGCCGGTAATGGTGCAGATCCCGCTGACCTGATAGCCCATGGTGTCCATGGTGGTTTCGGTTTTGTTCGCCGCGCAGCCCACCACAGGGATCACCGTTTCGCCGTAGACCCGGGTGTACTCGCAGACGGTCTGGAACAGCACGTACCCCCAGGGCACGTGGTAATCGCTGCTGATCACGGCGATGCCCTTCACACTGGGGTAGTCCCGTACCAGCATGGCATAGGTATTCACCGCGTTATAGGTGGTGCTGAGGGATTCCGTTTCCAGGATCAGCCGCTCCCGGGCGACGCCGTTGTCCTCCAGCCAGTTGGCCATGGCCTCCGCCTCGGTGATGTCCGAATAGGCGGCGGTGCCGCCTCCGGTGACCGCCACATAGGCATTGGGGTATTTCTGAGCTGAGGCCAGCGCCACCTGAAGCCGCTGGATCAATTCCGGCCGCATGGTGCCGTCGCCGTTCAGGGCGTAGCCCAGCACCACAATGCACAGGGAATCGTCCTGGGCCAGGCCGTCGGGGAGAACGTCATAAGGAACCTCCAGCTCATCGTTGCAGTAGGACCAGTTCGCCATCACCGCCTCCCAAAGGTCGCCCTGCTCCGGGTCGATGGCGGCGATCTGCTCCAGAAGCTCCTGGATCTCCTCCCCGGCGTCCTCCTGATAGTACCGGTAATACCGGATCATCTTCTGGATAGCGGGCACCGGGGATTCTTCCGCCCGGGCCGGAAGGCTGATCGCCGGAACGGCGAAGACCAGGGCCGGCAGAACGCACGCCCATAACCGGAGCTTGGAAAGGATTCTCTGTTTCATCTCTCTATCTGACTCCTTCCGTAAGGGAAGCTCTGATGAAATCGGCAAGAGCTGATGCCGAGAAATTTTGGCACAGCCGAAAGTTCAAAAATTGGAGGAATACTGTATGTATTTCCCGATTTTTGAACTGCACGGATGGGGCAAAAGATCCGGCATTCAGCCGAAGACGATTGATTCAGAGGTTCCTAATGATTTGCTTTGGGAGCCGGGCAGCTGCCCGGGCTTACCCTGCTTGCGTCTGGGTTTCGGTGCTTTCCGGCTCCGCCGGGTCGTCTTCCACGGTGCGGATCACAATGGAGGAGATCACAGGCTGCCGGTCCGCTTCAATGGTGCCGTTGTCGTCTGTGGGTTCGGCGTGTTCGCAAATGGCGTCTACCACCTCCATGCCCTGGGTCACATAGCCGAAGGCGGCGTACTGACCGTCTAAGTAGGTGCTGTCCGACTGGACAATGAAGAACTGGGAGCTGGCGCTGTCATAATCGCTGGAGCGGGCCATGGAAATGGCGCCTCTGGTGTGGGACAGGGGATTGTCATAGCCGTTGTCCGAGAACTCGCCGGGAATGGTGGTTTCCGAGCCGCCGGTGCCGTCGCCGTTGGGGTCGCCGCCCTGGATCATAAAGCCATCCATGATCCGGTGGAAGGTCAGGCCGTCATAGAAGCCCGCCTGGGCCAGGCTGACGAAGTTCGCCACGGTCTCCGGTGCGGCCTCCTCGTTCAGCCGCACCGTAATGGCGCCGTAATCCGCCACGGTGATGTCCGCATAGATCCCCGGCTCCTCCGGGGCGGGGCCGGTGGTTTCCTCCGTGGCCTGGGTTACCTGGGTGGCCTCCGTGGCCCCGGCCTGCTCCCAGCGGACATTGGGATCCTCTTCCTGGGGCAGGGTTACCGCCAGGGCCGCGCCCAATGCCAGAACCGCCGCGGCGATCCCCGCCCACTTCCAAAACCGCTTCTTCCTCTCCCGGGCGGCAATGGGCCGGCAGAGGGTTTCCACGCGCTGTTCCAGGAAGGCGTTCACCGTTTCCGGAACCGCGGCCGTTTTGGCCTCCTCCAGGGCCTGGCGGAAGGCCTCCCTGCTAAGTACCGTCACATCCTTTTTCTTCTTCGCGGCGGTGAGGATCCGGCGGATGTTTTGCTCCTGCGCTTCCAGGGCCTTTTTCACCACCTGCTGCGTGGTATTCATGGTCCGGGCCATTTCCTCCGGCCCATAGCCGCCTATGGCGTCCATCACATACAGGAAGCGGTGCAGCGGCGGCAGATTCCGCAGCACGATCTCCACCGGCGTCCCTTCCAGATCCAGATCCTCCGGGTCGCAGGGGAAGGCGGTAAAATCGGCGCCCACCGGAACCCGGAAGGCCCGGCTGCTGACGTTCAGGGTTTTGGCCTTGCAGCGCATCACTGCCTGACGGACGGCTTTTCGGGCAAATTCCTCCTCGGTGTCGATCCGCCCATGGATCAGGTCGGTCAATACCGTTTGGAACACAGCCACGGTGACCTTGCCGGCCTCCTGCTCCTCCAGGAGAAGACTGCGGCACAGGGTCTGCACCAGGGACTTGCTGCTGTCGCACAGGGCGGTCATGGCCTGAACGTCCCCTTTGACGGCTTGGTTAATCAGGGCTTTCATAGCGTATCGGATTCCTTTCTCAATGGATATGGCGGCAAAGCCGCCACGGCGCCGTGAACCGTGGGCGGCAGCTTGCCGGATGGGTCTGGTCACGGTGGGCTTCCCTGTAAGGCAGCGCCCGCGCCCCTTCTTCCCGGCCGGTTCTTTCGCTTTCCTCTATCCTATCAGGTTCCGCTGAACGCTTGCTGAAAAACCGCCCCAAAAACACGCTCCCCGGGAAAAAACGCCCTGCCCCGTCCCAAACGAATCCGATCTTACAATCATTTTACCACGCCGCCGGGTGTAAGTCAATTCCGCCCACCGCTCCTGCGTCTGTGCG
>CALWXQ010000097.1 GCA_944385545.1 uncultured Oscillospiraceae bacterium | reverse complement strand
CATCGGTTACGATGCCCTCAATCTCGATTACGTCGTCCTTAGCCAAGTTATTACCCTCCCAGGTTGTTCGCTTGCATATCTCTGGCGAGGAACGCCAGATCTCTTCGTAATTCGCTGTTGAGCACCTTGTCGCCGGAACGGATTTTCCCCGCGACCCTGGTCTCAGAGCGAAGGACCTTTTGCACATGTTTGCGCTTTTTGCGCTTGGGCTTTTCCAGTGTACGGCCCTTGCCGTCAACAAGCATCAGATAGACTGGATCCTCTGCGATCACATAGAACCAGTCTCCCTGATCCCGCCCCGCGGTGGAGATCACCACATCTGATATATGAATATCCGATTTATCTGGGTCCATAGCTCAAAGTCCTTCGGTGACGGTGAGTATTTCCGGCTCGCCGTCGGTGATGAGTACAGTATTTTCATAATGGGCCGAAAGCTTGCCGTCGGCAGTCACCGTGGTCCAGCCGTCTTTCAGAACCCGAACCTCGTAGGTACCGGCGTTCACCATAGGCTCCACCGCGATGGTCATGCCGCTGAGCAGTCTGGGCCCCCGACCGGGGTGCCCGAAATTCGGAACTTCCGGCTCCTCGTGCAGCTGCCGTCCAACGCCGTGACCTACGAAGGAACGCACAACTGAAAAACCGTTAGACTCCACATACGTCTGAATGGCGTGGGAGATATCTTGCACACGGTTGCCCTTGACGGCGAAGCGGATGCCTTCAAAAAAGCTCTGCTTTGTCACGTCAATGAGCTTACGCGCTTCGGTGCTGATGGCACCACAGGCAAAGGTAGCAGCACAATCACCATGAAAACCCTGGTACAGCGCCCCTACGTCCACCGACACGATATCCCCTTCCTTCAGGAGGTAACCCCCGGGAATTCCGTGGATCACCGTATCGTTGACGCTGATGCAGGCGCTGGCAGGATAGCCGTGATAATGCAGGAACGACGGTTTCGCGCCCTGACTGACGATATAATCGTGCACGGCCCGATCAATGGCCTTCGTGGATACGCCGGGTCTTACCATTTCCCCTGCCAAAGCACGGGCTGCCGCGGTAATTTTGCAGGCCCGGCGCATCAACTCCAGCTCATGGGTATTTTTGATTGTGATCATACCTCAGCCCCTATTGCTTTGAGGATATCCGCATTGGCACCCTCAATGGACTGGCAGCCGTTGACGGTGGCCAGTCTGCCCAGCTTCCCATAGAAGTCCTTAAGCACCTCGGTGGAAGCGTGGTAGACCTCCAGGCGATGGCGAACGGTCTCGGGAGCGTCGTCCTTACGAACGATCAGCTCGCTGCCGCAGCTGTCGCACCGGCCTTCCGTCTTGGGAGGATTGGCGGTAACGTGATAGCTGGCGCCGCACTTGGGACACACACGGCGTCCGGTCATACGGGCTTCGATCACGCTGTCGTCAACCTCAATGGAGACAACATGGTCGATCTTGACGCCCTTGCGCTCCAGCGCCTCCGCCTGGGCCAGGGTGCGGGGCACACCGTCCAGGATAAAGCCGCGGGCGCAGTCGGGCTGGGCCACCCGGTCCGCGACGATGCCGAGGATCAGCTCGTCGGGGACCAGGGCGCCTTCGTCCATGTACTTCTTTGCCAATTTTCCCAGCTCCGTACCATTGGCAATGGCCTCACGGAGCATGTTCCCGGTAGAGATGGCGGGAATGGAGAGCTTCTTCACCAGAATCTCTGCTTGGGTTCCCTTTCCGGCGCCGGGCGCGCCCAGTAGAATGAGATTCATCCTGCCATACCTCCTGTATCAATCCAGGAAGCCCTTGTAGTGCCGCATCAGCATCTGCGTCTCCAGAGCCTTCACCGTCTCCAGGGCAACGCCTACGACGATGATGACGGAAGTACCGCCAATGGCCAGGTTCCGGACACCCTCCATCAGATTGCCCGCAACGATGGGCATCAGGGATACGATGCCAAGGTACAGCGCGCCAAAGACCACAATCTTATTGATGACCCTCTGAATGAAGTCGGCGGTGGGCTTGCCGGGACGGAAGCCGGGGATGAAGCCGCCGTTCTTCTTCAGGTTGTTGGCGATCTCCACAGGATCGTACTGGATGGTGGAGTAGAACCAGCTGAAGAAGAAGATCATCAGGAAGTAAACCACAGCGTAAACCCAGCAGTTGGGGCTCCACAGGTTGTCATACCACCAGTTGCCGCTGTTGGCATTGATGCCCATAAAGGCACAGATGGTAGCGGGAATGGAGCAGATGGACTGGGCGAAGATCACAGGCATCACACCGGACATGCTCACCTTAATCGGCAGGTTGGTGTTCTGGCCGCCGTAGACCTTCCGGCCCACCACGCGCTTTGCGTACTGAATGGGGATCCGGCGCTCAGCGTCATTGATGAAGATGATGAACAGGATCAGCGCGGCCATACCGATGACCACGATCAGCGCCTGCCACCAGACCAGGCTGAACAGGGTGCTGATCATGGAGGGGATGCCGGAGATGATATTGGCGAACAGGATCATGGAAATGCCGTTGCCAATGCCAAACTCCGTGATCTGCTCACCCAGCCACATCACCACCGCGGAGCCGGCGGTGAAGGCCAGGATAATGACGATGGCGGGCAGAATGCCCTCAACGGTGATGATGGGGTAACCCTGGCTGCCGTAGTTGTTGAGCATCACGTAGTAAGCCCAGCCCAGCAGCAGACCCAGCGCCACGGTGGTGTAGCGGGTGATGCGGGCGATCTTCTTCTTCCCTTCCTCGCCGCCTTCCTTGGCCAGCCGCTCCAGAGCGGGGATGGCGACGGTAAGCAGCTGGATGATAATGGAAGCGTTGATGTAGGGCTGAATGCCCAGAGCGAAGACCGTTGCCTGCCGGAAGGCAGAGCCGGACATCGCGTTATACAGGCCCAGGATGGTGTTGGACAGCACGCTGTCAAAGTAGCTCGTCAGGGTATCGACGTCGATATAAGGAACAGGGATCACATTGCCGACGCGGTAGATCAGCAGAATGAACAGTGTGAAGATGATCTTCTTTCTCAGTTCAGGAATCTTCCATGCGTTGCGGAGTGTCTGTAGCACTTATACCACCTCGGCCTTTCCGCCTGCCTGCTCAATCTTCTCCTTGGCAGACTCAGAAAAAGCCGCAGCCTTGACAGTGAGTTTCTTGGTCACGGTGCCGTTGGCCAGCACCTTCAGACCGTAGGGGCAGGCGGAGATCACGCCCGCCTCAATCAGGGCGGCGGCGTCCACGGTAGCGCCGTCTTCGAAACAGTTCAAAGCAGCCAGATTGACAGCGGTCAGAGGCTTGGCGAACACGTTGTTGAAGCCGCGCTTGGGAATACGCCGAACCAGAGGCATCTGGCCGCCTTCGAAACCGACGCGCACCTTGCCGCCGGAACGGGCCTTCTGACCCTTGTGGCCCCGGCCGCCGGTCTTACCGTTGCCGGTACCGATGCCGCGGCCCTTCCGCTTGCCCACGTGGGTGGAGCCGGCAACGGGAGAGAGTTCATGAAGCTTCATTATTCTACTCCTCCTTATTCAACTTCGGTTACCTGCAGCAGATAGCTGATCTTGGCGATCTTGCCGCGGGTCTGGGTGTTGTCCGGCTGGATGGAGACCTGGCCGATCTTCCGCAGGCCCAGGGACTCAGCAGTAGCGATGTGCTTTTCCAGACGACCGTTCAGGCTCTTAACAAGCTTGATCTTCAGGTTTGCCATGTTAATTGCCCTCCTT
>CALWXQ010000096.1 GCA_944385545.1 uncultured Oscillospiraceae bacterium | reverse complement strand
GAAAGCCTTGGAGGCGTGTCCTCCAAGGCTTTTTCTCTATCTGCGGTCGCCGCGCAGGAAAGGTTCCCGGATGTCGCCGTCGGTCAAGGGATGATACAGCTCCGGCCGGCGGTAGGCGTTGCCGTGCACCTCCCGTTCCCGGTAGGCCCGCAACTGGGCAAGATCCAGCTTTGCCAGATAGATCCCCGGTTCCTCCCCCGCCTCCAGGATGCAGCAGTCCCGGGAACCGGGCAGGTCTTCCAGATAGGCCACCCCGTCAAACACCGTTGAGTGTCCGTTGCAGTCGGGCTGTCCCGCGGGATAGTTGCAGGTGGCTATGGCCATCATGTTCTCAAAGGCCCTGGCCCGGAGCTGGCACAGCCGGTTGATCTCCATGGGGCAGGCGTTGGGCACCAGCACCAGCTCCGCCCCCCGGAGCATCAGGATCCGAGCGCTCTCCGGGAATTCCCGGTCATAGCAGATCATGGCCCCCACCTGCACCGGCCCGGCGGCAGTCTCCAGAGTCGCCACCGGGAAGTCCTCTCCCCTGGTCAGCCGCCGCTCCTCCCCGAAGTCGCAGGTATGCGCCTTGGCATAGCTGAGCACAGCCTGCCCCTTCCGATCAAAGAGCACCAGGCTGTTCCGGGGGGACGGCTCCCAACTTTCCAGCAGGGTCACCCCGATGGCCATATCCAGTTCCTTGGCCAGACGGGAGAAACTGTGGATCTTCTCATCATCCCGGGCCACAGCCATGGCCTTTAACCGCGCCGGATCCTCCGGGATCCGGTATCCACAGCTCCACATTTCCGGAAACAGGGCAATGTCGCTCCCTCTTTCCTTGGCGCGGCGGCAAGCTTCCTCTCCAATCCCTCGGGTTTCCTCCCAGGAGCTCCCCGGCAGCAGCTGGAGCAGGGCAATGTTCAGTTCCTTCAAATCAATTCCCTCCTGTATGCCGCGGATATGGGTACATGGCCAAAGCCGGCAGAGAACATCTCTGCCGGTGGCGTTTTATTCGTTTTCCGGTGTCTGCTGCGGCTGCTGCACAGGCACCAGTCCCGCCACATCGGATACCGGCAGGGAGAAGGCGATGCCCTTGGCCTTCTTGGCCATGCCCATCTGTTTATAAATGGCGTTGAGCACCTGATCCCGGATCTCCCGCTCCACCACAGTCATCAGGATCTCCTTGTCCTGATGGAGGGTAATGCCGAAGAAGGCCGCCGCCTCCTCCCGGACAACGCCTCTGGCGTTGAGAATGGTGCCGCCCCGGACGCCCTGCTCCCGGGCAATATCCATAACGTCTTCGGCAAAGCCGGAATTGACGATGGTGAAAATCACTTCGTAGTCGTTGGTCTTCATATCACACTTCCCTCCTGTTGTTGCTCAAGAAACGGTACAGATTCACGCCGATGACACTGCTCAGAGGTACGGCGAAGGCAATGCCCTTGCCTCCCCGGATGGTGGCGAACTTGTCCTCCAGACAGTTCATGACCTCCTCCACCATATCCTCCCTTACAACGCTGAGAACCACGGCCTTTTGCTTGTTCAGTCCCAGCAGCTCCACCAGCTCCGACTGGGCGGTACCCATGCCCGCCATAACCATCTGGCAGTTCACATCGAACTGGCTGATCACGTCCAGATAAAATTCGCCCTTCTGCCGATCTACCACAGTAAACAGGAGCTTGAGCTTTTTGATAGCGGATTCGTTGACAGTATTGTTCATATTGCCTCCTGTTACATAAAGTTGATGATCTGCTGATCGTCGGCATCCAGGATCCGCTTCATAGCCCGGCGCTCGTTCACCCGCTCGGCCACGATGCCGCGGAAGCCCAGCAGCTGAATGGTAATCAGGGGCGCCATGGCTACCATGGCTACCACGCCAAAGGCGTCCCGGAGTACAGCCTCCGCCCCATGCAGACCCACGCAGGCCCCGATGGCGAAGGGCAGGATGAAGCCGGAGGTCAGGGGGCCGCTGGCAACACCGCCGGAGTCAAAGGCGATGGCGCTGTATACCGGCGGCACAAACAGAGACAGGGCCAGGGAAATAAGGTATCCGGGGATAATGTAGTACACCAGGGAGAAATCATACACGATGCGCACCATAGACAAGGCGATGGCGGAGCCGACGCCGATGCAAAGTCCGAAGATCATGGAGCGCTTGGAAATCAGACCGCCGGTGATCTCCTCCACCTGGCAGTTAAGCACATGGATGGCCGGTTCCGCCAGCACCACCAAAACGCCCACCACCAAGCCGAAGACGATAAGGAATTCCTCACTGACCTGAGACAATTGCAGTCCCAGCTTATAGCCGATGGGCATAAAGCCCACATTCACACCGGTGAGAAACAGCACCAGGCCAAGATACGTAAAGCCCACGCCCACGGCGATGCGGTACAGTCGCTTCCGGGACAGCTTCAGGAACAGCGCCTGGCACACCAGGAAAAACACAACGATCATTCCCAAGGCGATGGCTACCTCCTGGCAGGTATGGCCCGCCGTCTCCAGGAAGCTGCCCGGAATATTTTCGCTGACGGTATAGTCGGGAACCGCATAGGTCAGCTCATTTTTCGAGAAGATGCCCAGGGTCAGCACCGCCAAAATGGGGCCGACGGAGCACAGGGCCACCAGGCCGAAGGAGTTCTCCTTGCTCCGGCGGTCACCCAGCACACTGGAAATACCCACGCCCAAAGCCATGATGAAAGGCACGGTGATAGGCCCGGTGGTCACACCGCCGGAGTCAAAGGCCATGGGCAGCAGGGCGCCGTTTCCGTTCTCCACCAGCAGCAGGGCAATGGCGAACAAGAGCATATAGAACAGCATTAAAATGTGAGACAAGGACTTCTGGAACACGATTTTCAAAACCGCGATCACCAGGAAGGCGCCCACACCAATGCCCACACAGTAGATCAGCACCGTGCCGTTGATGACCCCCCGCACTTGATTGGCAAGCACCTGCAGGTCAGGTTCGGCTATGGTAATCAGCAGGCTCATGACAAAACAAACACCCAGCAGCAGCCCAAGCTTTCTCTGCCGGGACAGGCCGGAGCCTACCTGGGAGCCCATAGGCGTCATAGCCAGATCCGCGCCGAGATTGAACAGTCCGATCCCCAGGATCAGCAGCACCGCGCCCACAGTGAAGGTTATCATCTCCGTGGCCGAGAAGCTGCACAGCGGCGTCAGAGCCAGCACATAGACGATCAGCGTTACCGGCAGGGCGGAAACCAATGCCTCAACGATCTTCCCACGTAATTCCTTCAAAACATCACCTTCTCATGAACTGTAATCGGCTACATTGTATCATAAAATGACCCGGCTGCCAATGGAAAAATCGGTTTTCATAAATTATTCACAGTTTTCCGGGGAACTACACGAAAAAAGCCCCCGGTCGTAAGACCGGGGGCGAATTTCATCCCTTAGAGAATTACTCCAGGATCTCGGTGACGACACCGGAACCGACGGTACGGCCGCCTTCACGGATAGCGAAACGCAGGCCCTTCTCAATGGCGATGGGGGTGATCAGCTCAACGTTCATGACCACGTTGTCGCCGGGCATGCACATCTCAACGCCTTCGGGCAGGGAGATGATGCCGGTCACGTCGGTGGTACGGAAGTAGAACTGAGGACGATAGTTGTTGAAGAAGGGGGTATGACGGCCGCCTTCTTCCTTGGACAGGACGTAAACCTGGCCGGAGAACTTGGTCAGAGGATGGATGGAGTTGGGCTTGCACAGAACCTGGCCGCGCTCGATGTTCTTCTTGTCGATACCACGCAGCAGAGCGCCGAT
>CALWXQ010000095.1 GCA_944385545.1 uncultured Oscillospiraceae bacterium | reverse complement strand
GGTGCAGTGCCCGAATGGGCGCTTGCCACGAAATCCCTGCCCAGACGGGAGATTTTTGGAGGCTCTCGGTAGGCGCTGCCGCGCAGAAAAACGCACTGCCGGCCCCCGGCAGGGGTTGCCTCTACCCCAGCAGCGCCTTCCCGGACAAAGCAAGCCCCGGATCCGTGTGGATCCGGGGCGTTTGGATTTTTACTTGGCGAACTCCACGGCCTTGGTCTCCCGGATCACGTTGATCTTGATCTGACCGGGGTATTCCAGCTCGGATTCGATGCGCTTGGCGATGTCCCGGGCCAGGAGGATCATATTGTCCTCGGTGACCACCTCGGGCTTGACCATGATCCGCACCTCCCGGCCGGCCTGAATGGCGTAGGCCTTGTCCACGCCGGGATAGGAGCCGGTAAGCTCCTCCAGCTTTTGCAGACGGCGGATATAGTTCTCCACGTTCTCTCGACGGGCGCCGGGACGGGCGGCGGAGATGGCGTCGGCCGCCTGAATCAGTACGGCGATAACGGTCTTGGGTTCCACGTCGCCGTGGTGGGCTTCAATGGCGTTGACCACAACGGGATTTTCCTTGAACTTCCGGGCCAAATCCGCGCCCAGCTGCACATGGCTGCCCTCCACCTCGTGGTCAATGGACTTGCCCAGGTCGTGGAGCAGACCTGCCCGCTTGGCCAGGGCCACATCCACGCCCAGCTCCGCGGCCATGAGGCCGGCGATGTGGGCAACCTCGATGGAGTGATTGAGCACGTTCTGTCCGTAGGAGGTACGGTACTTTTGACGGCCCAGGATCTTCACCAGCTCCGGGTTCAGGTTGTGAACGCCGGTTTCGTAGCAGGCCCGTTCGCCCTCCTCCCGGATGGTGCGATCCACTTCCTTACGGGCCTTTTCCACCATGTCCTCAATGCGGGTGGGGTGGATCCGACCGTCTACAATGAGCTTCTCCAAAGCCAGCCGGGCGATCTCCCGGCGCACCGGATCGAAGCTGCTGACGGTGATGGCCTCGGGGGTGTCGTCAATAATCAGGTCCACCCCGGTGATGGTCTCCAGGGTGCGGATGTTCCGGCCCTCCCGGCCGATGATCCGGCCCTTCATTTCATCGTTGGGCAAGGTGACCACGGAGACCGTAGTCTCGGCGGCATGATCGGCGGCGCAACGCTGAATGGCGGTGGCGATGATCTCCCGGCCCTTTTCCTCGGCCTCGTCCTTGAGCTGGGCCTCGATTTCCTTGATCTTCATGGCCGCCTCGTGACGGACTTCGTCCTCCACGCTTTGCAGCAGGTGCTGCTTGGCCTGCTCCTGGGTCAGGCAGGAGATCTCCTCCAGGGTTTGCAGCTGCTTCTGACGCAGCTCCTCAGCCTGGTTCTGAGCCTCGGTGACCTTTTGCAGCCGCTTGGCCAGCTCCTCCTCCTTGCGTTCGAAGGCCTCGGTTTTCTTGTCCAGAGCGGCTTCTTTCTGCTCCAGACGCCGCTCCTGCTTGCTCAGCTCATTGCGGCGCTCTTTGACTTCTCTGTCGTTTTCTGTGCGTGATTTATGGATCTCGTCCTTGGCTTCCAGAAGCATTTCCTTCTTACGGTTCTCACCGCTGCGGATGGCTTCGTTGATCAGGCGGGTCGCTTCCGCTTCCGCTGAGCCGATCTCCCGCTCAGCTACCTTTTTGCGGTACTGAATGCCCAGAGCAAAGCCCAGGCCGATTCCGCCCAGAATGCCAAGAATCACAAAAAAAATAGGAACCCATTCCATAAATTTGCGGCACACCTCCTTCTAAAAAATAGGCGCAGAAGGGGTGGGCAATTACATCCCATGTGAAATTGCGCACAAAAACCAACCGGATCTTCCCCGGCCGGAAATCTATGGAAGCGCCGGCGCGAACCCACTGGCCGCGCCCTTCAAAGGGTTTCGGGCTTCCGCTGCAAAAACGCCATGAGGCGCAATAGCCAAACCCCGGCATTCTTCGCCGGTTATCAAGCAAACACAGTACCCGGGTAAGTCTCCGGGCAGTGTACACTATACCAAAACTATTTTACAGGCAGGCAACGGGAATGTCAAGTAAAAAGGTGAAATAAATTGTACCGTTTGCCGGCGTCGCCCGGGAACCGGGGAAGAATCGTTGACAGATCTCCCTTTGGCGGATATACTAAACAGAAAGAAAGGGGTGCTGTTTATGAAGAATTCTCCCATCCTTTCCCTGGTTCGGCGGACCGCCGTGCCGGTGGCGGTGATGGTCTTCGGACTGATTCTGCTGGTAAATCCCGACTCCGCCTCGGGCCTTCTGGGGCGGCTGCTGGGCTGGTGCCTGGTTCTGGGAGGGCTGTGCTTCCTGGGCGGCGCGCTGACAGGCGGCGGTACCGCCGGGAAGGTGCTCTCCGGTCTGGTGTGCCTGGCCCTGGGGTTTTGGCTGCTGCGCAACCCCATGGCCCTGGCCAGAGGCGTGGGCCGGTTCCTGGGGATCCTGCTGGCCATCCGGGGCGTTCAGGAATGTGTTCGCTCCGCTTCCGGCGGGGGTAAGGCCCTGGGCGGGATTATGGCGGCTTTGGGCGCGGTGCTGATTCTGCTGCCCATGACCACCTCCCGGCTGGTGTTCTCCCTGTGCGGCGGGGCGGTGCTGGCTGTGGGCGTGGGTATGCTGATTAACCGCCTGCGGGAGGATCGGGGCGGCGATGACCCCAACATCATCGACGCTCTGTGAAGCTGAAATACTGCCGCCTGAACGGGGAGACAGGCCATGCCGCGGGACGGCGGCTGCTGGCGGAGCTGTACCGGGAGCAGACCGGCCTTCCCCTGCCCCCTGTGGCCCGGACGCCGGAGGGCAAGCCTTATTTGCAGGACAGCCCCTGGCATTTTTCCATCTCCCATACCAAGGGCCACGCCTTCTGCCTCCTGGCCCAGGAGAATGTGGCCATCGACGCCGAGGAGCTGTCCCGGCAGGTGGCTCCGGGGCTGGAGGAGAAGATTCTCTCCCCCGGGGAGCTGGCCCGACTGGAGCAGGCCCGGGATAGAAACCGGGCGATGCTCACCTTCTGGGTGCTGAAGGAGGCCGCGGCCAAGCTCAGCGGCCGGGGGCTGCGGGGCTATCCCAACCATACGGATTTTACCCTTACGGACAGCCGGGTGCTGGAAATCGACGGCTGTCTGGTGGCGATTTTTCGGGAAGAAGGAGAATAAGCGCATGCAGCTGTTTGATACCCATGCCCATCTGGATGACGGGCGCTTTGACCAGGATCGGGAGGCGCTGCTGGCCTCCCTGCCGGAGCAGGGCGTGGCCCTGGTGATGAATCCGGGGTGCAGCCTGGAATCCTCCCGGGCGGCTTCCCGGCTGGCCCGGCAGTATTCCTACATCTACGCCGCCGTGGGTTCCCATCCCGACGCGGCGGATCAGGTCAGCGACGAGGTGCTGGAGGCCTACCGGCAGATGGTCAGAGAGAATCCAAAAATCAAGGCCCTGGGAGAGATCGGCCTGGACTACCATTATGAGGACGTACCCCGGCAGATCCAGCTGGAGGCCTTTCGCAAGCAGATGGCCCTGGCCCGGGAGCTGGGGCTGCCGGTGATTGTCCACCAGCGGGAGGCTCACCAGGACGCCATGACGGTGGTGGCGGAATTCCCGGAGGTCACCGGGGTATTCCACTGCTATTCCGGCTCCCCGGAGATGGCCGGATGGCTGGTCAGCCGGGGATGGTACATCGGCTTTACCGGGGTGCTCACCTTCAAAAATGCCCGCAAAGCTGTGCAGACCGCGGCGGCGATCCCGCTGGAGCGGATTGTGCTGGAAACGGACTGCCCCTACATGTCCCCGGAGCCGTTCCGGGGACGGCGGAACGATCCGGGGCGGCTTCCCTACATGGTTCAGGCCCTGGCCCGGATCCGGGATCTGGATCCGGAGGAGACCGCCCGGATCACCCTGGAAAACGGGAAACGGCTGTACCGCATCGGGTAAGCGGGAACCCCGTACAGGCTTCCTCCCCCTTCGCGCCTTCGGCCGCGCCAAACGCTCCCGGCGGTAAAAAA
>CALWXQ010000094.1 GCA_944385545.1 uncultured Oscillospiraceae bacterium | reverse complement strand
AAGGGTCTTCCCGCACTCCCCAAGTGCGGGCCGGAAGGGGCCTTGGGGAGGGCGGCTTTGCGTGCGGGAGCACGCAACTCAGCGCCTCCCCAAGTCGGCTTCTTTGCTTCCTTTCTTGCCGAAACAAGGGAAGCTCTGAATAAATCGTCTTCGGCTGAATGCCGGATCTTTTGCCCCATCCGTGCAGTTTAAAAAGTGGGAAATACATACAGTATTCCTCCACTTTTTAAACTTTCGGCTGAGTCAAAATCTCTCGGCATCAGCTCTTGCCGATTTAATCAGAGCTTCCCAAGAAAGGAAGGCCCCCGGCAGGGGCTGCCTGGGTTGCCACTACCGCAGCAGCGCAAAAGAACGCGCTGCCCATCCCCTGCCCAGACGGGAGCTTTCAGGAGGCCCCCGGCAGGGGGTTGCCACTACCGCGGCAGCGCCTTCCCGGACAAAGCACGCCCCGGATCCGTGTGGGATCCGGGGCGTATTGGATTTCAGGTCTGTCCTTCCCAGAACGGATCCGGCTTTTCGCAGCTGGCGCAGTTGCCGGAGCAGTTGCGGGGCTTGAATTGCAGCTCCTGGCTTTTGATGCTCACCGTGGTGCAGGGGGGGATGGAATGGGTGATGAAGACGTTGGAGCCGATGACGCTGTCCCGGCCGATCACCGTGCCGCCGCCCAGGATGGAGGCGCCGGCATAGATGGTCACATTGTCCTCAATGGTGGGATGGCGCTTCTTCCCCCGGAGGGTCTGACCGCCCCGGGTGGTCAAAGCGCCCAGGGTCACGCCCTGGTAGAGCTTCACATGATCGCCGATCACCGTAGTCTCGCCGATGACGATGCCGGTGCCGTGGTCGATGAAGAAGTATTTGCCGATGGCGGCGCCGGGGTTGATGTCGATGCCGGTGACGCTGTGGGCGTGCTCGGTCATGATCCGGGGCAGCACCGGCACCTTCAGCTGGTAGAGCACATGGGCCAGCCGGTACACCGTCACGGCGAACAGCCCCGGGTAGCAGAAGATGATCTCGTCGGTGCTGAAGGCGGCGGGATCCCCCTCATAGAAGGCCTCCACATCCGTCTGGGCCACGGCGCGCACCTGGGGGATGGCCCGGAAGAAGGCCAGGCTCAGCTCCTGGGCCTTGCCCTGGGGATCCGGCTCCTGGGTCATGCTCCGCAGAACCACGGCGATCTGCTTATTCAGATTGTACATCACATCCTCAATGAGCATGGACAGATTGTGCTTGGCGTTGTAGATCCGGTAGCTCCTGTCCCGGTAGAACCCGGGGTAGACGATCCGCAGAAGCTTGTCGATCATATCGATGACCACGCTTTTGTCCGGATGCTGGAACGGATCCAGCCGGTCGATGTCCCGCCGGTTCTGGTAGTCCAGCAGGATGCTGTCCACAATGCCCTCAATCTGCTGTTCAATGGGGCTCATGGGAATCCCTCCTTGTCCTGGGGCGCGGCTGCCCCTAACTCAGTCTATGCGCCGGCGGGGGATGGGGTTCAGTCGGCAAAGTCCAGGATGCCCTTGTACTTTTCCTTGAACATGGCGTACACCGCGTCCAGCACCGCCTCGTCCTCCACAGCCACGTAGTTTTCGTTCTCCTCATCCACCGGCACCACCTCCAGAATCACGATCTGGGGGGATTCCTCCTGGGTGGGCAGGAGCACCAGGTATTCGGTGTCCTGATAGATCAGGCAGTCCAAATACTCGAATTCGATAGAATTGCCGTCCTCGTCGTCAACCACGAACAGATTGCCCGCTTCCTGCAGCAGCTCGTCATCGTATTGTTCCATAACGCGTCCTCCTGATTGTAAAAAACATTGGTTCTCTTGGCTCATGATACCATACCCCCGGCGGAAAAGCAAGCCGGAATTCTTTTGGAGAAAATGCGGAAATCCCCTTCCATTTCCCGGCGGATTGGGGTATAATGACCAAGTAACTTTATCCGTCCAGGAGTATGCTATGAGGATCCTATACGACAGCAAGCAAACCATCTACAAGTCCCCCTTCGGCACCCTGACCCCCGGCCAAAGCTGCGCTCTGCGCGTCCACGTTCCCCAGGATGTGGGGGCCACCGGCGTCAGCTGCGTCCTCCATGAGGACGGCGGCGGCAGCTTCGTGGCGGAGCTGACCCAGCAGGAGGTTCTCGGCCCCTACGTGGTCTTCGGCGGGGAATTCTCCCTGGCCCAGACGGGGCTGTATTTTTATTATTTCTACGTCCACAAGCCCGACGGGGGTTTCCGCCTGTTCAAGCAGGGGGACGATACCAATATGGAGGCCGGGGATCTGTGGCAGCTGTCCTGCGTCCCGGCGGATTTCCACACCCCGGACTGGGCCAAGGGGGCCATTATCTACCAGATTTTCCCCGACCGGTTCCACCGCAGCGGCCAGACGGATCTGACGGGGAAGCTGCGCCCTTACACCCTGCACCAGCACTGGCATGAGGAGGTTCACTGGCAGCCCGACGAGAAGGGCGTCGTCCAGAACAACGATTTTTACGGCGGCAACTTCCGGGGCATCCGGGAGAAGCTGGACTATATCGCCGGCCTGGGGGCGACCATGCTCTACCTCAACCCCATCGCCAAAAGCTACTCCAACCACCGCTACGACACCGGGGACTACAAGACCCCCGACCCCATGCTGGGCACCGAGGAGGACTTCGCCGACCTGTGCCGGGAGGCCCACCGGCGGGGGATCCGGGTGATCCTGGACGGCGTGTACTCCCACACCGGCGCCAACAGCCTCTATTTCAACCGGGAGGGGGCCTTCGACTCCCTGGGCGCCGCCAATTCCCAGGACTCCCCCTATTTCCGCTGGTATACCTTCTACCACTGGCCGGACAGCTACCACGGCTGGTGGAATTTCGACACCCTGCCCACGGTGAACAAGATGGAGCCTTCCTTCCTGCGCTACATCATCACCGACCCGGACAGCGTGGTGGCCCACTGGCTGAACCTGGGAGCCGACGGCTTCCGGCTGGACGTGGCCGACGAGCTGCCCGATGAATTCATCGCCCTGCTGCGCCGCCGGATCAAGGAGCTTAAGCCCGACGCCCTGCTGCTGGGGGAGGTGTGGGAGGACGCCTCCAACAAGATCGCCTACGGCCGCCGCCGCACCTACTTCACCCATGGGGAGCTGGACGCGGTGATGAGCTACCCCTTCCGCAGCGCCATCATCCGCTTCGTCCGGGGCCAGGACGGCGGTCAGGCCCTGAAGGACACGGTGATGACCATTTTGGAAAATTACCCCCCGGAGGCGGCGGCCTGCAATATGAACCTGCTGGGCACCCACGACACCCCCCGGATCCTCACCGCCCTGGTGGACGATTTTGACGGCACCCGGGAGGAGAAGGCCCGCCGCCGCCTGACCCGGAACCAGCTGGACATTGCCTGGGAGCGGCTGCTGTCCGCCTCCTTCCTGCAATATACCCTCCCCGGCAGTCCCAGCCTATACTATGGGGACGAGGCCTGCATGGAAGGCTACCGGGATCCCTTCAACCGCCGCCCCTACCCCTGGGGCATGGAGAATCCGGAGTTTGTGAACCATTTCCGCCGCCTGGGCCGGATGCGCCGGGAGCACGAGGCCCTGCGTCTGGGAGACATTCACTTTTTCCAGGCGGCGGACAAGCACCTGGGCTTCACCCGCAGCTACGCCGGGCGAACCTACCGGGTCTACTGCAACCGCAGCAGCGACACCTGGGACGTTCCCTCCGGCAAGCTGGTGCTGGGCTACAATCTGCAAATCGTGGCCTCCGACTGGCTGACCATCGGCCCCCGGGGCTTCTGCGTCACGGAGGGCTGATATGGAGGAAGAAACCATCCTCAGCGGCTACTGCCGCCGGCTGGACGCCCCCCGCATGGTGGAGGCGGTTATCCGCCAGGGCAAGCTCCTGGAAGCGGACTGCGACTACCCCGCCTGCCCCTGCCTCCCCGCCTGCCCCGTCGCCCAACGCCTCCAGGAACTGGAACACCCCCGAGACGGCGCAGCCGCCGCCCTTGGCTCTCCTTCCTAAGGAGAACTGGCGCGAATCTCCGATTCGCGACTGAGAGGTCATACCGCAGTCCGTTCTTTTGCGCTGCTGAGGTAGAGGCCACCCCGGCAACCCCTGCCGGGGGCCTTCCTTTCTTGGGAAGCTCTGATTAAATCGGCAAGAGCTGATGCCGAGAGATTTTGA
>CALWXQ010000093.1 GCA_944385545.1 uncultured Oscillospiraceae bacterium | reverse complement strand
GCCGCAGCGGGCAGCTGGCACGGATCTTTGATCCGTGACTCAGGCTGTTGAAAAACCCCTTCGGGGCTTTTCAACAAAGGAGTTGCAGTCTGCTGCGCGCACTCCTTGTGCGCCTACGGCGCACAACTCGCACACTTGCAGCCTGAGATGTATTTTCTGCCAGGTACACGCCCCGGCAGAAAATGATTAAACTTTTTTTGCCGCTGCGGCGGCAAATTCTGCGAAGCTTTTTCGACGGTCTGTGGCACGGATCTTTGATCCGTGACTGAGAGGGGGAGCCAGGGTCGCCACTACCTTAGCAGCGCAAAAGAACGCACTGCCCCATGACCTCTCAGCCGCAAATCAGAGATTTGCGCCGGCTCTCCTTAAAAGGAGAGCCAAGGGCGGCTGCGCCGGCGGGGGAGGAAAACCGGAAACAGAAAATAAGGAGGAAACAACGGTATGTCTACGGAAAAACGTGTGGAAGTCTTTGTCCCCCGGGGGGAGATTCATGATGAGCCGAACCTGTTTGTAGGGGTGAACGGGGTGAGCTATCTGCTGCCCAAGGGGCAGACCTCCCTGGTGCCGGAGGCGGTGGCCCGGGAGCTGACCCTTTCCGGCAAGGCCCAGCAGCGCCGGGATCGGAACATGGAGGATCTGCTCCGGGCCGGGGCGTGAGGGCGGGGCCATGACCATTCTGGAAGCCATCCACCGCACCGACGACCTGAAGCCCAACATTTACGACCAGGCCACCAAGATCTTCTGGCTCAGCCGGCTGGACGCCGCCATTACGGAGCAGATTCACAACCGCTATCAGCAGCCCCGGGCCTTTCCCGGCTACGGCCCGGATACCCCCGGGGATACCCCGCTGCTGGTGGGCGCGCCCTATGACGAGATCTACCAGCGGTGGCTGGAGGCCCAGATGGATCTGAGCAACGGGGAAATGGATCGCTACAACGGCTCCGTTGTCCTGTTCAACAGCCTTTGGGACAGCTATGCCGCCGCCTACGGCCGAAGCCATATGCCCCTGAGCCGGGGGCCGCGATTTGTGTTTTAGGAGGGAATGCCCTTGCTCTATCCCACGGTTCCCGTCCCCGCCGGCAGCCGGGAGGTGGTGAATGTCTTCCGGGGCTATCACCACGATCTGCGCATCGGCGCCGGGGAATTTTATCATATGGAAAATCTGACCTCCGCGGCCTATCCCCTGCTGTCCCCCCGGGGGCCGAGGGGCTTCTATACCGGCGGCGGAGCCATCTCCGGCCTGCTGGCCAAGGATCAGCTGTGCTATACCGACGGCTCCGCCATCTCCCTGGGGGGCAGCAAGGTGGAGCTGGGCCTCAGCCCCGGGGAGAAGACCCTGGTGTCCATGGGGGCCTATGTGGTGATCCTGCCGGATAAAAAGTACATCAACACCGTGGATCCGGCGGATCGCGGGGACATCGAAGCCACCGCGTCTCCCGTGGGGGCGGTGACGGTGGAGCTGTGCGCCCTGGACGGCAGCCCCTACGCCATTTCCCAGGTAGGCGGGGAGGAGCCTCAGGACGTGACCCAGGTGGAATACTGGCTGGATACCGGCGGGGAGACCAAGACGGTCAAGTCCTACGCCGCCTCCTGCGGCGCCTGGGTCAGCGTAGGCGCCACCTACGTCAAGCTCACCGCCCAGGGCATCGGCAAGCCCTTCTCCCTGGGAGACGGCGTCACCCTCTCCGGGCTGAAGGACGCGCCTCTGGTGGACAACGTCACCGGGGAGGTCTTTCAGGACGAGGACATTGCCGCCCTGGACGGCAGCTTCGTCATCCACGCCAAGGGAGATAATTTCATCGTCGTCACCGGCCTGATCTGTCAGACCAGAACGCTGCGCAACACGATTACCGTGAAGCGAACCATGCCGGAGCTGGACTTCTGCCTGGAGTCGGGGAACCGGCTGTGGGGCTGCCGGTACGGCCTTGGCCCCGACGGCAAAACCGTCAACGAGATCTACGCCTCCAAGTTGGGGGACTTCAAGAACTGGTATTGCTTCCAGGGCCTGTCCACCGACAGCTACGCCGCCTCCTGCGGCACCGACGGCCCCTTCACCGGGGCTGTGGCCCACCTGGGCTATCCCCTGTTTTTCAAGGAGGACTGCCTGCACACGGTCTACGGCAGCTATCCCGCCAACTTCTCCATCCAGACCACCGCCTGCCGGGGCGTCCAGAAGGGCAGCGGCAGGAGCCTGGCCCTGGTGGGGGAAACCCTGCTGTACAAGTCCCGGCTGGGGATCTGCGCCTTTGACGGCTCCGTACCGGTGGAGGTGGGCCGGGATCTGGGGGACATCGCCTACCACCAGGCGGTGGCCGGTTCCCACGGCAGCAAGTATTACATCTCCATGGCCGACCCCCAGGGGGCATATCACCTGTTTGTCTACGACCTGGCCCGGGGCCTGTGGCACCGGGAGGACGCCACCCAGGCAAAGGCCTTTTGCAGCTGGGGGGATGATCTTTACTACCTGGACGCCGCCACCGGCCGGATTATGACCGTCCTTGGCTCCGGGGCCAAGGAGGAACGCCCGGTGTCCTGGCTGGCGGAGACGGGACTGCTGGGGGTGGAGGATCCCGACGAGAAGTACATCTCCCGGGTTCAGCTGCGGCTGTGGCTGGAGATGGACAGCCAGGTATCCGTGTTCATCGACTATGACAGCCAGGGCCAGTGGCGCCGGGTGTGCGGCGTCCGGGGCCGGGGGCTGCGCAGCTTCCACATCCCCATCCGGCCCAAGCGCTGCGACCATTTCCGGCTGCGGCTGGAGGGCGTGGGCAGCGCCAAGGTCTTCTCCCTGTGCAAAACCATTACCGAAGGAGGTTCCCGCCTATGAAGCGGCAGTACCGGCTGCCCAGCATCAACGCCCCTACCCTGGCCGGACAGGTGGCCCAGATCCGCTCCTACCTGCGCCAGCTGGCCCAGCAGCTGAACCAGGAGCCTGAGGAGCGGCAGGCCCAAGCTACCGCCCAGACCGCCGACCAAACCGCCCAGGACTTCCGCCCCATCCGGTGCTACCCGGTGGGGACGGTGTACCTGAGCCTCAGCGATACCCCGCCCCAGACCCTGTTCGGCGGCCGGTGGGAGAAGCTGGAGGGCCGGTTCCTGCTGGGCGCCGGGGACGCCTATCCCCCGGGCAGCCGGGGAGGCCAGCTGCCCCGGCTGGTGGAAGGGGAGCCTTCCGCCGGGGCGGGAACCACCCTCCTGGCCGCCGGGGAGGCGCTGCCTCCGTACCTGGCGGTGAATCTGTGGAAGCGGATCGGATAAGGAGATGATGTTATGGAAACCAAAAAGAAGCAGACCCAGCAGACCCTGACCCGAACGCCCGGCTACGCCTCCCGGTGGGACAGCCAGATGGAGGATCTTCTGGAGCAGTACCGGGGCCGGGAGGCCTTTTCCTTCGACGTGGATCAGGACGCCCTGTACCGGCAGTACAAGGATCGCTATACCCGCCAGGGGAAGCTGGCCATGGAGGACGCCCAGGGCCAGGCCGCGGCCCTCACCGGGGGCTACGGCAATTCCTACGCCCAGTCCGTAGGCCAGCAGACCTACAACCAGTATCTGGAAAAGCTGGGGGATCGGGTGCCGGAGCTGTACCAGATGGCCCTGGAGCGCTATGACCGGGAGGGGGAGGCCCTCCTGGATCAGTATGACCTGCTGGCCCAGCAGGAGCAGCAGGACTACGGCCGGTATCAGGATCAGGCGGAGCTGGCCAAATACCAGGTTCAGGCCATGCTGTCCCTGGGCTTCCGGCCCTCCCAGTCCCTGATCGACCAGTCGGGGCTTAGCGAGGAATACGTCAGCGCCCTGCTCCAGGCCGCCGCCGCTGCCGCCGCCCAGGAGGAGGCGGAAAAAAGCGCCTCCTCCGGCTCCGGCAGAGGCCGCAGAAAGACCTCCTCCACAACCCAGACCGTAGACCGCTCCGCCAACAAGGGCATCGACGACCAGGCGGGGGTGGCCAATACGGCCTGGAAGAACGCCGTGAGCACCCTGGAAACCCTGTACAACCAGGGCAAAACCGACAAGGCCGACGCTTACCTGAACACCATCAAGGATCATATGAACCAGGAGCAGTACGTCCAGGCCATGAACATCTGGGTCAAGCACCACAACTGACGCCTCCTGGCCGGCCAGCTGCGCTACTGAGCGCCCCTTGGCTCGCCCCGTTGCGATGGGGCAGCCCCTTCTGAGTACCTCTTGGCTCGCCCCTTTGGGGTAAGCCAAGCGCAGTCCCGGGAGTGAATGACCGCGTAAGTGGACGGTCAGAGCCGCG
>CALWXQ010000092.1 GCA_944385545.1 uncultured Oscillospiraceae bacterium | reverse complement strand
CGGGAAAAAGATACCGCCGAATGGCTGGCACGGGAATACGGCATGAGCAATCCCTCCCTCCCGCTGAGAATCTCCGTGGGCAATTCGGAGCCTGCGATATTGTCCTGGCCCAAGGTACAGCGCCGGATCGCCCAGCTCATCCAGGAAGATCGCTTCCTTTCCCGTGAGGAACAGTCTATTGAGACGCCCCGGTATCAGGTGGTTGCCTATCATCCTATCGAAAACGGGATGGATGAAAAACCGGACTACCAGAACCTCCGGGAAGCCCGGAAGGCAGCCCAGGGCTATGTGGACGGGACGATGGAGGATGACGGCTTCCGGTATGAAGGTGCCGCTGTCTATGACCGCCAAACCAAGGACTTTGTTCATGTAGCTGGGGTATTTCCAATGCCGGAACAGGGCCGGGATCGGGAGGAAGCCGTTGAAGCCAGTAAGGATGAACTGCCGTTTCCTTACGCCATAGGCGATACCGTGTATCTGGAGGACGGAAAGTCCTTTATCATTGAGGAAATCGGCAAGCTGAATATCGAGCTTCGAGACCCCTCCCTGGCCTACCCTGTTTTCCGTTCCGAGAGCAGGGAGAGCTTTGCGCGGCTGATGGAACGGTATCCCCAGCCAGCTCCCCAGTCTCAGACGGTCATTGAGCCGGTAGCTGTCTATCCGGGCGATAAGAATAACTTGCCCTACGATGTGGTGATTCAGACCTTGCGAACCCGGGAACCGGAACCGCCCGCACCTTCCACAGGACCAGAGAAAGCCCTGGAGGGGGCGGCAGGGACAGCACCAAGTGCCGACCTGCGCTCTGGCGCAGAGAACTTTCGCATTGTGGATGAGGCTCTGGGTGAGGGCGGCCCAAAAGCCAAGTTCCAGTCCAATATCCGTGCCATTGCACTGCTGAAGAAGCTGGAAGCGGAAGGAGCGCAGGCCAGCCCTGAACAGCAGGAAGTTCTTTCCCGTTATGTGGGCTGGGGCGGCCTTGCCGATGCCTTTGACCCCACCAAAGAGAGCTGGAGCAAAGAGTATGCCCAGCTGAAGGAGCTGCTGACGCAGGAGGAATATGAAGCCGCAAGAGCCTCCACCCTGAACGCCCATTATACCAGCCCTACGGTGATCCGGGCCATCTATGAAGCAGTGGGAAACATGGGCTTTGAGACCGGCAACATTCTGGAGCCGTCCATGGGCGTGGGCAATTTTTTCGGTATGCTCCCGGAGGAAATGAAAAACAGCCGCCTGTACGGTGTGGAGCTGGATTCCGTCACCGGACGGATTGCTCAGCAGCTTTATCCCAAGGCGAATATCACCGTTGCAGGCTTTGAAACCACAGATCGCCGGGATTTCTTTGACCTCGCCGTGGGCAATGTACCCTTCGGTCAGTATAAGGTCAATGACCCCGCCTACAACAAACTGGGCTTCAATATCCACAACTACTTTTTCGCCAAAGCGTTGGATCAGGTGCGTCCGGGCGGCGTGGTGGCCTTTGTCACCAGCCGATATACCATGGATGCCAAGGACTCCACCGTGCGCCGGTATCTGGCCCAGAGAGCCGATCTGCTGGGAGCCATCCGCCTGCCCAACGATGCGTTCAAGAAAAACGCCGGGACCGAGGTAGTCTCCGACATCATTTTCCTGCAAAAGCGGGATCGTCCTATGGTGGTGGAACCAGAGTGGGTTCACACCGGCCTGAGCGAAGAAGGTTATGCCGTCAACGAGTACTTCCTGTCCCATCCGGAAATGGTGCTGGGCAGGCAGGCATCAGAAAGCACCGCCCACGGCATGGACTACACTGTGGAGCCCTTTGAAAATATCTCCCTTGCAAGCTCGCTTCATGAAGCAGTACAGCATATCCACGGCATCTATCAGGAAGCGGAACTGCCGGACTTGGGTGAGGGTGAAGAAATCCAAGATGCCATTCCTGCCGATCCCAATGTAAAGAACTACTCCTATACGGTGGTGGACGGAGTTGTCTACTTCCGGGAAAACAGCCAGATGGTGCGGCCAAAGCTGAACGCCACCGCCGAAGCCCGTGTAAAAGCCATGGTGGGGCTGCGGGATTGTGTCCGGGAACTGATCGACCTGCAAATGGACGCCTCTACGCCGGACAGCGGCATTCGGGAGAAACAAGCAGAGCTAAACCGGCTCTACGATGCCTTTTCCGCCAAATACGGCCTGATCAACGACCGGGCAAACCGGCTGGCGTTCTCCGATGATTCCAGCTACTACCTGCTCTGTGCTCTGGAGGTATTGGATGAGGAGGGAAAGCTGGAACGCAAGGCAGATATGTTCACCAAGCGGACCATTAAGCCCCATGAGGCGGTGACTTCCGTGGACACAGCCAGCGAAGCCCTTGCGGTGTCCATCGGGGAAAAAGCTCGTGTGGACATGGCCTATATGGAACGGCTGACCAGCAAGAACGAAGGAACCATCGTCTCTGAGCTTCAGGGGGTGATCTTCCGTATCCCCGGCCAGACGGAACCGGATGGACGGCCCCATTATGTGACGGCAGACGAATACCTGTCCGGCAATGTGCGTGTAAAGCTGCGGCAGGCCCGGCAGGCGGCGGAGGACGATCCATCCTTTGCTGTCAATGTGGAGGCACTGGAAAAAGCCCAGCCGAAAGACCTGGATGCTTCAGAGATCGAAGTTCGCCTGGGCGCTACCTGGATCGACAAAACGTACATCCAGCAGTTCATGTACGAAACCTTTGGTACGCCTTCCTACTTCCGGCACAGCATCAAGGTGAACTACTCGCCCATCACCGCCGAGTGGCAGGTCACAGGAAAAAGCATTGTATCTCAAAACGACGTGGCCGCTTATACCACCTACGGCACCAGGCGGGCCAACGCCTATAAGATTCTGGAAGATTCCCTGAATCTGCGGGATGTGCAGATTTTTGACACCGTGGAAGATGCCGACGGCAAAGAGCGCCGGGTGCTGAACGCCAAGGAGACCACCCTGGCCGCCCAAAAGCAGCAGGCCATCCGGGAGGCATTCCGGGACTGGATCTGGAAAGACCCGGAACGCCGTCAGGCCCTGGTGCGGCAGTACAACGAGGAAATGAACGCCACCCGCCCCCGGGAGTACGATGGAAGCCACATTACCTTTGGGGGTATGAACCCGGAAATCCAGCTGCGGGAGCATCAAAAAAACGCCATTGCCCATGTGCTGTACGGCGGAAATACATTGCTTGCCCACGAAGTGGGCGCGGGCAAGACCTTTGAAATGGTTGCCGCCGCCATGGAAAGCAAGCGGCTGGGACTGTGCCAGAAATCTCTTTTTGTCGTACCGAACCATCTGACGGAGCAGTGGGCCAGCGAGTTTCTGCGGCTGTATCCTTCCGCCAACATTCTGGTCACGACCAAGAAGGACTTTGAGACCCACAACCGCAAGAAGTTCTGCGCCAGGATCGCCACCGGCGACTACGACGCCATTATCATCGGCCACAGCCAGTTTGAGAAAATCCCCATCAGCCGGGAGCGGCAGGAGCGGCTTTTGCAGGATCAAATCCAGGCGATCACCTCAGGCATTCAAGAGATACGAAACAGCGGCGGTGAGAAATTCACCGTCAAGCAGCTGGAACGCACGAAGCGGTCACTGCAAGCCAAACTGGAAAAGCTCCAGGCGGAAGATCGAAAAGACGATGTAATCACCTTTGAACAGCTGGGTGTGGATCGGATGTTTGTAGACGAGTCCCACAACTATAAAAACCTGTTTTTGTACACAAAAATGCGGAATGTAGCCGGTCTTTCCACCTCAGATGCCCAGAAATCCAGCGATATGTTCGCCAAATGTCAGTATCTGGATGAGCTCACCGGAAGCCGGGGCGTAATCTTTGCCACCGGCACACCGGTATCCAATTCCATGACCGAGATGTACACCATCCAAAGGTATCTGCAATATGATCGGCTGCGTCAGCTGGGTATGACCCACTTTGACTGCTGGGCCTCCCGCTTCGGAGAAACCGTAACGGCTCTGGAGCTGGCTCCGGAAGGAACCGGCTACCGCACCAGGACCCGGTTTGCCAAGTTCTTCAATTTGCCCGAATTGATGAACCTGTTCAAAGAGGTGGCCGACATCAAAACAGCAGACCTGCTGAACCTTCCCACGCCCAAGGTGGAGTACCACAATATTGTGGCGAAGCCCACAGAGCATCAGCAGCAGATGGTCATGGCCTTGTCGGAACGGGCGTCCGCCGTACACAAAGGAGCAGTGGACCCCTCGGTGGATAATATGCTGAAAATCACTTCAGATGGGCGCAAGCTGGGGTTGGATCAGCGAATCATCAATGGACTTCTGCCCGACGAACCGGGAACCAAGGTCAACCAATGTGTGCAAAACATTTTACAGGTCTGGCGGGACGGGGATGGGGAGAAACTGACCCAGCTGGTATTCTGCGATAGTGTAGCGATACGTTGCTACAAATAAACTTTAAGTGGGCGAAAGCCTGTAAGGAGGTAAAAGTAGCG
>CALWXQ010000091.1 GCA_944385545.1 uncultured Oscillospiraceae bacterium | reverse complement strand
CGGCCCTTCTCGTCGAAGCCCATGAACTTCACCCAGGTCATGTCGCCCAGGTTCAGCACGTCTTCCACCTTCTCCACCCGGCGGTTTTCCAGCTTGGAGATGTGCACCATGCCGTCATGGCCGGGGGCGATCTCCACGAAGGCGCCGATGGGCAGGATCCGCACTACCTTGCCGTAGTAGAGCTTGCCCACCTCGGGGACGAAGCAGATGTCGTCCACCATCTTCTTGGCGGCGTAAGCGGCGGCGGAGTCCACAGCGGAGATGAACACACTGCCGTCGTCCTCGATGTCCACCTTGGCGCCGGTGTCGGCGCAGATCTTCTGGATGGTTTTGCCGCCGGAGCCGATGACCTCCCGGATCTTGTCCACAGGGATCTTCAGGGAGAGCATCTTGGGGGCGTACTCGCTGACCTCGGCACGAGGCTCGGCGATGCAGGGCAGCATCACCTGGTTCAGGATCTCCAGACGGGCCACGCGGCAGCGCTCCAGAGCGTCGGCAATGATCTCCATGGTCAGGCCCTTGTTCTTCAGATCCATCTGGATGGCGGTGATACCCTCAGATGTGCCGGCCACCTTGAAGTCCATTTCGCCGTGGAAGTCCTCCACGCCCTGGATATCGGTAAAGGTACGCCACTGGCCGGTCTCCTGGTCGGAGATCAGACCGCAGGAAATGCCCGCCACCGGACGGCGGATGGGTACGCCCGCGTCCATCAGGGCCAGGGTGGAGCCGCAGATGGAGCCCTGGGAGGTGGAGCCGTTGGAGGAAAGCACCTCGGATACCACCCGGATGGCGTAGGGGAACTCCTCCACAGAGGGGATCACCGGCAGCAGGGCCTTCTCCGCCAACGCGCCGTGACCGATCTCCCGGCGGGAGGTAGAGCGGGCGGCCCGGGCCTCACCGGTGGAGAAGGAGGGGAAGTTGTAGTGATGGATATAGCGCTTGGTTTCCTCGGGGTAGATGGTGTCCAGCTTCTGGGCGGCGGAAAGGCTGTTCAGGGTGCAGATGGACAGCACCTGGGTCTGACCCCGGGAGAACAGGCCCGAGCCGTGGACTCTGGGCAGAACGCCCACCTCGGCGTCCAGGGGACGGATCTCGTCCATGCCCCGGCCGTCCACACGCTTGCCGGCCAGCAGCCACTTCTTGACCACCTTCTTCTGCATCTTGTACAGGCAGACCTCGATGTGGGTGTCAAAATCCTCGTACTTCTCGGCAAACTTGGCCTGGAAGTCCAGCCGGGCGGCAGTGAGCCGCTCCTCCCGGACATTCTTGTCCGGGGTGTCCAGAGCATACTCGATCTGGTCAAGGCCGTAGGCCATCAGATCGTCCAGCAGGTCGTGGTTCACCGCGGCCTTCTCAAAGGTGAACTTGGGCTTGCCGATCTCGGCGACGATGCCGTTGATGAACTTGACGATTTCCATATTCGTCTCGTGGGCGATGCGGATGGCCTCGTAGACCACGGACTCGGGGGCCTCGTTGGCCTCCGTCTCGATCATGACCACCTTCTCGAAGGTGGAGGAGATGCACACGAAGCAGTCGCAGGCATCCCGCTGGTCGCTGGAGGGGTTGATGATATACTTGCCGTCCAGATGGGCCACGTTGGTGGTGGCCACAGGGCCGTTCCAGGGCACGTCGGAGGAGGCGATGGCGATGGAGGCGCCTAGGGAGGCTACCACCTCCACAGGGTTATCGTAGTCGTTGGCCAGCACGGTGCAGGTGACCACGGTGTCGTTGCGCAGCTCCTCGTCAAACAGAGGCCGCATGGGCCGGTCGATGATCCGGCTGTTCAGGATGCCCCGCTCAGAGGGCTTGCCCTCCCGACGGTTGAAAGAGCCGGGAATCCGGCCCACGGCGTACATCCGCTCCTCAAACTCAATGGTCAGGGGGAAGTAGTCGATGCCGGCCTTGGGGATGGGGTTGCAGGTGCAGGTGACCAGCACCACGGTATCGCCGTAGCGGCAGATGCACTCGGCGTTGGCAAGCTCGGCCACCTTACCGGTCTCTACGGTGAAGGGACGGCCGCCGATCTCCATTTCGTAAATGTGATGATTGGGATACTGCTTTCTGGTGATCATAATAACCTCCTGTAAAAAATCTTTGTGTCCGGGAGGTTTAGCACTTGAAACTGACGCCGAACAATCGGCATCACTTTCAACTGCTAAAACTGCCCCCGGCAATGGAGTAAGCGAATGGGGCGACCCGCGTCGCCCCATAGAAACACTTACTTACGGATACCCAGCTTGGCGATCAGAGCACGGTAACGGTTGATATCCTTGCGTGCCAGATAGTCCAGCAGATTGCGGCGCTTACCAACCATCATCAGCAGACCACGGCGGGAGTGGTTGTCATGCTTGTGGACGCGCAGATGCTCGGTCAGCTCATTGATGCGGGCGGTGAGAATGGCAACCTGAACCTCGGGAGAGCCGGTATCGCCCTCGTGGGTAGCGTTGTCCAGGATCACCTGGGTCTTCTTTTCCTTCTGGATCATTGTGTTTTCCACCTTTCAAATCATTCCCGGAGGCTAAGTAAAGGGCTAGTGGAATGCCGGCGGCTTTCTCCCTGAACTGAGCGACGGGTGCTTTTCTTGCTGCATAATCAGCCTTACAATATTATCACAAGTTTACCCAAAAGTAAAGGGCAATTTTCATGGAAACACAAATATTTTCCAACCCCGGCAGCTGTAAAAAAGAAAAGTCCGGCGGGCTTTCCTTTTTACAGCGGGTCTTGTTTGATTTTGGCATAGCGTCGGGGGTACTGCCTGGGGGTGGGGCGGATCTTGCGCAGGACGATCACCGCGTGGGAGGCGTCGTCGATGGGGAATTCCTTCACCGCCTCCAACTCCAGACCCAGGATCTTCATGGCGCCGGCGGCTTGGGCCAGCTCCTCCCGGGCGGCGGCGCCTTTCATCGCCAGCACCGCTCCGCCCACCTTCACATAGGGGGCGGTAAGCTCCAGCAGGATATTCAGCCGGGCAACAGCCCGGGATACGGCGAAGTCATAGCTCTCCCGGCAGGTTCCCACCGCTTCCTCTGCCCGGGCGGTGACGCAGCGGGCGGTCACCCCCAGCTGGGGCAGCACCGCCTCCAGCCAGCGCATCCGCTTGCCCAGGGAGTCCAGCAACGTCACCTGGGTCTGGGGACAGGCAATGGCAATGGGCACCCCGGGAAACCCCGCGCCGCAGCCGACGTCAATGACGGTCTTCCCGGTCAGCTCCGCCGCCAGGAGCACCGCCAGGCTGTCCGCCAGGTGGAGCTTGGCCACCTGACTGTCCTCGGTAATGGCGGTCAGGTTCATCACCTTGTTTTGCTCCACCACCGCCCGGCCGAAGGCGCACAGGGTATCCGCCGCCTCCGGCGGCAGGGACAGACCCAGCCGGGCCGCTTCCCGGGTCAGCGTCTGTTTCATCACATCCATTACCCCACCCGTCCTTCCAGGTTCACCTGGTATTCGTCATAGGGATCGAAGGGAGACTCCTCCACGGCGATGGAGGGCAGCACCACCGTCTGAATATGCCAGTTCACCAGCAGGTCGCAGACCTGGCCGTAGGAGGACACCCCGGACTCGTCGCCGCTGACCTTCAAATAGGTATCGTTGACGCTGTCGGCAAATTTGGTAGCGCCCCGATCCTGCTTGGCCTGGAAAAAGGCGCTGTAGTCGCTGAGATCCTGCTTCAGCAGCTGGCCGGCTCCACTGTCCACCCGGGCGGCTGCCGCGGCGGCGGACTGGCTGTTGACGCTGTTCAGGGCGTTATAGCAATAGCGGTAGGCCATGAAATAGGCGGAATATTGGAACTGGCTGTCGGGGTTGACGCTGCCGGCCAGAAAGGCGGCAAAGTTGGCGTCCCGCTCCGTGGCGATGCACATCCGGTGGGCCATTTCATGGCACATGGTGAACGGCAGGGCCATGTCCGGGATCTGGGGATTGACGCAGGCCTCGCCGGTGAGGCCGAAGGTCACTCCGGTGATGCCCATGGCGGTATACATATCCGCCCAGCCCAGCTTCTTCACCGGCAGCCGGGATCCGGCGAACACCGGATAGTGCAGATCATAGGTCAGCACCCGGAAGCCCTCCCCGGCGCTTTCGGCCAGGATCTCAAAGTCGGCAAAGTCCACGTTCCCGCTGCCGTCCCGGGGGATTTGCTCCGCCAGGGCGTTGGCCCTGTCCCGGTAATACTCCGTGGCTTCCACCAGCTCCTCCAGGGTGTAGCTGGAGGTTTCCAGCCGCAGATCCGCCGCCAGATCCCCGGCGTAGTAATTCAGGCCCCACACCAGGGTATGGCACATGTAGATCCCAGCGAACACCGCCAGCACCCAGCCGAACCACTGGATGGGGCTCCACTTCAGGGCGATCATCAGCACCAGGCTGGCCAGGATCAACACCCCCAGAGCCACCGCCAGCATTTGCCACACCGGAAAGTCCACCGCCCCCGTCCACTCCGCCAGAATGGTCTGCAGAGTGCGCATAACGTAGGGATACACCATATCCACCAGCGTTGAGAACCGCTCCCCAAACCGCATCAGGATCCAGGTGATGGCGCCGAAAATACCGGCTGTAAGGTAGCCGAACCAATATTTCAAAGGAAACCCTCCTTTATCCCTTGCCCCATAGCTATGGATTGTATTAAGAAAGCTCTGGATCAATCCTTGCGGCTGAGCAGCAGCTCTCTTGCCGTCAGCTCTTGCCGATTTACTAGGAAAGCTCCGCATTCCTAG
>CALWXQ010000090.1 GCA_944385545.1 uncultured Oscillospiraceae bacterium | reverse complement strand
TGAACAGTGGTCAAGAACTCAACACGGGCAGCTTTGGAATGATTCAGCCTGCTGTCTTCGTTGAATATATCATACGTATTAATAATCAAACGCATGCTCACCGACTTGAATGGTCTGCGTGAGCTGTTCGCCTTTATAGGGTTTGCGGATCTCCACCAAGTTGATAACGGTATATCCATGCTTGCGGAGAAAAGCAATCATGCCGTGATTGTTCGGGTGAACATAGTTAAACACGGTATCCTCGCCAAAGGACTTCGCCAATTCCTCGGCCTTTTCAAAGAGCTGGGTCGCAACACCCATTCTGCGAAACTCCGGCTTTGCGTAGATCGACTCCACCCATACACAAGGCGCATCCACACGGCAGACGATATAGCCGACAGATTCGCCGTCACAGACCGCCGCATAACACGGGAAATCCGAATCTATGTATTCTTTCATTTCACTTTCTCCTGCTTCTGCATCGGGAAGCGCCTTTATCCCTTTATAGCTTTTCAGAGCAACCCGAAAATCAGCTACGAGAGAGCCAAATTGGTTGTAGTTATCTTTGCTTATCTTTATAATATCCATATCCATTTCTCTTTTTAAGGAACCTCTGAATAAATCGTCTTCGGCTAAATGCCGGATACAAAAACCATAATCATTGTAGCACAAAATCGTGAAGAATCCTACTGATTTTATCGCTCTTGCTCGTGGCGTTCGGGCTTTCTCTGCTGTTGCGATTTCTGCTCTTTCCCAATTATCCGCAGCTTCTTACGGATAGAGTGTTCTTTTACATCTTCATTCAACAGATTTGCCACACTACTACGCTTGCCGCCATACATAGGAAGGATCCATATTGCATTCCAATCGCTTACTAAAACAGTGTTGCCAATTTTACAAATTATGACTATACTGATAGCATAGCGGAAAGGAGCGACGCGGATGGAAAAGGGAATCATTCTTTATCAATCGAAATATGGAGCCACGGAAAAGTACGCCCAATGGCTCCGGGACGCGCTTGGATTTGACATGGTACAAACCAAGGCGGCTGACGTCAAAACCGTTCTGGCCTACGACACCATCCTTCTGGGAGGCGGCGTGTACGCCTCCGGCATTGCGGGAATCTCTTTCCTGAAAAAACACATAGGCAAGCTGGCGGGGAAGAAGATCGCCGTATTTTGCGTGGGCGCATCCCCCTATGACCAAGACGCTGTGGATCAGATGGTGCAGCGGCACTTTGCGGGTCAGCTTCAGGGCATTCCGCTGTTTTACTGCCGTGGCGCGTGGAACGAGGAAAAAATGTCCTTCAGCCACCGGACGCTGTGCAAGATGCTCCAAAAGGCTGTGTCCAAGCAAGATCCAGCGACCTACGAACCTTGGCAAGCGGCCCTGATGTCCGCCATCGGTCAAAGCCGCGATTGGACGGACAGGGCTTACCTGGAACCGCTGATTGCGTATGTTCAGGAACGGGCGCTGTGAAACGACGCCATTCTTACCCTTTCTGATCACATGGCCGTGCCGGCCGGTTTCATAAGCCTGGATTTGTTTACCATCTTCTCAGGCTCCAACTGGGCATTTTCATTTTCACACAGGAGGTTTTTCATGGAAGATACAATGCTGAAACGAAAAGGGCTTTCTCAGGAAGGCCTCAAGCTGATCGCTTGTATCACGATGTTGATTGACCATTGTACAGCTACATTGTTTTTCAGCTATATCAGCGTGGCTCCCAATCCCGAACTGGCAAGTTTGATATACAACATTCTTCGCATTCCCGGGGTGATTGCCTTTCCGATCTTCTCTTTCCTCCTGGTTGAAGGCGCCCACCATACACGAAATGCCAAGAAATACGCTGCCCGTCTGGCAATCGTAGCTGTGCTGTCCGAAATCCCCTTCCGTCTCGCGTTCGCAAGAGTCAGTTTCGGAGGCAGCAGCGTAATGCTCACCCTGCTGATTGGATTCATAATGATTCAATGCATGGGCCGTGTAAAAGGCTTTTGGAAAGTTATTGTGGCGATACCTTTCTATCTGATCAGTGATTGGATACCCATGGATCATGGTGGAGAAGGAATTTTGTTGATTGCCATGCTGGAGTTTACATACGGCCTCAAGCACGCAAAGCTGTGGCGTCTTGTGGGATTTTTCGTTCTTTTCTTTGAGCTCTCCCTTTGGAACATTGGATACAACATCATGCTTCCGATTAATCAACTTCCCTTGCTTTCTATCATACCCATTTTTTGCTATGGTGGATATAAACGCACCTACAGCAAGAAAGTCCAGTGGGCATTCTACTTATTCTACCCGGTTCATATATTCTTGCTGTGGCTCCTCAACCTCATGATTTTCGGTTGAGTATCAATCGATACAATATGCAGGCAAGACAAGGATTCGTTGGTCAACATTGTAGTGAAGCAGTCGTATGGTTTGCTGTTTTTACCTCCCATTTCTCGCTGCCGGTAGCGTCAAGACGAATGCGCAAAATTGTGTTGACTCGGATAGACATTCCTTGCAAATGGCGGATGAACCGCCCGTTGGTTTCCCTCCCGCAGTGAGGGCGCGTTTTCTATGGAGAAGAACCGGGAAGAGCGGCGTCCGCATATCCCGGGACAGCATCCGGAATCTGCCGGGGAGATGTCTCCTCGTGGAACCCCAAAAATGGCTCCGTTCCAGGATCGGGCGCAGGCGGCTGGCTCACCGCCTGCGCCTTTGCCCGTTTATACGCGCCGCATGGGGATGGGCGGAAACAGGCGGCGGGCATGGATTTTGGGATATACTAAGGGTACAGACGGGAGTTTTGCCATTCCCGGTATTCTGACACGGAAGGAGCATAAAAATGGCAAACCGATTGATGGGGGAAAAGTCCCCGTATCTGATTCAGCATGGCAGCAATCCGGTAGACTGGTATCCTTGGTGCGAGGAAGCGTTTCGGCGGGCGAAAGCGGAGGATAAGCCGGTTTTCCTGAGCATTGGCTATTCCACCTGCCACTGGTGCCATGTGATGGCCCAGGAGTCCTTTGAAGATCCCCAGGTGGCCCGGCTGCTGAACCGGTGGTTTATCAGCATCAAGGTGGATCGGGAGGAGCGGCCGGATATTGACGCGGTGTATATGTCCGTCTGTCAGGCGATGACCGGCTCCGGCGGCTGGCCGCTGACCATCTTTATGACCCCCCAGCAGAAGCCGTTTTTTGCGGGCACCTATTTTCCCAGGGAGAGCGCCTATGGCAACTATGGCTTGACGGATCTTCTGGAGCGGGTGGCAGCCCTTTGGGAGAGCGACCGGGAAGGACTGCTGCGGACAGGGGAGCAGATCACCAAGGCCATGAACCGGCCGCGGATCCATGACGGCAAAGCTCCGGATCGCCGGATGGTGGAGCGGGCCTATTCCCAGCTGGCCGGCGGGTTTGATCCCGAATGGGGCGGATTCGGCAGAGCGCCGAAGTTCCCAACGCCCCATAATTTGCTGTTTCTCATGGCCTACGGGGAAGCCGCGAAGGAGGCCCAAGCGCTGCGTATGGCAGAGCTGACCCTGGAGCGTATGGGAGAGGGAGGTATCTTTGACCACATCGGCGGCGGTTTCTCCCGGTATTCCACGGATGAACGGTGGCTGGTTCCGCATTTTGAAAAAATGCTCTATGACAATGCCCTGCTGCTGATGGCTTATGGGAGAGCCTACCAGGAAACCAAGCGGGCGTTATTCTCGGATGTGGCCCACAGGACTGCGGGATATTTGCTCAGAGAATTAAGAAACCAGGATGGGAGCTTCTGCTGCGGACAGGATGCTGACAGCGACGGCGTGGAAGGGAAGTACTATCTTCTGTCGCCGGAAGAAGTCAAGAATGTTCTGGGGGCAGAGGACGGGGCGGAGTTCTGCCGCCTGTACCACATTACCGATGCGGGAAACTTTGCGGGAAAGAGCATCCCCAACCGGATCGGCAGCGCCGGGGGATCCTGGAACCGGTACGATCCCCGGCTGGGAAAGCTGTATGACTATCGCCGGAGGCGGACGAAGCTGGCGAAAGACGATAAAGTCCTGCTCGCATGGAATGCCTGGGCCATAATCGCGCTGGTAAGGGCCGGAACGATTTTCGCGGAAGACGATTACCGGAACGCGGCAGTGGGGATCTATGATTTTGTGGAAAGCAAAATGACGGATGCCAATGGACGTCTGTATCTGCGATACCGGGACGGGGAAGCCGCCTATCCCGGGCAGCTGGAGGACTACGCGGTTTACGCGCTGGCGCTGACAGAGCTGTACCGGGGAACTTGGGATGTTCGGTATTTGCAGGCCGCCGTCCACCGGGCGAGGCAGATGCTTGAACTGTTTGCGGACACGGAAACGGGAGGCTGCTTTATGACCTCCCGGGATGACGAGACGCTGATCGCCCGGCCCAAGGAAACCTACGACGGGGCTATGCCCTCGGGGAATTCCGCGGCAGCAATGGTGCTGCAAACCTTGTCCCTGCTGACGGGGGAGCAGGTGTGGCGGGAGGCGGCGGACAGACAGCTGCGGTTCCTGGCCGGGGAGCTGGGGGAATTCCCGTCTTCCGGCTGCTTTGGAGTGCTGGCGGCGATGAAGGCGCTGTATCCCCACCGGGAGCTGGTCTGTGCCGTGGGAGACGGCGTACCGGATGAATTGACCGCCTATTTGAAAGAGCACCCGGCGGAGGAACTGTATGTGCTTTTGAAAACAAAAGAGAATGCGCAGCGCCTTGGCGAATGCGCGCCGTTTACCAGGGATTATCCCATTCCGGAGCAGGGCGCTCTGTATTATCTGTGTGAGAACGGTTCGTGCAAAGCGCCTGTGCGGAACCTTTCCCAACTGGGGTACTGAAACCGGCAAGCGCTGGCTCCGGGAGATTTTGACCCGGCGGAAGGCTCCAAAGGGGAAGAAGCCTGTATGCGTTTGCTTCCGCTTTCAACTGTACGGATGGAAAAACCATTGAGATGTCAGCCTCTGGTTCAGCGATTCCCATTAGTGTAAAATATTAATTGGCAAAAAAGAGGCAGGGCAAAACAGCCCTACCTCTTGCAACCAAGTGATATCATG
>CALWXQ010000089.1 GCA_944385545.1 uncultured Oscillospiraceae bacterium | reverse complement strand
AGCATTTCCGTACGGATAAATTGCTCGTCCATAGTTTTCCTCCTGAAAACAAACGGCTTTGGAGTTTTCCAAAGCCGTTCCCTTAATCAATTGTCCAGCCGCCGGATATCCGCGCCCAGAGCGGTGAGCTTCTGCACCAGATTTTCATAGCCCCGTTCAATGAAGTGGATATGCTCGACGAAGGTAGTCCCCTCCGCCGCCAGACCCGCGATCACCAGGGCCGCTCCCGCCCGCAGGTCATGGGCGCAGACCGTGGCCCCGTAGAGCCGATCCACACCGGTGATGGTAGCGGTCTTGCCGTTGATCCAGATACTGGCCCCCATGCTTTCCAGTTCCGTGCAGTACCCAAAGAACCGGGTCTCATAGACGCTCTCCGTCAACCGGCTGACGCCCCCGGCCAGGGCCATGCACACGCAGACCTGGGCCTGCATATCCGTGGGAAAGCCGGGATACGGCCGGGTCTTCACCGTGGTCTGCCGCAGCTTGCCTGTACGGATGATCCGGATGGAATCGTCATAGTTAATCACCCGGGCGCCCATTTCCCGCAGCTTGGAGGTAATGCACTCCATATGCTTGGGGATCACATTCTGCACCAACACATTGCCCCCCGCGGCGGCCACGGCGGCCATGTATGTACCGGCCTCGATCTGGTCGGGAATGATGGCGTAGGTGCCGCCCTTCAGGGAATTGACGCCTCGGATCTTCACCGTATCGGTGCCCGCGCCGGTGATCCTGGCGCCCATGGTGTTCAGGAAGTTGGCCAGATCCACAATATGAGGCTCCTTGGCGGCGTTCTCGATCACCGTCTGCCCGGGGATCAGGGTGGCCGCCAGCATGATATTCACGGTAGCGCCCACGGAAGCCATGTCCAGGCTGATCCGGCTGCCCCGCAGACCTTCCTCACCGGGAGACAGGGCCACGTAGTCCGCTGTCTCGTCCACCTCAGCGCCCAGGGCCAGGAAGCCCTTGATATGCTGGTCAATGGGGCGGGAAGCAAAGTTGCAGCCCCCGGGCAGCGCCACGTGAGCCTTTCCGAACCGCCCCAGCAGAGCGCCCATCAGGTAGTAGCTGGCACGCATTTTCCTGACAAGCTCCCGATCCGGACGGGTGCACTGCACATTGGAGCAGTCGATCTCCACCGCGCCGTCGGGGGCGGACAGGATCTTCGCGCCCATACCTGCCAGAATATCCATCATGATCCGGACATCGGAAATATCAGGCACATTTTCGATCCGGCATTTCCCGCTGACCAGCAGCGCCGCCGGCAATATTGCTACGGCAGCGTTCTTCGCGCCGCTGATGGTAACGGTACCGTTCAAGGGATTTCCGCCATGGATTTCATATCTGGCCAAGGATTATCCTCTCCCTGTGATAAATTAACGAAACATTGCCGCATGCCAGTCAACACGCTAGCCTTATAATTGTATCATAAAACGCAGGCAATGTAAAGTCCAATTTCCCCAGCTGATTCCCCCCGTTTTCTGGACAATTAGACGGAGAAAATCCGGCTTTCACCGGCGCAAACCCTTGGGATAGTGGTTTTTCAGCATCCGTCCGTCCCCTTTGCCCCAGCCGATGGAATAGCCGTCGGAGCGCACCAGGCACCAGCCCTTTTCCCCGGAGGGCACCACCTCCCCATGGAGATACGCCGTCATCTGCTCCGACAGGGCCGGGTAGTCCTGGCTGCGTTTGCAGTCTGTCAGCCACAGAGCCAGGGCGTGGGCCGGTTCAAACCGGTCTTTTTTCACCGTCCCCAGCTCCAGTCCGGGCCGGAGTACCTTCAGCCGTTCCACATCCGGCATATCCGCCGGAGCCCAGAACAGTCCGGAGCCAAAGCAGATCCCCTTGCCCGGAGGCAGGGTGATGCCCATCTCCCGAGAAAAGTCCAGCCAGCACCCGGGCAGGGTCTGTGCCCGGCAGGGCCGTACCTCGGTCTGCTCCCCGCCGGTCTTTTTCAGCACGGCGGCGAAGTGCCCTTCTCCCAGGAGCCGATGGGGCCACATCCGGAAGCTGCCGTTGGGGCCTTGAGAAAACCAGGGCGCTTCCACCGTCTCCGGGGAAAACGCCGGATGCGCCGCCAGGAAGGCCTCCACCACGTCCTCGTCCTCCTCCGGGGCAAAGGTGCAGGTGGAGTACACCAGCCGCCCTCCCGGCCGCACCAGGGCCGCGGCGGCATCCAGGATCTGGGCCTGGCGGCGGGCGCACATCGCCACCGTCTCCTGGCTCCAGTCCGTGACAGCGGCCTCCTCCTTGCGGAACATCCCTTCCCCGGAGCAGGGAGCGTCCACCAGCACCCGATCAAAATATCCCGGGAACCGCTGGGCAAGGCGCTGGGGGGACTCGTTGGTCACCAGAGCGTTGCTTACCCCCATGCGCTCGATGTTTCGCCACAGGATCCTGGCCCGATTGGGATGGATCTCATTGCACAGCAGCAGCCCCTCCCCCGCCATCCGTCCGGCGATCTGGGTGCTCTTGCCTCCTGGAGCGGCGCACAGGTCGCAGATCCGCTCCCCGGGCTTGGGATCCAGCAGGGCCACCGGGGCCATAGCGCTGGCTTCCTGCAAATAGTATACGCCGGCTTCGTGAAATATGTGCGTCCCCGGACGAAAATCCGGGTCGTAATAGTATCCGTCCGGCTCCCAGGGCACCGGCCGGCCCACAAAGGGCAGCTCCGGCCGGGGACCCTTACGGGGGTTGAACCGCAGGGCCACGGCCCGTGGCCGCTCCAGACTCTTAATATACGCGTCAAATTCCTCGCCCAGCTGGGCCTTCATCCGGGTCAAAAACGCCTCCGGCAGCATGACCTCGCCTCCTCATCTCTTTGCGCCATTATACCATGCCGCCGCCGTTTTTTCCACCGCTTTTTCCGTTGCACGGATTTTGGAGCCGGAGGCGTTGTATACCTTGCCGCAAAATCACCATAGAAATATGTTTGTTTTGCACAAGAAAACAAGTGTCCTCCATCCAATTTACACAATTTTGCACTCTGACGAAAATAAGCGTTGCATTCATCGCCCGATTCGTGTATAATGTCACTATTCGGGTGTCCGCGCCCATTTGGAAGGGCTTCCCTTCCCGAAAGGAGTAAGTAACATATGTACACCGTCAATTCCATCCGCAACATCTGCTTGCTTGGGCACAGCGGCAGCGGCAAGACCGCTCTGGCTGAGAGTTTGCTTTACATGACCGGCGCCATCGATCGCATGGGCAAGAACGCCGACGGAAATACCGTCAGCGACTACGACCCCGAGGAGATCCGCCGTAATATTTCCATCTCCACCTCTGTGATCCCCCTGATCTACAAGAATGTGAAGATCAACCTGCTGGATACCCCCGGCGCCTTTGATTTTTCCGGGGCGGTGGTGGAAGCGCTCCGTGCCGCCGACGCGGCGATCCTGGTGTGCTCCGCCAAGGACGGCATCACCGTAGGCTTTGAAAAGGCCTGGAAATACTGCGAGGAGCGGAACATGCCCCGGTTCGTCTACATTTCCAAGGTGGACGAGGATCACTCCGACTACAATGCCACCTTCGAGGCCCTCCGGGAGAAGTACGGCAATAAAATCGCTCCCGTTGTGGTTCCCATTTGGGACGCCGGTCACAAGGTCACCGGCATCATCGACGTGCTGAACAAGCGGGCCTACGAGATGCAGAAGCTGAAGCGGGTGGAGATCCCCGTACCCGATGACAAGGCCGACGTGGTAGAGGAATTCAACGACGCTTTGAAAGAAGCCGTGGCCGAGACCGACGAGGCCCTGATGGATCGCTTCTTCGAAGGCGACGACTTCACCTATCGGGAAATGCTGGACGGCCTGCACCAGGGCGTGAAGGAGCTGAGCCTGTTCCCGGTGCTCTGCGGTTCCGGCGTCACCTGCCTGGGCAGCCTGATGCTCATGGATCACATGATCGAGCTGCTGCCCAACCCCGTCCAGGGCAACTACCACAAGGCCACCACCGCCGACGGCAAGGTGGAAGAGTTTGTGGTCTCCCCCGGCGGCGTGCCCTCCGCCTTCGTGTGGAAGACCGTCTCCGATCAGTACGGCAAGTATTCCTACATCAAGGTACTCTCCGGCGAAATCACCTCCGATACCACCCTGGTCAACGCCCGCACCGGTGAGACCGAGAAGCTGGGCCGTCTTTACACCATGTGCGGCAAGAAATCCACCGAGGCCAAGGTTCTGTCCTGCGGTGATATCGGCGCCATCGGCAAGTTGGATAAGGTCAAAACCGGCGACACCCTGTGCGATCCCAGAAAGGTGGTCTCCCTGAAGCAGATCCCCTACGCCGCCCCCTGTTACTCCATGGCCATCGCCCCCAAGACCAAGGGCCAGGAAGACAAGGTAGGCGCGGGATTGAACCGGCTCAACGAGGAAGATCCCTCCTTCACCCTGGTCAACAACGCCGAAACCAAGCAGCTGGTGCTCTCCGGCGCCGGTGACCAGCACCTGGATGTGCTGGTGTCCAAGCTCAAGGGCCGCTTCGGCGTAGACGCCCTCCTCTCCCCGGCCAAGGTGGCCTACCGGGAGAAGATCAAGAAGAAGGTGGAGGCCCACGGCCGTCACAAGAAGCAGACCGGCGGCAGCGGCCAGTTCGGCGACGTGTGGGTTCGCTTCGAGCCTCAGGACGAGCAGGACGATCTGATCTTCGCGGAAGAAGTCTTCGGCGGCTCCGTACCCAGAAACTTCTACCCCGCGGTGGAAAAGGGTCTGCAGGAAGCCGTTCAGAAGGGCCCCCTGGCGGGCTACCCCATGGTAGGCCTGAAGGCCACCCTGTACGACGGCTCCTACCACCCCGTGGACTCCAACGAAATGGCCTTCAAGCTGGCAGCCATCCTGGCCTATAAGGAGGCCATGCCCAACGCCAATCCCACCCTGCTGGAGCCCATCGGCGCTCTAGCCGTCAGCGTGCCGGAATCCTACGTGGGCGACGTCATGGGCGACCTGAGCAAGCGCCGGGGCCGTCCCATGGGCATGAACCCCGACCACGACGGCAACACCGTCATCGAGGCGGAGGTTCCCATGGCGGAGATGAGCAGCTACGCCATCGACCTGCGGGCCATGACCCAGGCCAGAGGCTCCTTCACTCTGGAGTTCGTCCGGTATGAAGAAGTCCCCAAGGCCAACCAGGCCAAGATCATCGCCGACGC
>CALWXQ010000088.1 GCA_944385545.1 uncultured Oscillospiraceae bacterium | reverse complement strand
AGAAAATACAGCAGTACTACAGCGCCCAGGACGATGCGGTAGACGCCGAAGACCGAGAAGGAATGCCGCCGGACGTACTCCATCAGCCCCTTGATGACCACCAGGCTCACCAGGAAGGACACGGTGCAGCCGATGATCAGCACGCCGATCTCCGTACCGGTGGCGCTGACGCCGCTGAGGAGGAACTTCAGCATCTTAATGGCGCTGGCCCCCAGCATGGTGGGGATGGCCATAAAGAAGGAGAATTCCGCGCCGGCGGCCCGTCCCACCCCCAGCAAAATGGCCCCCAGAATGGTGGAGCCGGAGCGGGAGGTGCCGGGGATCAGGCTCAGACACTGGAAAGCGCCGATAAGCAGGGCGGTTTTGTAGTCGATCTGCTGCACGTCCCGGATCCGGGGCTTTCTGTTCCGGTTCATCCGCTCCACCACAATGAAGGCCACACCGTAGACGATCAGGGCCACGGACACCACAATGCCGTTGTGCAGATGCGCGTCCATCCAGTCGTCCAGCAGGATCCCCACCACCCCCGACGGGAGGATGGATACCAGCACCTTGGCCCACAGCTCCCAGGTATGGCGCCTGGCCTGGGCCGTCTTGGAGGGGGCGAAGGGGTTGAGCTTGTAGAAGAACAGCACCACCACCGCTCCAATGGCCCCCAGTTGGATCACAACATCGAACATGCTGCGAAATTCCTCGGACACGTCCAGGCGGATAAATTCATTGAGCAGGATCAAATGGCCTGTGGAGGAAATGGGCAGCCATTCCGTGACGCCCTCCACAATACCGAACAAAACAGCTTTTAACAATTCCAGCATAGTTTCCTCTCCTTGTTTTCCCATCCCCTCTATCATACTCTGCGGAGCCGGAATTTGCAAGCACAACTTGCCGTTCAAAAAAAGCGCTCCAACTCTTTACAAATTGTTCACCTCAATTGGAGATTTTGCGTTATAATAAGGATAATGTACTATGAAAAAATAGCAAAGAGGAGGATCTGTCATGGCTGTTTCCGTTCTGATCGTGGAAGACGATCATAATATCTCTGAGCTTCTGCAAATGTATCTGGAGAAGGAAGGTTATGCCGTCACCGTGGCTGTCGACGGCGGCCAGGGTCTGGCCAAGTTCCGGGCCATTAAGCCGGATCTTGTGCTGCTGGACGTGATGATGCCTGTGATGGACGGCTGGAGCGTGTGTAAGGCCATCCGGGCCGAGGCCCAAACCCCGGTGATCATGCTCACCGCCAAGGGCGAGACCGACGACAAGGTCGCCGGTCTGAAAACCGGCGCCGACGACTATATCACCAAGCCCTTTGAAATGAAGGAGGTTCTGGCCCGGATTGAGGCGGTGCTCCGCCGTGCCTCCGGGGTCAGCGTGGAGAAGAAGGCCCGGCGGCTGCTCTTTGACAAGCTGATCATCGACATGGACGCTTTCGAGCTCACCGTAGACGGCAGAAAGGTGGACACCCCTCCGAAGGAGATGGAACTGCTGTACTACCTGGCCTCCTCTCCCAACCGGGTCTACACCCGCAATCAGCTGCTGGACGAGGTGTGGGGCTTCGACTACTTCGGCGACTCCCGGACGGTGGACGTCCACGTCAAGCGCCTGCGGGAAAAGCTGGAGGGCGTCAGCGACAAGTGGAGTCTGAAAACCGTCTGGGGCGTAGGATATAAATTCGAGGTGTTGTAAGGATGAAAACCTCCTTCAGCCGGAACTTTACCACCATCGCCACCATATTGCTGCTGGCACTGACCATTCTGGGCGCTTCTTTTCAGACCCAGATCAAGGAGTATCTCACCAATACCTCCATATCCAGCCTCCAGCAGGACGCGGATGTGGTGACCAATCTGGCTGAATCGTACTGCGTGGAGGGGAACCTGCACAACCGGGATTTCCTTCTGAATCTGGATGTGATCTCCCAGGTGACGGATACGGACATCGTCCTGTGCGACAGCAGCGGCTATGTGATCCTGTGCTCCGACGCCCAGTCCGGCTGCAGCCATCAGGGCTTGCAGCTGAACCAGGATTACCGGCAAAAGGTCATTGACAACAACGGCGACACCGTCACCGGGGTGATCCAGGGTCTTTACACCGACCAGCGCCATGTGGTCTTCAAGCCCATTGTGAGCAATTCCCAGACCACAGGCATTGTGATCGTATCCACCCCCCTGGACTTTACCACCCAGATTCTGAACCGGATCTCCAACATTTTCATTACCGCCGCCCTGTTCGTGGTGCTGCTGTCGGTGCTGGCTGTGTCCATCTATGCCCGGCGGGAGAGCCGCCCCCTGCGGGACATGGCCCGAACCGCCACAGCCTTCGGCCACGGGAATCTGGAGGCCCGGGTGAAGGTGGAGGACGACTACTCCGAGGAAGTGGCGGAGCTGGCCCTGGCCTTTAACAACATGGCCTCCTCCCTGCAAAAAAGCGAGTATAAGCGTCAGGAATTCGTGGCCAACGTCTCCCACGAGCTGAAGACCCCCATGACCACCATTTCCGGCTATGTGGACGGAATTCTGGACGGCACCATCCCGCCGGAGAAGCGGGCGTATTATCTGCAAATCGTCTCCGACGAAACCAAGCGCCTGAGCCGCCTGGTGCGCAGTATGCTGGATATCTCCCAGCTTCAGCAGGAGCAGGGCATCCCCGAGGAAAAGAAAATGCACTTCGATCTGGAGGAATCCCTGGGCCAGGTGCTTATCACCTTCGAAAAGAAAATCAATGATAAAAACCTGGATGTGGAGGTGGATATGCCGGATCATCCGGTGTACACCATGGCCAACCGGGACTACATCACCCAGGTGATCTACAACCTCATCGACAACGCGGTGAAATTCTGCCCCCCGGGGGGCACTCTGGGCGTTCGGATCCGGGAGGGCGGCAGCAAGGCCTACGTCTCGGTGAGCAACGACGGCGAAACCATCCCTCCGGAGGAGCTGCCCCTGGTCTTCGACCGGTTCCACAAGCTGGACAAATCCCGCTCCCAGAACCGGGACAGCTGGGGCCTGGGGCTGTACATCGTCAAAACCATCGTATGCAGCCACGGAGAAAACATTTCCGTCAGCAGCAAAGACGGGAAGACGGAATTCACCTTTACCATGCCCTTAGTCATCTGACCTCAATTTCTACGCAGCGAGGTACAACCTATGGAAGACCATACCTATCATCAGGATCCCGACGCCGGGGTCTACGGTACCGGCCGCACCAGCCCGCCGAAAAGCCGCAATGGCCTGGTTGCCGTGATGCTGATTATCATCATCTTTCTGTGCGGCATCATTACACTGCTGGGTGTTATGAACGTCAAGATGCTTTTCAAGCTGCAAAGCAGGGAGGAGAATGAGCTGTTCATCACCTTTACCGAGCCCCAGACCGTTCCCCAGCAGGAGGCCCCCACCAGTTCTGTCCCGATCCAGCAGGCCCCCACCAGTTCTGTCCCGATCCAGCAGGCCCCTGAGAACGCCTCCATAAGCTTGCAGCAAACCCCCAATGCCGTGGATAACCTGCCGGCGGAGGATGGGATCTCCCTGCAGGAGATTTACGCCAGGAACATCGGCTCCGTGGTGTCCATCACCACCACCCAGCCCAACAGCACGGTCAGCGGCACCGGGGTCGTCGCCTCCCAGGACGGCTATATCATCACCAACGCCCATGTGGTGGAGAACGCCTCCGCCATCTCCGTCCAGCTCACCGACCAGCGGGTATTCTCCGCGGATATCGTAGGCATGGACACTCTGTCGGATCTGGCGGTGCTGTATGTGGACGCCACGGATCTCACCCCCGCCCAGTTCGGAGATTCCTCCAACCTGCGGGTAGGGGACACGGTGGTGGCCATTGGGGATCCTCTGGGCGTGGAATTCCGGGGCACCTGCACCGACGGCATCATCTCCGCCATCAACCGGGACGTGAATGTGGACGGCTATACCATGACCCTGATTCAGACCAACGCCGCCCTGAACTCCGGCAATTCCGGCGGCCCCCTGATTAACTGCTACGGCCAGGTCATCGGCATCAACACCATGAAGATCGGCGCCTTTACAGACAAGGCCGGGGTGGAGGGCATCGGCTTCGCCATCCCCAGCGCCACAGTCAAGCAGATTGTGGATCAGCTGCTGAGCCAGGGCTACGTATCCGGGCGGCCTACCTTGGGCATCACGGGAGAGACTCTGTCCGTATTTTATCAGCACTATTACCGTCTCCCCGCGGGACTGTATATTTCCCAGGTGGATCGGAGCAGCGACGCCTATGACAAGGGCATTCAAAGCGGCGATATCCTCATCAGCATTGACGATACCGCCATCACCACCATGAACGACCTTACCTCCGTGGTCTACAACTACCAGGTAGGGGACACGGTAGACGCGGTGGTCTACCGCGGCGGCGAATATTACCAGGTGGAGCTGGCCCTGACGGAAGACAAGGGCTAGGGAACCTCTGAATAAATCGTCTTCGGCTGAATGCCGGATCTTTTGCCCCATCCGTACAGCTGACAAAAGTGGGAAATACATACAGTATTCCTCCACTTTTTGAACTTTCGGCTGTGCCAAAATCTCTCGACATCAGCTCTTGTCGATTTAGTCAGAGGTTCCCTAGATTGCTTCCACCGTTTTGGGGGGACACGTCCCCCCAACTTATTTGACAGGATCGAGGTAATTTGGAAATGGAACCCATTTTTGAAAAGGATATTCACGTAACCGGCACGTATGTCAACCGTTACGGGAAGATGAAGCCCAGCGCTCTTTTGTACCTGGCCCAGGAAATGGCCGGGATGCACAGCGTGGAGCTGACGGACATTCTCAACCAGCGGCATCTGTTCTGGGCGGTAACCCGGCACCGGGTTCAGATCAGCCGGATCCCCACCTGGGACGAAACCATCCGGGTACAGACCTGGCCCATGCCCACCACCCGGGTGGCCTATCCCCGTTCCATGGTGGCCTATGACGCCCAGGGCAACGAGTGCTTCCGCTCCATCAGCATCTGGGTGCTCATGGACAAGGACACCCGGAACATGATCCTGCCGGGGAAAAGCGGCATTTCCGTTGTGGGCACCATCCGGGGCGGGGAGCTGCCCAGCCCCAACGGTCTCATCGCCAAGCCCCTGGGCAGCAGCAGTCACCGCAACGTCTGCTTCACCGACTTAGACCGCAACGGCCATATGAACAACACCCGGTATTTGGATTGGATCGACGACCTGCTGCCCAGCGCCTTCCACGCCGGCCACACCCCCAGGGAGTTCACCGTCTGCTACCTCAGCGAAGCCCGGGAGGGCCAGGAACTGGAGCTGAAATGGGATCTGCTCTCGGACAAATGCCTCCAGGTGGACGCCCTACGCCGGGAAGAAGACCAAGATCACCGGGTCTTCTCCGCCCAAATCCTCTACGATTGATCAGCCCGAACCATATCCATCCGCCGCCGGTATTCACCACCGGCGGCCTTTTTTGCTGCTGTAAATCCACCCCTCCTGAGCGCCCCTTGGCTCGCCCCTT
>CALWXQ010000087.1 GCA_944385545.1 uncultured Oscillospiraceae bacterium | reverse complement strand
TAGGCGCTGCGGAAGGGCAGGCCCTTCTTCACCAGGTAGTCCGCCAGATCCGTGGCGTTGATGAAGCCGCCCTGGGCCGCCTTGTACATGTTTTCCGGCAGGGCCTTCATGGTGTCCACCATGGGGGCGAAGACCTCCAGACACATCTTCACCGTGTCCACCGCGTCGAACACCGCCTCCTTGTCCTCCTGCATGTCCTTGTTGTAGGCCAGAGGCAGGCCCTTCAGGGTGGTAAGCAGGGCCATGAGATCGCCGTAGACCCGGCCGGTTTTGCCCCGCGCCAGCTCCGCCATGTCGGGGTTTTTCTTCTGGGGCATAATGGACGAGCCGGTGGTGTAGGCGTCGCTGAGCTCCACGAATTTGAATTCCCAGCTGGCCCAGAGGATCAGCTCCTCGGAGAACCGGCTCAGATGCATCATCACAATGGACAAAGCGCTCATCAGCTCCAGGCAAAAGTCCCGGTCGGAGACGCCGTCCAGGGAATTGCGGGTCACACCGTCAAAGCCCAGCTCCCTGGCCTCCATTTCCCGGTCGGTGGGATAGGTGGTGCCGGCCAGCGCGCAGCAGCCGATGGGGCTTTGGTTCATCCGTCGGGCGCAATCCGTCAGCCGGTCAAGATCCCGCAGCAGCATCATGGCGTAGGCCATGAGATGGTGGCTGAATAAGATGGGCTGCGCCCGCTGCAAGTGGGTGTAGCCGGGCATAATGGCCTGGGGATTCTCCCGGGCCTGGTGAAGCAGCGCCTGAAGCACCCGGCGGATCAGCGCCTGGATCTGCCGGATCTCCTCCCGGAGGTACAGCCGCAGATCCAGCGCCACCTGATCGTTGCGGCTGCGGGCGGTGTGGAGCTTCTTGCCCACCTCGCCCAGGCGCTGGGTCAGCACCTGCTCCACAAACATGTGGATGTCCTCGCAGCCAAGATCCACAGCCAGCTCCCCGGACTCCAGATCCCCCAGGATCTCCTGAAGCCCATCGATCAGCCGCTCCGCCTCAGCCTGGGAAATGATCCCCGTGGCCCCCAGCATGGCCGCGTGGGCCATGGAGCCGGTGATGTCCTGCCGGTACAGCCGTTTATCAAAGGAAATGGAAGAATTGAAATCATCCGCCACAGGATCCACCGCGCCGGCAGTCCGCCCGGCCCATAATTTTGCCATGATCGTTATCCTTTCTCTACAGATGGTGTCTTGTCCCGCACCCCAGCGCCCACAGGATCCCGGCGTCCCCTGGCTCGCCCCGTTGCGATAGGCTCGCCCCGTTGCGATAGGCTCGCCCCTTTTGAGCGCCCCTTGGCTCGCCCCTTTGGGGTAAGCCAAGGAGAGCCAAGGGGCGGCGGCAGAGCCGCCGCCCCTTGTTCCGGTATGGCGTTGCGGGTTGTTACAGCTTCCCCAGCTCCCGCAGGGCGTGGACTTGGGTGGGCAGGCCCCAGATGTTGATGAAGCCTTCCGCCTGGGCCTGGTCGTAGTCGCTTTCGCCGAAGGTCACCAGATCTTCGGAGTACAGCGAGTAGGGGGAGGTGGTGCCGGCGGGGATGATATTGCCCTTATACAGCTTGAGCTTAACGGAGCCGGTGACGTACTCGTTGGCCTTGTTGGCGAAGGCGGTCAGGGCCTCCTGCAAGGGAGTGTACCACTTGCCGTTGTAGATCAGATCGGCGTAGTCCACCGCCAGCTTCTGCTTCAGGTGCAGCGTCTCCTTATCCACGGTGAGCATCTCCAGCTGCTGATGGGCGGCGTAGAGGATGGTGCCGCCGGGGGTCTCGTAGACGCCCCGATCCTTCATGCCGATGAGCCGGTTCTCCACGATGTCCAGCAGGCCGATGCCGTTGGCGCCGCCCAGGACGTTGAGCTTCTCGATGATCTTGGAAGCCTTCATCCGCTCTCCGTTCACGGCCACAGGCGTGCCGGCCTCAAAGTCCACCGTCACGTAGGTGGGCGCGTCGGGAGCCGCCATGGGGGAGACGCCCATCTCCAGGAAGCCGGGCTTGTCGTACTGGGGCTCGTTGGCGGGATCCTCCAGATCCAGGCCCTCGTGGCTCAGGTGCCACAGGTTCTTGTCCTTGGAATAGTTGGTTTCCCGGTTGATCTTCAGCGGCACGTTGTGGGCCTCGGCGTAGTCGATCTCCTCGTCCCGGGATTTGATATCCCACTCCCGCCAGGGGGCGATAACCTTCATCCCCGGCGCCCAGCGCTTGATGGCCAGCTCGAAGCGAACCTGGTCGTTGCCCTTGCCGGTGGCGCCGTGAGCCACGGCGTCGGCCCCCTCCTCCAGGGCGATCTTGGCCAGGGCCTTGCCGATGACCGGCCGGGCGAAGGCGGTGCCCAGGAGGTAATTTTCATACTTGGCCCCCATCTTCATGGCAGGGATGATGATCTCGTCCACCATCTCGTCCACCAGATCCGCCACAATGAGCTTGCTGGCGCCGGTGGCGATGGCCTTGGCCTCCAGGCCCTCCAGCTCGTCCGCCTGGCCCACGTTGCCCGCCACGGCGATGATCTCGGGATTGTTGTAATTCTCCTTCAGCCAGGGGATGATGATGGATGTATCCAGGCCGCCGGAATAGGCCAGAACGATCTTCTTTATGTTTTCTTTCTTCATACGGGTTGCCTCCAGTGAATAATATTCGCGTTTCGCTGAGTAATAATACAGAATTATACCGTCGGCTTCCGGAAAAGTCAAGGCCACTTTTGCATATTCTTACACAAGCGAAAATTTTAGTCACTTTGCACGCACTTTCCCCCTTCCCCGGGGAGGAACCGGGTGATTTTCACAAAAAGCATGCCCCGCCCCATTGCAATCGGCAGCAAAAACCGTTATACTGGTGGTATTCCACGTTTTCTCAAGGAGGGATCCTATGCAAACCTTGTTCCATCCCGATTCCAAGCTGATGCAGGGGCTCAGCCGCCTGTACGACCTGGCCCTGCTCAACTGCGTGTTCTTGCTCACCTGCCTTCCCGTGGTCACCATCGGCGCCGCCAGCGCCGCCCTGTACGCGGTATGCCTGTCCATGGATACCCAATGGGAGCAGGGGATCCTGCGCACCTACTTCCGGGCCTTCCGGGCCAATTTCCGCCAGGGGACGGTTCTGTGGCTGCTGTTCGCGGTATTCTTCGGGGCGGGACTGTTTGACATGGCGCTGTTCTTCCGCCGGCAGGACATGGCCCACTACCTGTATCTGCCCGTTGGGGCTCTGCTGCTGGTGGGGCTGATGGCCTACGGCTACGCCTTCCCCCTGCTCAGCCGGTTCAGCAATACCCTCCGGGGCACGTTGAAAAACGCCCTGCTCATGTCCATTGGCTATCTGCCTCGATCCCTGGCTATGGCGGCGCTGAATCTGCTGCCCCTGGCGCTGCTGATGCTGGCTCCCTACCTATTCTTCCTGGTGGGCTTTGTGTGGCTGTTCCTGTACTTCGCCTTGGCGGCCTACCTGAACTCCCGGCTCCTGGGCAAGGTGTTCGCCCCCTACCTGAGCCGGGAGGAGGACGAAGGCGGCCTCCCCTGACCGGCCCCGTCTTCTCCGCCCGGCGTATTGGACTTTGGGGCCGGGGATCGTGTTTTACCAGGAGGATCCCCGGATCCTCGACTGTTTCGATGCCGCTCCCGGCCCAAGCCCCAGCATCCCGGGATTTTTACCGAATTTCCCGCAGCAGCGCTGGTGTTTCGACAGCTTTTTTCCCGGGAATCTGTTACGATGTAGCCAAGCTTGTGGGGCGCAGGCGTATGACCGCCGCCGTTGCGTCATCCTCCCCGCCGCCACAGCCCCCCTCCAGAATCTTCGCCGCCAACTCCCCAGGCGGCGCGTCCGGAGACAGATCAGACCGGCGCAGGGCTTCCTCTCCGTCCACGCCGTCGCTGAGCAAGATCAATACCTCCCCACGGCGTAGGGACAGCTTCTGTGTCATCTCCCGGCTCTCACCCACCGAGATCCCGGGCGGCGCGGAGGCTGTCCCGATTTTTTCCGCCCCGCCCCGGGTGAGCACCCAGGAGGGAGCCGCTCCCCACTTATACAGCTCCGCGATGCCGGTATCCAGGCGGATCCGGGCCAGATCCACCGTCACCGCCCCGGCGGCCCCCCGGAGGGCCAGCAGACTGTTCAGACTGGCCAGGGCGTGCTCCGCCGGGAACCCGGCGCTGAGCATCCTGTGGAGCATGGCGGCGGCCTCGCGCCCCTCCTCAGCCGCCCCCATCCCTGTGCCCATACCGTCGCACAGCAGCACGTAGTAGCAGCAGTCCGCGCCGGAAAAGGCGACGCACCGGTCTCCGTTGGCCCGATCCTTCCCCTTGGAGCGGGCGGAGACCTGGATGCGAAAGCAGGGCGCCGCCAATTCCGCCTTCCGGGGCAGCCTGTCCGCCAGCCGCCGCAGATACGCCCCCAGAAACCGGTACTGCTGCCGCAGCGCCCCCCGGTACTCCCCCTGGGCCGCCCGCTGGGCCTGCATGGCGCGGTACTGATCCTGAGCCCGGCGCAGCTCCGGGATCAGCCGCCCGGACTTGCGGCACTGGGCGTCCAGGGGCCGCTCCAGCAGCTGCGGATCCAGCTGCCGGCTCTGGGCGCAGCTGTTCCGGGCGGAGCAGCCGCCGCAGGCCCGCTGCCGGGCCTTCTCCAGCAGCGCCTCCCGGTCAATTGGGGGCGGCTCCAGCCGGACGAACAGCTCCGCGGTGGACTCCAGCAGCCTGGCCCCCAGCTCCAGCCGCACCTGAGCCAGCCCCGTCTCCCCCCGGCGTCGGGCAGGCAGAGGCCGGGGCGGCAGGAAGGCCCCCAGCCCTCCGCCCAGGGCCAGCCCCGCCAGGGCGGGCAGATCCCGGACGCCGCACACCGCCATGGCCGCCAGACACGCCCCGGCAGGGGCGGCGTAGTGCTGCCAGCGCTTGTCAAAGGGGATCATCCCCGCCAGCCAGGCCATACAGGTCACCGCCGTCATGGGCAGCTGGGTGATCCGGGCCAGATCCAGGGCCAGTCCCGCCAGCGCCGCCTCGGGGAAGGCCCCGGTCACCGTCATCAGTCCCGCCGCCACGTACCCCAGAACCAGGTTGGGCAAAGGCTCCACCTGGGCCAGGGCCAGCACCCCCAGTCCGCCGATGAGCCAGTGGGTGACCGCGTCCCGGCAGGAGAAGGCCTGGGCGAACAGCATCCCCGACAGCAGCGCCAGGGCCGTGCGCAGAATATGGAGCACCACCGGGGTATCCTCCCCCAAAAACGCCTGAAAGCACAGCCCCGTCACCGCCGTCAGCAGCGCCGCGATGACGGGGATCATCATTGGCTGCTCCCGGGAACGGGGATCTCTGCCCACCATCACCGCCAGCAGCCCTCCGGCGGCGGACCAAACCAGCCCCTGGCTGCCCGCCGTCCCCCAGAAGAAGGGGTAACCGGCCATGGCCCCCAGACAGATCAGCACCGCCTGCCCCGGCGGGGCGGCGCTGATCAGCCCCATACACAGCGGCAGGGGCAGATTCATCAGGCTCGCGGCGCTGAGCACAAAGCCGCCGCCCAAATACCCCCCGGTTCTGGCCGCCCAGCGCAGTCTTGGCTCCAGCAGCAGCCGCTGCAATCGCCTCTGCCCCCGGCGCAAATAGGTTTCCACGGTCACCATCATTTGTACCACTGCCTTTCCCTTGTGATAGAAGCATCCTATCACGGCAGGGAAAAATATTCCGTCGGAATGCGAATCGGCGGAAAGTTTCTTGGGAAGCTCTGATTAA
>CALWXQ010000086.1 GCA_944385545.1 uncultured Oscillospiraceae bacterium | reverse complement strand
GACAACGGGAGATTTATGAAATGCTGGAAATACCGATACCGAAATGTATAGGATAATTTTGTGCAGAGTTTAGGTTTTACTATGAAGGCTCCGCATTCCTAGGGAAGCTCTGATTAAATCGGCAAGAGCTGATGCCGAGAGATTTTGGCACAGCCGAAAGTTCAAAAAGTGGAGGAATCCTGTATGTATTTCCTGCTTTTGTCAGCTGCACGGATGGGGCAAAAGATCCGGCATTCAGCCAAAGACGATTTATTCAGAGATTCCCTAGTAAAATGATTTATAAATGCCAGCATCTCGCCCCTTACGGGGCAACCCATGCGGATGCATATCAATACCCATGCGCCGAAGCCTTTCATGAATGGTGGCGCACTGCAAAAGCGCATGGGTATTGATGCCTGCCATGGGACGGCAGCCATGGGACGGCAAAGGATGGGCGGATTCCAACGGGGTTTGGAGCAGGGACTCTGTTTTCCGGGAAAGCAAGCTTTCCTCTGGCCGTTGACGCGCCTGTGTTGTCCGGTGACGCTGGCGCGTTTTCGACGTATACTGTGAGAAAAGGCGCCCTGGAGGGCGTTGGGAAAGGATGAATATACATGAGCAAATCCATCAAAGACAGTATGCAAAGCTTTGCCATCAATCAGGCCCTGAAGTACATTGAGGGCAATCCCGACGAAAACATCCCCAAGCTGATGGAGCTGGTGGATAAATTCACCCCCGCCGACTGGTATTCCAGCCAGTGCGACGCCATCCGCAAGGTGATCGACGAAAAGAACAACTGGTATCAGCTGATCCTAAAGCTGTACGACCTGGATCCCGGCGTTCGCAAGGCCTTTTTCCAGAACTTCCTGTTCAACGCCAGCCCGAAGGGCAGCGCCATCCAGGAGGAGAACCAGGCCAAGGAGGGCTGCAACATCCCCTGGGCCATTCTTTTAGACCCCACCTCCGCCTGCAATATGCGCTGCACCGGCTGCTGGGCGGCGGAGTACGGCCACCGGCTGAATCTGAGCCTGGAAACCATGGACTCCATTATCCGCCAGGGCAAGGCGCTGGGAACCTATATGTACATCTACACCGGCTGCGAGCCTCTGGTGCGGAAGCAGGATCTCATCAAAATCTGCGAAATGCACCCGGACTGTGAGTTCCTCTCCTTCACCAACGGCACCCTCATTGACGAGCACCCTCATTGACGAGGAATTCTGCCGGGAGATGCTGCGGGTGAAGAACTTTGTGGCTGCCATTTCCCTGGAAGGCTTCCGGGAGGCCAACGACGGACGCCGGGGCGACGGGGTTTTTGAGAAAGTCAGCAACGCCATGGCCCTGCTGAAGGCGCATAAGCTGCCCTTCGGCATCTCCACCTGCTATACAAGCCGGAACGTGGACGACGTCAGCAGCGAAGAATACTTTGACCTGATGATCAACAGCGGCGCTTTGTTTGTCTGGCTCTTCCACTATATGCCTGTGGGCAATGACGCCGCCGTGGAGCTGCTGCCCACACCGGAGCAGCGGACAGAAATGTACCGCCGCGTCCGCCGTTTCCGTCAGACCAAGGCCATTTTCTCCATGGACTTCCAGAACGACGCGGAGTATGTGGGCGGCTGCATTGCCGGAGGACGGCGGTATCTGCACATCAACGCCAAGGGCGATGTGGAGCCTTGCGTGTTCATCCACTATTCCAACTGCAACATCCACGACGTGTCCCTGCTGGAGGCCCTGAAAAGCCCCCTGTTTATGGCCTACTACCACAACCAGCCCTTCAATGAAAATATGCTTCGCCCCTGTCCCATGCTGGAAAATCCGGAGTGCCTGCGGGAAATGGCGCGGCAGACCGGCGCTGTGAGCACGGACTATCAAAGCCCGGAGAGCGCGGATCGCTTGTGCGACAAGACCACGCCCTATGCCCAAGCCTGGAAGGAAACGGCGGAGCGGCTCTGGCAGGGCTGCGGAGGCTGTGACCGCTGCGAAAAGGGAGCTTGACCGATGGCGGCCTATCAGATATTCACAGACGCCACAGCGGACGTTTGCCCGGAAAGCATGAAAGGGCTTCCCTCTGTGCGGATTCTGCCCATGGAGCTGGAAATCGGAGGGCAATCATACACCTACGGCCCTTCCGGGACAATTTCTGTGAATACCTTTTACCGCCTGCAAAGGGAAGGGAACTTCGCGAGTACCTCTCAAATCAACCCCTCCGTCTATTATTCTCATTTTCAGCCCTGCCTGGAGCAGGGGAACGATATTCTGTATTTGTGCTTCTCCTCTGGGATGTCCGGCACGTACCAGTCAGCCATGCTGTGCCTGGAGGATTTGCGTCAAAGGTATCCGGAGCGGAATATCCTTTTCGTAGATACCCTGTGCGCCTCCGTGGGGGAAGGCTTTCTTGTGCGGGAGGCTGCCAGAAAGCAAAAGGAGGGCCTGGATATTCATGCCCTGGCCCGGTGGGTGACGGAGCATCGCCTGGAAGTCTGCCATTGGTTTACGGTGGATGTGTTTGAGCATCTTCGCCACGGCGGGCGGGTGTCTGCCGCCGCCGCAGTGGCAGGGTCTGCCCTGGGCATCAAGCCCTTGCTTCATGTGGACGACCGGGAATGCTTGCAGGTAGCGGAAAAGCCCCGTGGCAGAAAGAAAGCAATCGCCGCGCAGATGGAATGAATGCGCCGGGGATGGCTGCCGGATATGGGCCGCATGATCCTCACCGGCCACGGGGACGCCCCGGAGGCAGCGGAACAATTACGCTCCGCCGTGGCGGAGCGGTTCCCGGAAGCGGAAATCCGCGTCGCGCAGATCGGCCCCATCATCGGCGCCCACACCGGCCCCGGCATGCTGGCGCTGGTCTACTGGGGCAGCAACCGGTGAGCCTGGAAACAGCAAACGGAAGGAGCAGAAAATTCTATGTTCGAAAAAGTAAATCCCAGCCACCCGGACAAGGTGGCGGATCGGATTGCCGGAGCCATTGTAGACCTGGCGTATCAGGCGGAGCGGGATCCGAAAATCGCCGTGGAGGTACTCATCGGCCACGGGGTCTGCCATGTCATCATTGAGACCAGCGCCCGGCTGGATACGGCGCGGATCCGCGCCGCCATCCAGCGCATCGCCGGCACGGTGACCCCGGATATCAGCATCCATCCCCAGGATGTCCACCTGGCCGAGAATCAGACCCGAGGCCCCCGCTGCGGCGACAACGGCATTTTCAAGGGAATGCCCCTGACTCAGGAGCAGAAGCTGCTCTCTCAGATTGCCCGGGCCTTGTATCAGCACTACCCCTACGACGGCAAGTACATTTTAAGCGGCAGCAACCTCATTCTCTGCCAAAGCAACGCCCCAACGGAGGAGCTCCGGGCAGCCTACCCCAACGCCCTGGTCAACCATCTGGGGGACTGGACAGGCGGCGCCGATGTAGACGCCGGGGCCACAAACCGAAAGCTGGGCAGCGACATGGCCGACTCCGTCACCGGCGGCGGTCTTCACGGCAAGGATCTGTCCAAAGCCGACGTGTCCGTGAATATCTACGCCTTCCTCAAGGCCCAGAAAACCGGAAGGCCTGTGGAGCTGTACTGCGCCATCGGCGATGATACGGTGGACGGCAGACCCTACGGGGAAATCGTGGAGATCGCCCGAGAATACATCCGCGCCATGGGCGGCTTTGAAGCCTTCGCCCAGTGGGGGCTGACCTGAGGGGATCCGGGCAGGGAAAAAAGAGTCTGCGGATCTTTTCAGAGGTTCCCGAAAGGGCAAACCTGTGATACAATGAAGAAAATCCTGTTTTCCGGAGGTTTCTTTATGGTATACGCCGCACCCTGCACCGATTACACGCCGGAATCCTGCGCCGCCGCCCTCAGCGCCGTGGCGGATACTCTGGACTGGGTACAGCCGGGCATGACCGTGGGCATCAAGGCCAACCTGGTTCACGCCGCTTCCCCCGACGCCGCCGCCACCACCCATCCGGCGCTGCTGCAAGCCCTGACGGCGCTGCTGCGCCAACGGGGCGCCCGGGTGATCGTGGGAGACAGCCCGGGAGGGCTGTACAATGCCGCCCATTTGCAGCGGGTCTACCGCCTGTGCGGTCTGGAGGATATCGGGGCGGAGCTGAACCGGGACTTCTCCGTTGCCCAGGCCGATTATCCTGAGGGAAAGGTGCTGAAAAGCTTTCCCTACACCGCCTGGCTGGATTCCTGCGACGCCATTATCAACTTTTGCAAGCTGAAAACCCATGGCATGATGGCCATGACCGGCGCGGTGAAGAATCTGTTCGGCGTTATCCCCGGCACCATCAAGCCGGAATTTCACTACCGGTTTCCGGAGCCAACGGATTTTGCGGACATGCTGGTGGATCTGCAGCTGTACTGGAAGCCCCGGCTGCACCTGGTGGACGCCGTGATGATTATGGAGGGCAACGGCCCCACCGCCGGAACGCCCCATCCCATGGGCCTGGTGCTGGCCTCCCAAAGTCCCTTTGACCTGGATCAGGTTTGCGCCCGGCTGATGGGCATGGAGCCGGAGCGGATCCCCACCCAGCAGGCGGCCCTGGCCCGGGGGCTGGTTGACCAGACCCAGTTCCCGGCGGAACTGCTGCCCTGGTGCCGGCAGGATCTGAAGCTCCCCCCGGCCAAAAGCACCGTGTTCCGCAGCCTTCTGCCCGGGAAAGCCGGAGTGCTCACCGGGAAGGCTATCGGCCAGCTGATCTCTCCCCGCCCCACCCTGGCGCCGGAGCGGTGCGCCGGCTGCGGCAAGTGCGCCGCGCTGTGCCCGGCCCATGCCATCAAGATGCGGGACAAAAAGCCACGGATCCACCGAGGCCGGTGCATCCGCTGCTTTTGCTGCCAGGAATTCTGCCCCAAAGGCGCCTTGGAGGTCAAACGTCCCCCCCTGGCCCGGATCCTGACCCATTAAGGGAAAGGGCCGCCGCCCCATGTCTCTTTCAGCGGCACCTAACCTGGCATTCCAGGTTGGGTAGTTTGTTTGATACTGATTCTCTTTTCATCTCTTTCATCAATTCGGATGAAAGAGATGAAAGATTTACTGTGAAACCTTCTCTCAGTCGAGCGGTTAAAAGGGCAAACTACCCCTATGGTGGTTGAGAAGATAGTTTTCAGTATTGAATCAGGCAGTCAGCACAGGTGTGGCAACTGTTACTTCGTAGCCCAGTTCTTTTAGTTTCCTTATCATACTGTTTGCTTTTCGCTCTTTGTTGAATTGATTGTAATACCCGGCGCCCAAATCATGGAAATCCGTCTTTTCCAAAAGCATATGATAGATCGCTATCAGCATGGAATGGGCTACTGCAACGATTGCTCGCTTCTTTCCTCTGTGAGCACTAATCCTCGCATACTGTGCACTGAAATAGCTGTTTTTGTTTTTGACCGCCGAGTGTGCGCAGGTTATCAACGTTGTTCTGAGAACCTTATTCCCTTTGGCTGTCCTTCCTGATTTTCGTTTTCTGGCACTCTCATTATTGCCTGGACACAATCCTGCCCATTTTGAAATGTGTTTGTCTGTTGGGAAACGACTCATATCCGTTCCAATCACGGAAATGATGGCCTGTGCGCTAGTGTTCCCAATTCCGGGGGTCTGCTGAATTGCTTTGCTTGCTTCCACTTCGTCCTCTTTCATGAAGTGATCGATCTCATCATCCAGATTCTTGATATGCGCATTCAGCTCATCCAGATGTGCCAGCAATTCTCTCATCATGCGCCGCTGGAGGGGCGAAAGAAACCCTTTCAAATC
>CALWXQ010000085.1 GCA_944385545.1 uncultured Oscillospiraceae bacterium | reverse complement strand
GAGGCGGAGGGTACTCTGACTTCTATCGATGTTTGGGGCAAGCGTCGTCTGGCCTACCCCATCAACGATCTGAACGAGGGCTACTACGTCCTGATGAATCTGGAGTCCAAGCCCGAGTTCCCCGCGGAGCTGGAGCGTGTGATGAAGATCACCGAAGGCGTTATGCGCTGCCTGACCACCGCTGTGGAGGGCTAAGCTATGCTCAACCACATCGTCATCATGGGCCGCCTGACCCGTGACCCCGAGCTTCGCCGTACCGGCAGCGGCATTGCCGTGGCCAGCTTCTCCGTGGCTGTTGACCGTGACTTCGGCGGCAGAGACGGCAGCGAGCGGGAAACCGATTTCATTGACTGCGTTGCCTGGCGGCAAACCGGCGAGTTTGTCTCCAAGTACTTCACCAAGGGCAGCATGATCGTGGTTTCCGGACGGCTCCAGATCCGCAACTGGGTGGATAAAGACGGCGGCAGACGCCGCAACGCCGAAGTGGTGGCTGACAATGTCTACTTCGGTGAGAGCAAGCGCAGCAGCGACGCCGGCTCCGCTTCCGGCGCCGGCAGCTATGGAAATCCCGGCGCGCAGACCCCCAACTACGGCGGCTTCTCCGCCCCCGGCGCTCAGACCCCCAATTACGGCGGTTACAGCGCCCCGGCCAGCGCCCCGGCTTCGGATTTCGCCATGCTCGAAGACGACGACGCCCAGCTGCCCTTCTGATTTACCGAACTTTTCCAAAAGACTTACAAGGAGGGAAAACCCATGGCTAACGAACAGCGTATGCGCCCGCGCAGACGGAAAAAGGTTTGCGCGTTTTGCGTGGATAAGGTGACCGCCATCGACTACAAGGACACCGCTAAGCTGCGCCGGTATCTGTCCGAGCGCGGCAAGATCCTGCCCCGCCGTACCACCGGCACCTGCGCCGCCCACCAGCGCGACCTGACCACCGCCATCAAGCGCGCCCGTCAGATCGCTCTGCTGCCCTACGTGGCGGATTGATCCCGCGATTCCGGCAGCCCCGAGGATGCTTCTTCGGGGCTGCTTTTCTGCGCCCGGGGCATTGCGTCCGGCGGGGGCCTGTGGTATAATGAGGCAGACTTGCTGACTGTAATTGTGCTGAAATAGAGGCAAGTGCTCCCCGACCCTGCCGGGGGCCTTCCTTTCTTGTTCCGGCAAGAAAGGAAGCAAAGAAGCCGGCCAGGGGAGGCGCTGAGTTGATAGCTCCCGCTCTCAAAGCCGCCCTCCCCTGCCCCCCCTCCCGGCGCGCGCTATCCGGGCCTGGCGCCGGATTGCGGCATTTTGGGTGGGCTTGGTGTAAAGGGTGAACCGTTTATGTGGATGCTGCTGGGAGAAATCGGAACCCAAGATGCTGTTGCTGCCTCAAGTCGATGAGCAAATCAGGAATGAATGGAAACGTTAGGGGCCTGAGGCCCTTTGGAGGATAGTTCTATGCGAATGAGACGAATGCGGAATTTACAGCCCCGGATGGAGGCCTGTCAGGCCCTGCGGATTACGGAGCCTCAGGCCCGGAAGGGGGCCTGGCGGAGCCTGAAGCCGGACTGCGGGGCGCTGTGGGTGGAGCTGGGCTGCGGCAAGGGCAAGTTCACCGCCGAGACCGCCGCCGCCAACCCCGACGTGCTGCTGGTGGCGGTGGAGCGCTGCCGGGAGGCTATGGTGGTGGCCATGGAAAAGGCCCGGGATCTGGGGCTGACCAATGTATTTTTCATCGATATGGACGTGGCCGCTATGGAGGACGTCTTTGCTCCGGAGGAGATCGACCGGCTGTTCATCAACTTCCCCGATCCCTGGCCCCGGAAGAAGAACGCCAAGCGCCGCCTGGTTCACCGGGCCTTTCTGAACAAATACTGCCGGGTGGTGCGCCCCGGGGGCGAGCTGCACTTCAAAACCGACAACGCGCCTCTGTTTGCCTACGCCCAGGAGGAATTTGCCCTGTGCGGCCTGGAGGTGAAGAACCTCACCGACGACCTGCATAAGGACGGCGTGGTGGGGATCATGACCGGCTATGAGGAGAAGTTCCACAGCCTGGGCACCCCCATCCACCGCTGCGAGGTGGTGTGCCGCCCCTTCCTGCTGCCTCAGCAGGAGAAGAAGACCCGGCGGGAGGCCGGGGAGGACGAGGGAGTCTGAGCGCCATGACCTATTTCGTAAGCCAATGCGATGTGGCGGTGGTGGGCGCGGGCCACGCGGGGATCGAGGCGGCTCTGGCCGCCGCCCGGCTGGGACTGCGCACCATCCTGTTCACCATCAACCTGGACGCCGTGGGGAATATGCCCTGCAACCCCGCCATCGGCGGCACCGGCAAGGGCCATCTGGTTCGGGAGCTGGACGCTTTGGGCGGGGAGATGGGCCTGGCGGCGGATCACTGCTGCATCCAGTACCGGGTGCTCAACCGGGGCAAAGGCCCCGCCGTTCACTCCCTTCGTGCCCAGGCCGACCGGCGAAAATACCAGCAGTACATGAAGCACGTGCTGGAGCGGCAGCCCAACCTGGAGCTGAAGCAGGCCCAGGTAACCCGGATCCTGACGGAGAATGGCCGGGTCACCGGCCTGTGCACCCAGCTGGGCGCCCAATATGGGGCTAGGGCGGTAATCATCGCCACCGGCACCTACCTGGACAGCACCGTGATTACCGGCGAAAGCGTGGTCTGCTCCGGCCCCGACGGGATGCACCCGTCCCAGGGCCTGGCGGAGAACCTGCGCGGCCTTGGCCTGCCCCTGCGCCGGTTCAAAACCGGCACCCCGCCCCGGGTGAACCGGCGGAGCATCGACTTTTCCAAAATGGAATTGCAGCCGGGAGACGAGGAGGCCGAGCCGTTTTCCTTCCGCACGGAGCACCGGGTGAACAACTCCGCGGTGTGCTATCTGACCTATACCAATGAGCAGACCCATGCCATCATCCGGCAGAATCTTCACCGCAGTCCCATGTACGACGGCACCATCTCCGGGGTCGGCCCCCGGTACTGTCCCAGCATCGAGACGAAGATCGTCCGCTTCGCGGACAAGCCCAGGCATCAGCTGTTTATTGAGCCCTGCGGCCTGGACACCGAGGAAATGTACATCCAGGGCCTGTCCAGCAGCCTGCCCGAGGATGTGCAGATCGCCATGCTGCGCACCATCCCCGGCCTGGAGCGCGGGGAAATGATGCGCCCCGCCTACGCCATTGAATACGAGTGCGTGGATCCTACCTGCCTCAAGCCCACCCTGGAGGTCAAGACCCTGGAGGGCCTGTACGGGGCGGGGCAGTTTAACGGCACCTCCGGCTATGAGGAGGCCGCCGCCCAGGGCCTGGTGGCCGGGGTCAACGCCGCCTTAAAGCTGCTGGGCAGGGAGCCGCTGATTCTCACCCGGGACACCAGCTACATCGGCATTCTCATCGACGATCTGGTGACCAAGGGAACCCAGGAGCCTTACCGGATCATGACCAGCCGGTCGGAATACCGGCTGCTCCACCGCCAGGACAACGCCGACCAGCGGCTGACTGCCATCGGCGCCCGGGTGGGACTGGTATCCCGGCAGCGGCTGGAGGCGGTGGAGGAAAAGTACCGGGCGGTGGCCCGGGAATGCGCCCGGCTGGAGAGCCGGGGCGTGGCGGCTTCCCCGGCGCTGAACGCCATGCTGCAGGCCCGGGACTCCGCCCCCGTGGAAGCCTCCGCCCGGTTGGCGGATCTGCTGCGCCGCCCCCAGGTCACCTATGAAGACCTGGCCCCCTTCGACCCCCAGCGGCCGGAGCTGCCTCCGGAGGTGACCCGGCAGGTGCAGATCCAGATCAAGTACGCCGGCTATCTGACCCGGCAGGAGAAGCAGGTGGCGGAATTTCGCAAGGAGGAGGCCCGGCAGCTGCCGCCGGATATGGATTACCTGTCCATCCCCGGCCTGCGGCTGGAGGCCCGGCAGAAGCTCCAGCAGATCCGCCCGGTGTCCATCGGCCAGGCCGGCCGGATCTCCGGCGTCAGCCCCGCGGACATCGCCGTGCTGCTGATCTGCCTGGAACAGCGGGAAAACCGGGAGGAAGGCCGGCAATAACAACGCAGTTGGGGTTGCCCCCGCTCCTCCCTGGCCGTGGCAAGAAAAAAACCGTCCTTTCGGACGGTTTTTTCAGCTTACTGCTGTAGTTTTTCCAACAGGGCGGGCCGCTGCTCAGGGGGGATCCTCAAAAGATCCATTGCCTGGACTGCGGACACAGCCATAGCTTGCATTAAATTGCGAACCATTTCCAAGCGCTCTTCCGCCCGGCCTTCCGCCCGGTTCTTGCTTGCGATTCCTTGACTGATATTGCACATTTGGGATACCTCCTGTTCCATAGGTTCTGTGATGGCGATGTGGTAATCCTCCGACATCATCTGTAACTTTTTGCGATAGCTCTCCCGGGAGATCAGGAGCGTGTATAACAGCTGTAAGGCGCCAACTTCTTCTTGAACCTTGTCACCCAGGCAGAGCATGGTGACGTTCAGTAGGTCATAATCTTCCTTCCTGGCGTTTACCTGGCCGATCAGATTGCGCTCCTGGATGACATACTGGGTAATGGTGTTCTGCTCCTTTTCCGGGGCGTCGGTGCAGACCCAGATGGAGTAGACCTTTTTCAGCTGTCCGTAGTGGGACTTGGTAAACTCCCGGCCATGCTGGGCGGAGATCATCCGGCTGCAATAGTAGATGCCCCGTTTCAGCAGGGGATACCCCGAATGAGAATTGCTCTGGGCCTCTATATTGATGATCAGCCCGATCTTCTCAGCCGTATTGGGAACCGTCGCCCGGAAGCGGATGTCATAGGTGACGATGCCTTCGGTTAGGCTGGTATCCTCGTTCCGCAGCCCCTGGATCACCGGGTGATTCGTCTGATCCGGCAGGACGGCAGCCTCCCCCACCTGGGGAGCTCCCTCGATATATTTCTCAATTTCCCGGGCCTCCATTCCGGCATACTCCGTCACGCAAGCCTTCATGATCCAGGCAAGGATGGGCTTCTGAGAAAGAACCCGCTTGCAGACCGCGTCCAAAGCCTTGCCGCTGTCCAGCAGCGCGGATTCTGCCGCCGGTGTCATCGTTTCCATGGCCATCCCTTCCCTTCATGATTATTTTAGCACATAGTTTTCGGGAAATCTACAACTTTTTGTGAACGCGCCACAGTGCCCCTTCGTTTACACCCAGCCAAAACGCGTCCATGCCTATGGCGGGCGCTGAAATAAATTGTTCCTGTGAATGCGCAGCTTTTACAGGAAACAAGTCGATGCTTTCTGCCTGTTCTTAGTGTCATAGTTCACACAAATACTTCTGCATATAGAACTCGTTCCGATAAGTGCCATCCTTAAGCTTGAACGCATTGGGCTTTTCGGAAACCACACAAAAACCGAATTTCTCGTACAAATGCCTTGCTCGGTCATTGCCCTCGACAAACTCCAATTCCATGATCTCGGTTCCGTGATTTTGTGCCGCGGCAACAAGCTCCTCGAACATTGCGGAGCCGATACCAAGGTTCCAATAATCCTTGAGAATTGCAATCGCGATAGTTGCTCGATGCGAGGTTTTCATTCCACCTCTGAAGCTGATCTCACAGTTGCCTGCAACCTCACCGTCGATATAGCATGTGATTCCCAAGGTATCGGGAGCGGAGCGCAGACGGTTTACCCATGCTTCCTCTTGCTCCACGGTAATGTTCCACTCCTCAGGATAACGTGCGAGAAAGTCAGTCTCACCACACGATTTCTTTATGTAGTTCAGCATCTTTTCCGCGTCCTCAACACATGGACTCTTCAAAATAGCCGTTCTACCGTCTTTTAAAGTTATTTTCTTTTCTTCAAATACCATTGCTATTTTCCTTTCTGCCAGAAATCAATCTGACTAATTCTTATATGTCGTGCTTATTGACTTAACACAGCCTGCGGCCCGGAGGGCCGCCTTATTTATGGGGTGGATAAGGCCCTCGCTGCCAGTTCCCCGGTGGGGAACTGTATGGAGCCGCCGCCGTCCAGCCGTCGGCGGGCGGCCCTCCGCCGGAGGGCCGCATCTTATTGTTCGAGTCCCATTATCCGCCCCGCAAAAAACCGCCCTTACGGACGGTTTTTATGGGGTGGATAAGGCCCTCGCTGCCAGTTCCCCGGTGGGGAACTGTATGGAGCCGCCGCCGTCCAGCCGTCGGCGGGCGGCCCTCCGCCGGAGGGCCGCATCTTATTGTTCGAGTCCCATTATCCGCCCCGCAAAAAACCGCCCTTACGGACGGTTTTTATGGGGTGGATAAGGCCCTCGCTGCCAGTTCCCCGGTGGGGAACTGTATGGAGCCGCCGCCGTCCAGCCGTCGG
>CALWXQ010000084.1 GCA_944385545.1 uncultured Oscillospiraceae bacterium | reverse complement strand
TCCCGTCTGGGCAGGGATTTCGTGGCAAGCGCCCATTCGGGCAGTGCGCCGCTTGCGTGGCGGAAGGGAATACCGGCACCCAACCGGAGCGCGCCGGGTGGGGTCCAGGGGCGGGCGGCTTTGCGTGCGGGAGCACGCAACTCAGCGCCGCCCCTGGCGGGCTTCTTTGGGTACTTTCTTGCCCGTCAAGAAAGTACCGCCCCCGGCAGGGAATGGGCAGTGCGTTTTTCTGCGCGGCAGCCCCTGCCGAGAGCCTCCTGAAAGCTCCCGTCTGGGCAGGGGGATGGGCAGCGCGTCTTTTTGAGCCGCTGCGGTGGACGGGGAGTGAATAGTGAAGAGGGAAAGGGGAGGGGTCAGCGGACGGCGCTGGTGAAGTAGACGGCTTTGCCCAGGATGTGAACCTGGTTCATCTCCTCCCCCCAGAAGACCAGGGGCTTGTACATGGGGTTCTCCGGCTCCAGGGCGATGTGGTCGCCGTAAAGCCGCACCCGCTTCAAGGTGGCTTCCCCGTCGATGAGCACCGCCGCGATTTCGCCGTTGGTCACCTGGGGCTGCTGGCGGATGTAGACAATGTCCCCGTCGAAGATCCGGGCGTTAATCATGGAGTCGCCTTTGCACCGCAGGGCGAACTCCGCGTGGATGTTCGCCGGGGACTGAACGTAGTCCTCCACGTGCTCCTGGGCCAGAATCGGCGCGCCGCAGGCAATGGAGCCCACCAGAGGGATCTTCCGCATGGGCGGAATCGGCACCACGTTGGACGGCAGCGGCTCCAGGGCCGCCCGGTTGGGGCAGTCGCTTTTCCCCAGAAGATAGTCCATGTCCACGTTGAAGGTGTCCGCGATCAGCTCCAGCATTTCCAGCCCCGGCTCCCGCTCTCCCCGCTCGTACATATTCACGCTGCTCTTGGAGATCTTCAGAACCTTGGCCAGGGTCTGCTGGGTCATCTCCCGCTCCTGGCGCAGCTGGCGCAGCCGCTGGCTGAATTTTGCCATATGCCATTCCTCCTTGTTCCCAATGGGGGTTACCGGGATTATACACTATACGTGTTCAAAATACAAGGGTAAAAGTGCACAAAATGTGACCGACACATTTTGTGCACTTTTTGCGTGATATTTTTCTTGACAGCTGAGCACTATCTGTGTATGATGGTGACACAAAGCACGAATCGTGCTCAAGAAGGAGGAACGCGTCATGGAAACAGGAACACAGCTGCGAGCCCTGCGGGGCAAGCGCCCCCAGAAGCTGGTGGCACAGGCTCTGGAAATCACCCAGTCCGCCCTGTCGATGTACGAGCGGGGACGGCGAACCCCCAGGGACGAGGTGAAGCGGCGGATCGCCGCCTACTACGGCCGGTCGGTGGAGAGTCTTTTTTTTGCCACGGATGAGCACAAATAGTGTTTCGGAAGGAGGAATTTTGTTGGAGGAACCTAAGAAAGACATTCGGCTGCACCGGCTGACCCTGGAAAACTTCAAATGCCACCGGCATTTGGAGCTGGACTTCCGGGGCCGGAGCGCCACGGTGTACGGCGACAACGGCGCCGGAAAGACCAGCCTCAGCGACGCTCTGACCTGGCTGCTGTTCGGCAGGGACAGCCGGGGCAACGCGGACACCCTCATGGACGTGAAGCCCCTCAGCGCCGACGGGGCCGTCCGGGATCACGGGGCCATCACTTCGGTGGAGGCGGTGCTGACGGTGGAGGGCAGGCCCCTGACCCTGCGGCGCACCCTTCGGGAGGTGTGGACAGGCAAGGGCGGGGACAAGCGCTTCGGCGGCCACAGCTGCGAATACTTCGTAGACGGCGCGCCGGCGCGCAAGCAGGTCTTCCAGGAGCGGGTGGCCCAGGCGGCGCCGGAGGAGGCCTTTCGGCTGATGACCGGCCTGTTCCGCTTCCCTGGGGAGCTGAGCTGGCAGGAGCGCCGGGCCATTCTGTTCGACATGGCCCAATGCCCCACGGATCAGGAGCTGCTGGGCCAGCGGGAGGAATACCGGGAACTGGCCCGGGGGAGCGGCGGCAAGCCTCTGGAGGAATACCGGCGGCAGCTGCTGGGCCGCCGCCGGGAGCTGACCCGGCGCAAGGACGAGCTGCCGCCCCGGCTGGACGAGTGCCGCCGGCTGCTGGACGGCACGGGGCATCCGGACTTTTCCCGGGCCGAGGAACAGCGGCGGGTGCTGCTGGAGCGGCAGCAGGCCCTGACGGAGGCCCTGGAGGCCCTGGCCCGGCCGGAGCAATGGCCCCGGCAGTCCCGGCTGGAGCGGCTGAACGCCCAGCTGGAACGGCTGTGGGGGGAGGAGGAACGGAGCCGCCGGGAGGAGGAACGGCTGAACCGGGAGCGGCAGGCCCTGGAAGAGGAGGCCCCTCCGGGGAGCCGCTGCCCCGCCTGCGGCCAGACCCTGCCCCGGGAGCGGCTGGAAAAGGCCCTGGCCGCCTACCGCCGGAACCGGGAGGCGGGGCTGGCCCGGACGGCGGAGGCCCTGGAACGGCTGCGGGAGGGCCGGGAGCAGCGCCAGGCCCTTGGGCAGCAGCTGCGGGCCCAGGCGGCGGATTTGGAGAGCGGCGAGAAACCCCAGGCCCGGGAAGCCCTGGAAGGGGAGCTGGCCCGGTGCCGCCGGGAGCTGGGGGAAGTGGGAGAGATCCTGGCCCGGGAGCGGGCCTGCCGCCGGGCCTTGGAGCGCCAAGAGCAGCTGCGGGAGGAGGCCGGCCGGGTGCTGGGCCAGCTGGCCCGGATCGAGGCCCAGCTGGACGCCTTGGACAGCTTCTACCGCCGCAAGGCCGCTTACGTGGAGGGCCGGGTGAACGCCCTGTTCCGGCTGGCCTCCTTCCGGCTGTTCCGGGAGAAGGTGGAGGGCGGTTTGGAGGAGCGGTGCGACCTGGTCTACCGGGGGGTTCCCTGGCTGGGACTGAACACCGGGGCCAGGGTGAACCTGGGGCTGGACATCCTCAACGCCCTGGGCCGGTTCTACGGCTTCACCGCCCCGGTATTCATCGACAACGCCGAGGCCGTCACCACCCTGGAGGACACCGACGCCCAGGTCATCCGGCTGGTGGTCAGCCCCGGGGATCGGCAACTGCGGCTGGAATGAGGTGAGGCTATGGATAAGCTGGCCGGAGACCGGAATCAATTCACCTTTTTCCGAAGCTACTACGAGGTTTTGGCGGAGCTGCCGGAAGCGGAGTTCAAGGCAGCTGTGATGGCGATTTGCGCCTTCGCCCTGGATGGGGCGGAGCCGGAGCTTACCGGCCTTCCCAGTACCATTTTCAGACTGATTCGCCCGGTGCTGGAAAGCGGAAGACGCAGAGCCAAGGGAAACGCCCTGAGCAAAACCACACAGAAGGCCTCCAAGACCAGGGCTATGTCTGCCGGGGGAAACGCCCTCCGGGAGGAAACCCCTCTCTCAGAGGGAAATTCCCTCCCGAAGGGAAAACCCCTCCCGGAGGGAAATTCCCTCCCGGACAGAAAAGCCCTCAAGGAACAGGAGAAGGATATGGAGATGGATATGGATATGGAGATGGAGAAGGAACAGGAGAAGGAGACGGAACAGGAGGCACAGACACAGGCCGGGACGTGTCTCGCGCCGGATTGGGAGGCGGCGTTTATGGGAGAATACCCGAAAAATCGTTTGGGGGATCCTGCGGCAGCCCGGCGGGAGCTGGGGGCGGCCATCACCACGGCATCGGAGCTGGCGCTGGCCCGGCGGAATCTCAGGCTCTGGCTGCGTTCGGAGCAGTGGGCCAAGGAGGGGGGCCGGTACATCCCCTACCTGACCAACTGGATCCGCCGGGGGCAGTGGCAGTCGCCGCCCCGGGAGCCGCCCCAGGGCGGCGGGGAGCTGGGCCAGGCGGAGCTGGAAGCCATCGCCCAGATGCTGCGGCAGGAAAGGAGGTGAGGCCATGGCCAGCGGATCCTATCTTCAGGTGGAAGTGGGCTGCCCCTTCTACCTCAGCGACGACGGCAAGCGCCGGGTCATCTGCGAAGGGCCGGTGGACAAAAGCAGCCTGACCCTGCGGTTTCGCCGCCGGGAGGATTTTCAGCTCCATACCCGGGAATTCTGCTGCAAACGCTACATTTGCTGCGAGCTTTACCGGATGCTTATGGAGAAATACCCTTGATGGGTTTTGGGATAGAGAAAATCCCGGGGAGGTGGTATCATGGAGCAAACCAAAACGACAGGAGGGTTCGAATTTGATCCCATGGGAGACGATACAGCAGGACTATGTGACCACGGACAGCAGCTATGCCGCCCTGGCCCGGGCCTATGGGGTGCCTCGGAGCACCCTGCGCCGCCGGGCCAAGGCGGAGAACTGGCAGCGGCAGCGGGAGGAATTTCGCCGGCAGGCCCAGACCGCCCGGCAGGATCGGGTAGACCGGCTGCTGGAGGGGGTTCTGGATCGGTTGGAGCAGGCCCTGGAGCAGGTGCGGATGCAGCCGGTGGTGTACAAGACCCGGCGGGACACCCCGGAGGGGACGGTCACCGAGGAGCGCAAGGAATTCCAGCCGGGGACGGTGGTGGATCGGGACGGCCTGCGGCAGATCCTGGCCATGCTCAAGGAGCTGAAAGCCCTCCAGGAGGAGGGCGGGGAAAAGACCCTGGTGGTGACCCTGGCCGGAGAGCTGCCGGACTTTGCCGGCTAGAAATGCCCCCGCCCAACCCCAAGCAGCGTCAGGCCCTGCTGGACAGGCACCGGTACGTGGCCTACGGCGGGGCCAGAGGGGGCGGGAAAAGCTGGTTCGTCCGGTGGAAGGCGGTGCTGCTGGCCCTGAACTTCCCGGGGATCAAGATCCTCATCACCCGAAGAACCTACCGGGAGCTGCTGAACAACCACATTACCCCTTTGCTGACCCTGCTGCAAAAGGCGGCGAAGTACAACACCACGGAAAAGGTGTTCAAATTCCCCAACGGCTCCACCATCTGGTTCGGCTACTGCGACTGCGACGCCCATCTGGGCCAGTACCAGGGGGCGGAGTACGACGTGTGGTTCGCCGACGAGGCGGGGCAGTTCCAGGAGGAATGGCTGGTGGCCATTGACGCCTGCGTCCGGGGAGTGGGGGCCTTCCCCAAGCGGACGTATTACACCCTGAACCCCGGCGGCCCCAGCCACGGGTATTTCAAGCGGCTCTTTCTCGACCGGCAGTATACCCCGGAGGAACGGCCGGAGGACTATTCCTTCATCCAGGCCCTGGTGACGGACAATCAGGCCCTGCTGGACAGCCAGCCGGAGTACCTGCGCAGCCTGGAAAAGCTGCCGCCGAAGCTCCGGGAGGCCTGGCTCTACGGCCGGTGGGATATTTTCCAGGGCCAGTTTTTCGAGGAGCTGCGGCTGTCCCCGGATCCGAAGCGCTGCGCCAAGGCGGGGATCACCCCGGAGCAGGCGGCGAGGCAAGGCCGGTTCACCCACGTCATCGCGCCCTTCGACCTGAACCAGGGAGAGCGCCGGGGGTGGCACATCCTGCGCTCCTACGACTTCGGCTACAACAAGCCCTTCTCCCTGGGCTACTGGGCGGTGGACTACGACGGGGTGCTCTACCGGATCCTGGAGGTCTACGGCTGCACCCAGACCCCCAACGAGGGGGTGCGCTGGCCCCCGGAGGAGCAGTTTCGCCGCTTCGCACGGCTGGAACGGGAGCACCCCTGGCTGAGGGGCCGGAAAATCGTGGACAGCGTGGCGGATCCGTCCATCTGGGACGCATCCCGGGGGGAGAGCATCGCCGATACCGCCGCCCGGTACGGCATCTACTTCACCCCCGGGGACAATCAGCGGATCCCAGGATGGATGCAGGTGCACTACCGGCTGCAATTTGACGAGCTGGGCTATCCCAGGCTGTACGTCTTCGACACCTGCGCGGCGTTCCTGCGAACCATGCCGGCGATGATGTACGACCCCCGGAACCCCGAGGATCTGGATACCGGCCTGGAAGACCACTGCGCCGACGAGGTGCGCTACCTGTGCATGTCCCGCCCCGTCAAACCCGTACACTCCCCGCCCCCCGCCATCTCCCTGCCCAATCCCCTCTCCTGATTCCCTCTTCCCTATTCCCTCTTCACGCCCCGTCTGCCGCAGCAGCTCAGAAAGGCGCACTGCCCATTCCCTGCCGGGGGCGGTACTTTCTTGACGGGCAAGAAAGTACCCAAAGAAGCCCGCCAGGGGCGGCGCTGAGTTGCGTGCTCCCGCACGCAAAGCCGCCCGCCCCTGGACCCCACCCGGCGCGCTCCGGTTGGGCGCCGGTATTCCCTTTCGCCACGCAAGGGGCGCACTGCCCGAATGGGCGCTTGCCACGAAATCCCTGCCCAGACGGGAGCTTTTAAGAGGCTC
>CALWXQ010000083.1 GCA_944385545.1 uncultured Oscillospiraceae bacterium | reverse complement strand
GCAGCCTGAGATGTATTTTCCGCCAGGTACAGAAGGTGAATTGCCCCGAAGGGGCAAGAGAGACCACCCTGGGGTGCGCCCCGGCGGAAAATGATTCAGATTTTGTTTGCCGCTGAAGCGGCAAATTCTGCGAAGCTCTTTCAACGCTCCGGGCGGATGAATTTGGCTGTGAAAACGCGCCTGAAGGCTTTCGCTTTCAGGCGCGTTTGCGGATGGGATCAGCGTACGTACTCAATGACCACCCGGCGGTTGGGTTCGACGCCGGTGGAGTGGGTGGTGATGTTGTCCATGTCCTGCAAGGCCGCATGGATGATGTGGCGCTCGTAGGCGTTCATCGGCTCCAGGGTGGTGCGGCGGCGGGCTTTGAGCACCTGCTGGGCCTTCTTCCGGGCGTAGCGGCGCAGGCTCTCCTCCCGCTTCTCCCGGTAGCACTCCGCGTCCACGCTGATGCGGACGTGGCCCTCCACATCCCGGTTCACCGCGTAGTTGGCCAGGTGCTGAATGGCGTCCAGGGTGTCCCCCCGGCGGCCGATGAGATAGCCCAGATCCTCCCCTACCAGCTCCACCTTATAGCTGCCGTTCTCCGCCAGATAGCAGTGGGGAACCGCCTTGGAGTTCATATTCTCCAGCAGGCCCTTCAGGAAGATTTCGATCTTCTCCTCCACGGAGCCGGGGGCGGCGGGGGCGTAGACCTTGGCAGGCTCCTTGGGGGCCTTCGGCTCCCGGCGCTCCCTGGGTTCTTTGGGCTGCTTGGGGGCTTCGGCCTTCTTCTCCGCCTTGGGCTTCTGCTTGGGATGCTCCTGGCGGACAGGCTCTGCCTTGGGGGCCTCCTGCTTGGGAGCCTCCTTGGGGGCTTCCTGCTTGGGGGCGGCGGTCTTGGCGGCTTCCGGCTTCTTCACCGGAGCCGCGGCCTTGGGCTTGGAACGGGAGGCGGCGCTCAGGGCGGTCTTGGGGGCGGCAGGCACCGGATCCGGCGCCTCATAGGTCACCTGAACCTTAGCAGGCTGGGCGCCGAAGCCCAAAAAGCCCGCCTTCGCCTGCTGGAGCACCAGCACGGAAACGCTGTCCCGATCCAGCCCCAGCTGGGTCAGGGCGGCTTCAATGGCCAGGTCGATGGTCTTTCCGGTGGTAACAATGGTCTTTTCCATGGTTTATTCCTCCGTAGAATCGCTTCCGTAGCGGTTGGGGTCGTAGTTGCGGCCCTTGCAGTAGGGCCGGTCGGCAATGCCGGACATGCAGGTAGTCTCAGGCTCTTGCTCCACAATGCCTTTCCTGGCGGCGTATTCCTTGGCGGCAGCCGCCCGCTGGGCCTGCTCCTGATCCCGCTGCTGCTTCTGGAGCTTCTTTTTGCTGGTGTTGGTGGTGATGCCGTCGGGGTTGGCGGCCCGGCGCTCGGCCCGAATCCGCTCCTTCTCCGCTTCGATCCGATCCTCCTCCATGGCCTTTTGCAGCCGCTGGGCGTCCTCGGCGTCGTAGATCTTGCGGTAGTGCTTGGTCATAATGGGGTCGGAGATCATACGAACCACGCCGCCCACAAACCAGTACAGGGACAGTCCCGCGGACACGGTAAAGCCGATCCACAGGCTCATCAGGGGCATCATCCACATCATGGTCTTCATGGACTGGTTCTGCTGGGACTTCTTGGCGGTTTCCTCGTCCAGAATGCCGTTTTCGTCGGTGACCACGGAATTGTTGGTCTTCTGACTGACCCAGGTCTGAAGCACCTGGGAGCCGGCGGAGACCACCGGGATCAGGAAGGCGCCGATATGGGCCCAATCCCAGGCCCAGGAGGAGGAGAAGATGTTAAACTGGGGAGTGGCTCCCAGGTCGATGCCCAGGAAGTTGAAGTTGATACCCGCCAGGGTGGCCTGGCTGATGCCGGGGATGGCGGCCTTCAATTCTTCGGTGAACCGGGGGATGGCCTGGGCGGCTACCACCTGGTCATAGTAGGTATTGCTGGAGAAGATGCTGGGATCCGCCTCCCGGATCACCGCCACGATCTGCTCCGCCACCTCCGCCGATTCCATGAGGATATAGGTGATGGGCTGACGGATCACGGCGAACAGGGGCCACAGGATCAGCAGCGGCACAAAGCTCCACAGGCAGCCGCCGCCCATGGACACCCCTTCCTGCTTATACATCTCCTGGATGGCCTGGTTCTGACGCTGGGGATCGTCGGCATAGCGCTGCTGGATCCGCTGCATCTGGGGCGTGAGGCGGGACATCTTCATCATGCTCTTTTTGGACTTGGCGTTGATGGGCATGAGCACCAGCTGCACCAGAACGGCAAACAGGATCATGGCCACGCCGTAGTTGCTGGTCAAATGATACAGCTGGGCCAGCAGCCAGCCGAAGGGGACTGTGATAATGTCGCTTAACTGAAACGCGAGAAACATGGACTTGCCTCCTTAGAAATTGTGGAACGGGAAGTCAGGGTACGGGGTCGTAAATGTCGCCCTTGTAAAAGGGATGGCAGCGCAGGAAGCGCCGCAGGGCCAGATAGCCGCCCTTCACCGCCCCGTAGCGGGTGATGGCTTCCATGGCGTAGGCGCTGCAAGTGGGCCGGAACCGGCACCGGGCCGGAAAGGCCGGGGAAATCCGGCGCTGGTAAAAGCGGATCAGGGCCAGCAGAAACTGTTTCACGGCTTGTCCTCCAAAAGGATCCCGGCCTTCTTTGCCAGGGTCAGGTAGCTGCTGACCAGCCGGGAGAATTTTGCCTCCACCGCCCGGCTTCGGGCCACCACCACAATGTCCCAGCCGGGCTGGAACGCGTCTTCGTGGAGGCGGTAGACCTCCCGGAGGCGGCGGCGCACACGGTTGCGCACATGGGCCTTGCCCAGCTTCCTGCTGACGGTAATGCCCACCCGATTGCTGCCGGTGCGGTTGCGCCGGGCATAGAGCGCCAGATACCCGTCGGCAAAGCCGGAGGTGTGGTAGAGCCTGCGGAAAATGTGATTCAGCTTCAGACTGGTGGAAAATTTCATAGCCGATCCTCCCTAAAAAGGGAGCGGGGCGAATGCGTCATTCACCCCGCTGTAGCTCCCGTTTTGCTTACGCTACGCCGATCCTCAGCGGGGCGACCCACTTGGCCTGGGCATCAAGCAGACAGAACCTTGCGGCCCTTGGCGCGGCGGCGGGCCAGCACCTTGCGGCCATTGGAAGTAGCCATTCTCTGCCGGAATCCGTGAACCTTGGAACGGTGACGGCGGCTGGGCTGATAGGTACGCTTCATTATCGGATACACCTCCTGTCACAAATCAATATGCTCGACAGCCAATGACTGGCCGCAGCAACACGTAGGAAATGACATTCACAGTCATGCCGCTTCATTATAATCGAAAAAAGCCGTCCGGTCAATCATTTTTTTGGAATTTGCCCGGATTTTCCCCTATTTCCCCTGCCAGGAGCCGTCCAGCTTGGCCAAAACCCGGCGATAGTTCTCAGAATCCGGGGCATAGGGGGTGGGCTGGTAGTTGTTCCTGTCCGTCTGGGAGCTGATGCTGGCGGGGATCGCGGCGCGCCGCCCCAGCGTCACCGTCCCGTCGGGATATCTCAGCACCTCCACCTGGATCAGGGCGGTATCGTAATCCGCCGGGTTAAAGTGGCCCCCGAAGCTGAAATTGCCCAGGGAGTACAGGATCATCCCGTCCCGGTAATCCTCCACCGGCAGCAGCACATGGGGGTGGGTGCCGAAGACGATATCCGCCCCGGCGTCGATGGCCGCCCGGCCCAGGGTCTGCTGGTGCCAAGCAAGGCGGTAGGACATTTCCTGTCCCCAGCAGGGGGCGAAAATCACAATGTCCGCCCCCTGCTCCTTCAGCTGCCCGATGCCTTCGACAATGGCCTTCTCGTCCAGGCCCTGGTAGGTGGCCCCGTACAGGCCGATGACCAGTCCGTTTTTCGTGGTCACCAGGGTGCCTTTGTCCCGCTCCACATAGGCGATCCCCGCCTCCGTCAGGGCTTGCAGGGTGGCGGCGTAGCCTTCCTTGCCGTAGTCATAGGTATGGTTGTTGGCCACGGACACCGCCTCCACGGAGCCTTCCGTCAAAATGGCGCTGTAGGCTGTGGGGCCGCGGAAATTGAAGTTCCTGGGCATGACGCTGCCGTCTTCGCACAGCGTCATGCCCAGGTTCGCCAGGGTGAATTCGTCCTGAGAAACATACGCCGCCACGTTCCGGAAGGGGTAACCGTAATCCTCCCCCACGGTGTTCTGAAAGCTGTCCTCCGTGTCCTCCATCCCCAGATCGCAGCCCAGGGTGCAGTCCCCGGCAAAGGTCCGCACCAATACCTCCGGCTCCGCCGGGGAAGCCGCCGTCTCCGGGACAGCGGCGGTGAGGCAGGCACCCAGAATCAGGGCCGCCAACACGCCTGGGCCGGTGTGTGTCATTGGGTTTCTCCTTTACTCGCCGCCCTGCTCCTGGGCGCGCTTCTTCATCAGGCTGCGCATTCTCATGGCGTGATCCAGCTCCCGCTTGCGGATGCGCAGGCTCTTGGGGGTGCATTCCAGCAGCTCGTCGTCGGCCAGGAATTCCAGGCACTGCTCCAGGGAGAAGATCCGGGGAGGCGTCAGCCGCAGGGCCTCGTCGGAGCCGGCGGCCCGCATATTGGTCAGCTGCTTGCGCTTGCAGACGTTGACGTTCATATCCTCGTTCCGGCTGCAAATGCCCACCACCATGCCGGCGTATACCGGCGTGCCGGGGGTAATAAACAGGCTGCCCCGCTCCTGGGCGGCAGCCAGGCCGTAGGCCACCGCCTCGCCGGTTTCAAAGGCGATGAGGGAGCCAACCTGGCGGCGCTCGATCTGGCCCTTCATAGGGGCGTAGGAATCCAGCACCGAGGACATAATGCCCTCGCCCCGGGTATCGGTGAGGAACTCGTTGCGGTAGCCGAACAGGCCCCGGGAGGGCACCAGAAACTCCAGCCGGTAGCGGCTGCCCATGGGGGTCATGCCCAGCAGATCTCCCTTCCGGCGGCCCAGTTTCTCAATCACGGCCCCCATGGCCTCCTCCGGCACGTCGGCCACCAACCGCTCGATGGGCTCGCAGAGCTTGCCGTCGATGGTCTTGGTCAGCACCCGGGGGGTGGATACGGAGAACTCATAGCCCTCCCGGCGCATGGTTTCCATGAGAATGGACAGGTGCATTTCTCCCCGTCCGGCCACGTTGAAGGCGTCGGTGCCCTGCTCGGTGACGTGGAGGGACACATCCTTCAGCAGCTCCCGCTCCAGCCGGTCCCGGAGGTTTCGGGAGGTGACGTACTTGCCCTCTTTTCCGGCAAAGGGAGAATCGTTCACGGCGAAGGTCATTTCAATGGTGGGGTCGCTGATCTTCACAAAGGGCAGCGGCTCAATGGCCTCCGGGGCGCACAGGGTGCGGCCGATGGTGATGTCCGCCATGCCGGACAAGGCCACGATCTCGCCGGCGGAGGCCTCCTGAATGGGCTTCTTGCCCAGGCCGTCGAAGGCGTACAGGGCCACAACCTTGCCCTTCTGGCGGATCTCGCTGTGGTGATAGTCGCAGATGATAACCTCCTGGTTGACCCGGATGGTGCCTCGCTCCACCCGGCCCACGGCAATGCGGCCCACATAGTCGTTATAGTCAATGGAGGACACCAGCAGCTGCAGCGGCCCGTCCACCCGGCCCTGGGGGGCGGGGATCTCCTTTACAATGGTCTCGAACAGGGGAGTCAGATCCTTGCCGGTGTCCGTGGGGCCGTAGGCGGCGGTACCCTGGCGGCCGGAGCAGAAAATGGTGGGAGAATTGAACTGCTCGTCGGTGGCGTCCAGCTCCAGCAGCAGCTCCAGCACCTCGTCCATGACCTCCTCAATCCGGGCGTCGGGCTTGTCGATTTTGTTCACCGCCACAATCACCTTATGGCCCAGCTCCAGGGCCTTTTGCAGCACAAACCGGGTCTGGGGCATGGGGCCTTCGGCGGCGTCCACCAGGAGAATCACGCCGTTGACCATTTTCAAAATCCGCTCCACCTCGCCGCTGAAGTCGGCGTGGCCCGGGGTGTCCACAATGTTGATCTTGTAATCCTTGTAATAGACGGAGGTGTTCTTGGCCAGGATGGTGATGCCCCGCTCCCGCTCCAGGTCGCCGGAGTCCATCACCCGCTCCACCGTGGCCTGGTTCTCCCGGTAGATGCCCCCCTGCTTGAGCATTTCGTCCACCAGGGTGGTCTTGCCGTGGTCGACGTGGGCAATGATGGCAATGTTTCTGATTTTATCTTGAGATACCATGGAATCTGTGCTCCTTAATATGGGAATTGTCAAATGGAAGTCCAATCAATACGAAGGAAGCTCTGATGCAATCGGTAAGAGCTTCCCTAAATGATAAATATAGCACATTGCCGAAATAATTGCAATATATTTGTTCCCGGGCTTTTCTGAGATATGCTTATTGGCTTAAGCGGCCCTGCGGGCCGCCTTGGCTCGCCCCTTGGGGTAAGCGAAGCGCAGTCGCGGGAGTGAATGACACCATAAGTG
>CALWXQ010000082.1 GCA_944385545.1 uncultured Oscillospiraceae bacterium | reverse complement strand
TATGGAGCGGGTGACGGGAATCGGACCCGCGTATCCAGCTTGGAAGGCTGGTGTTCTACCATTGAACTACACCCGCAAATCCCATACATCTGCTGATTCAGCCATGAAATTTTACCATGGATCCCGGAAAATGTCAAGCCTGATTTTGCAGGATTTTCGGGATTTTCTCATAAATCACCTCCGCTACCGCCCCTTGGGCGCAGGGGCACACGGTTTCGAAGCGGTTCGCCACCACGCCGTCGGCGGGGGCGTAGGCATGATCCGCGTCCAGGAGCATGGGAAGATCGTTTTCCCCGTCGCCTACGCACACCAGAATTTTGCGCCCCAGGGCCTGTTGCAGCTGCCGGGCGGAGCGGGCCTTGGAGACGCCCTTGGCGTGGACGTCGATGATCCGGGCGGCAGCGCGGAAGATCTCGCAGTGGGCGCCGAAGCGCTGCCGGAGCAGCCGCTCCGCCTGGTCTATGCGCCGGCACTCCCGGGGCGTTCCGGTAAAGAGGCTGGCCACCGTCTCGTCGTGGATCCGGCTGTAGACGCAGAATTTCAGGAAGGGGCCAAGATCGTCCCCAGGACGGGCAAAGGCCCGGGCGCAGCGGTTGTGGTCGCAGAAGGCGTCCCAGCCCGGTTCCTCCCGGAAGCGGTAGTGGGCCTCCAGGCCCTGCACCTCCACCGTCAGGTCGGGCAGCAGCTCCATGCACTCCCGGACGGTCTGCCACAGATCCAGGCGGATCTCATGGCGGAAGCACAGCGCCCCGGCGGCGGCGTCCCAGGCGGCGGAGCCGTTGTACAGCAGCAGCGGCGCGTTCACCGGCACCACGTCCCGGAAGACCCTGGCCATGGGCAGGCTACGGCCGGTATTGACGGTGAATGCCCCTCCGTTTTCCATGAAATAGCGAATGGCCTCCAGATTCCGGGGAGGAATGGTGGAGTCCGGGGCGGTGAGGGTGCGGTCATAGTCCGCGGTGAGCAGGACTTGGGAAAACAGTGCCATAGGGGATCCCTTTCTCTCTTATCCGCCGCCCAGGGCGGCAAGCTTCTCCAGCACCTGCCGGAAATACGCCGGCAGCTGGGCGTAGACCACCACCGGGCGGCCGTCTCTGGGGTGCCGGAAGCACAGGCAGCCGGCGTGGAGGCACTGGCTGTCCTGGCCCAGCTCCGGCTTCTTCCGGCCGTAGACGGTATCCCCCAGGATGGGGTGGCCGATGTAGGCCATGTGCACCCGGATCTGGTGGGTGCGGCCGGTTTCCAGGCGGCAGCGGATGTGGGTATAGCCCCGATACCGGGTCACCACCTCCCAGTGGGTCACCGCGGGCTTACCCCCCCGCTGGGTGACGCACATTTTCTTGCGGTCGCTGGGATGGCGGCCGATGGGGGCGTCTACGGTGCCGCTGTCCTCCCGGAGGCTGCCGCAGACCACGGCTTCGTAGGTTCGGGCCATGGTGTGATCCTTCAGCTGGGAGGCCAGCATGGTGTGGGCATAGTCGTTTTTCGCCACCGCCAGCAGTCCGGAGGTATCCTTGTCAATGCGGTGGACGATGCCCGGGCGCAGCTCCCCGTTGATGCCGCTGAGGCGATCCCCCAGGGCGTAGAGCAGGCCGTTGACCAGGGTATCGTCGGCATGGCCGGCGGCGGGGTGCACCACCAGGCCCTTGGGCTTGTTGAGCACCACCACATCCTCGTCCTCGTATACGATGTCCAAGGGCATTTCCCGGGGGGCAATCTCCACGGGAGCGGCGGGGGGAATGGTATACTCGATCACATCCCCCGGGGTGAGCTTGTCGTTCTTCCTGGCGGGGCGTTGGTTCCGGGTCACCCGGCCCTCCTGGATGAGCTTTTGGGCGGCGCTGCGGCTCAGGCCCCCCGCCCGGGCCAGGAATGCGTCCAGCCGCTCCCCGGCTTGGTCGGCGATCAGGCGCATGATTTTTCATCCTTCCAGAAGGCTTTGTTGCAAAAGGCCAGATGGAGCATCAGGGCGGCGCAGCCGCAGGTGATGAAGCAGTCCGCCACGTTGAACACCGGAAAGTCCATAAACACCGTTTCGAACATGTCCACCACATAGCCCAGGCGAAGCCGGTCGATCATATTCCCCAGGCCGCCGCCGTAAATGGCGGCGATGCACCACCGCTCAAAGCCGGTGAAGGCCAGGGGCTTTTTGAAATACTCCCAGAAGATCAGCCCGGTGAACACCAGGAAGATCAGGAAAAACAGCCACTGCTGCCCCTGAAAGAAGGAGAAGGCCGCGCCGGTATTGCGCACATAGGTCAGCCGCAGGATCCCGGGGATCAAGGGGGCCGTCTCATGCAGGGAGAAATTGGCCACGATCAGGGCCTTCACCCCCTGATCCAACCCCACAACGGCCCCGGCAAACAGGGCGTACAGGAAAAAACGCATAGATCTGTCCTCCATTTCACTTCCGGCATTATACCATGACCGTACCCCAAAAGTCAATTCTCCCATATAGCGCGGGCCGTTCCCTACTCCCTATTCCCTATTCACTCTTCCCTATTCACTCCCCGTTTACCTCAGCAGCTGGGCAGAACGCACTGCCCTATGACCTCTCAGTGGCGAACCGGAGATTCGCGCCAGTTCGCCGCGGCGAACTCGGCGGCGGCTCTGACGCCCCACTTATGGCGTCATTCACTCCCGCCACTGCGCTTCGCTTACTCCTTAGGGAAGCTCTGATTAAATCGGCAAGAGCTGATGCCGAGAGATTTTGACTCAGCCGAAAGTTTAAAAAGTGGAGGAATACTGTATGTATTTCCCACTTTTTAAACTGCACGGATGGGGCAAAAGATCCGGCATTCAGCCGAAGACAATTTATTCAGAGCTTCCTTAGGAAGCAGAGCCAAGGGCGGCGCTCAGCGCCGCCGGTGGGGGTCGCGGGGAGTGAATAGTGAAGAGTGAAGAGGTTATTAAGAAGGGGAGACAAGGGCGGTGGGAGGGGGGTCAGGGGGATTCGGTTTTGCGTTTGACGTATTCTGTGGGGGACAGGGAGGTGTAGCGGCGGAAGACGGCGGAGAAGTAGTTGCTGCTGGAGAAGGACAGCTCCATGGCGGTGTCGGTGACGCTTTGGCCATCCAGAAGCAGCTTTTTCGCCGCTTCGATCTTGTGGTAGTTGATGAAGCTGCGGGGGTTGGTGCCCAGCTGGATCTTGAACTTCTGCTTGAACCGGGATACGGACAGCAGGGCTACCTTGGCCAGCTCCTCCATGGTCAGCTCCTCCTGGAGGTGCTCCAGAATGTAGGCGGTGGCCCGGCCGATATCCGGGGTGATCCGGAAGGCGGGGGCCTGGGCGTCCTTCAGGATCTGGCACAGCAGCACCACCAGCTGCTGGGCTGCCTGGATCCGGCCCAGATCCGTGCCGCCGGCGATGTTGGCGAAGATCTGCTCCAGCAGCTGCGCCGTGTCCTCCCGCATTTTCACCACCCGGGCGGGGAGGGCTTTCAGCCGCCGGATCAGCTCCTCCGCCATGGCCGGCTCCAGATACAAAAACCGCTTCGGATCGTTGGCCTCCAGCTGGAACCAGTACATCTGGTGCAGGGACATGGGGATGTTGCCGGTGTCGTGGATCTCGTCGGGAAAGGTCACGAACATGTCGCTGCCGGACAGGGAATAGCTGTGGCCGTCCACGCAGAAGCGCAGGTGGCCCTGGACGATGTAGGTGAACTCAAAGCTGTCCTTATGATAGTGCTTGTCCAGGGCGGCGATGGCCCGGTTGGTGTTGTGATAGCCGTACATCCGCAGCCCCGGGATGCCGTGCTCGCGCTGGGTGTAGACCTTCCGCTCCCGGGTGATCTCAAAAATATCGTACCATTCAATGGGCTTGCGCTCCATGGGTTCCCCCTGTTCCTGCCCTGCGAAGGGGCATTATCGATTTTGTACTGTGTTCATTCTTGGATGCAATACAAAAAGAATATTGCTATAATCCAAATATAGCAGGATGAACAGAAAAAAGCAATATCAAACGCCAAAATTATGCACTATCATAAATGGAGGGAAAGGTATGACACCCCGCGAACGATTTATCAAAGCCCTGCGCAGAGAGCCCATCCAGGGCCATGTTCCCCACTTTGAGCTGGTGATGTTCCTGACCATGGAGGCCTTCGGCAAGATCCATCCCATCCACCGCAATTACGAGCAGTGGTATCAGATGTCCGAGTCCGAGCGGCGGCTGCATCTGGTGGACATGGCCGAGACGTACATCATGACCGCGGAAAAGTACCACCATGACGCCATCTTTGTTCATCCCAATCCCAGCCCCAGCGGCGAGATCCCCACGGACATCGAATCCACCGTCGCCATTCTGAAAACCATCCGGGAGCTGTCCGGGGACAAGTATTTCCTGATGATCCACGGCGATCCCACCTTCCCCATTCCCGACGGCAACACCATGATGGAGTTCTCCGCCATGATGTACGACGAGCCGGAGCTGGTGCACGCCGAGGCCCGGAAGCGCACGGACTTCGCCAAAAAGCTCTGCGACGAGGTGCACAAGTACCCCGGCCTGCTGGACGGCTTCTGCCTGTGCTCCGACTACTGCTTCAACGTCAACCCCTACTACAGCCGGGATCTGTTCGCCGAGTTTGTCCAGCCCTACCTGAAGGAGGCCCTGGACTACTACCGGGCCAAGGGCTACTACTCCATCAAGCACACCGACGGCAACGTTATGCCCATCCTGGACATGATCGTGGACTGCGGCCCCGACGCCGTCCACTCCCTGGATCCCCAGGGCGGCGTGGATCTGAAGAAGGTCAAGGAACTGTACGGCCATCGGGTCTGCCTCATCGGCAACGTCAACTGCGGCAAGATGCAGACCGGCACCGAGGAAGAACTGATCGAGGATGTGCGCCGCTCCCTGCGGGAGGGCATGCCCGGCTACGGCTACATCTTCTCCACCTCCAACTGTGCCTACACCGGCCTGGCCCTGAGCCGATACGAGCTGCTCAACCGGGTCTGGTGGGAGGAAGGCATCTACAAATAAGGAGACGGCCATGACGGACTTTCAACCGGATTATCAAAACATAGTCAAAGCCGCCAGAAACATTCAGGTGGAGCGGATTCCCCTATACGAGCACAAAATCGATCCCAAGGTCATGGAGGCCATCACCGGCAAGTCCTTCGCCCAGTGCTACTACGGCGACGACCGGGATCTGGATGAATTCTTCCGCAACTACTGCGGCTTCTTCCGGGACATGGGCTACGACACCGTGTCCTTCGAGGAGCTGATCGGCCCGGCCATGCCCGGCAGCGGCGCCCTGGGCGAGCACGTCAAGGGCGTGATCCAGGAGCGGGAGGACTTTGAAAAGTACCCCTGGGACGGCGTCTGCGATACCTACTTCGCCATGTACAGCCGGGTCTTCGCGGCCCTGAGGCGGAACCTGCCCCCGGGAATGAAGGCCATCGGCGGCGTGGGCTACGGCATCTTCGAATGCGTCCAGGATCTGGTGGGCTACGAGGATCTTTGCTACATGCGGGCGGACGACCCGGAGCTGTACCGGGATATGTTCTTTCAGATCGGCCGGAATAACCTGAAGATCTGGCAGCGGTTCCTGAAGGAATTCGGGGATATCTACTGCGTGTGCCGGTTCGGCGACGACCTGGGCTTTAAGTCCACCACCCTGCTGCCTCCCCAGGACATCCGGGAGCTGATTATCCCCCAGTACCGGGCCATCATCCAAGCGGTTCACGCCGCGGGGAAGCCCTTCCTGCTCCACTCCTGCGGCTGCATCTTCGACGTGATGGAGGACATCATCGCCGCGGGCATCGACGCCAAGCACTCCAACGAGGATCAGATCGCGCCCTTCCCGGTGTGGGTGGAGCGCTACGGAGACCGGATCGGCAACTTCGGCGGCATCGACACCGACGCGGTATGCCGCCTGGACCGGCAGGCCATGTACGACTACATCGCCGACGTGGCGGCCAAGTCCGCCGGCCACGGCGGCTTCGCCTTCGGCTCCGGCAACTCCATCCCCGACTACGTTCCCCCGGAGGGCTTCCTGGCTATGAACGACGCCATCCGCCGCATCCGAGGCGAGCGGCAATAACCTGCACGAAGGAACCTCTGAAGCAATCGTCTTCGGCTGAATGCCGGATCTTTTGCCCCATCCGTTCAGTTCAAAAATCGGGAAATCCATACAGGATTCCTCCAATTTTTGAAGGTTCGGCTGTGCCAAAATCTCTCGGCATCCGCTCTTGCCGATTGAATCAGAGCTTCCCTAATGGAATCTGTGAAGCAATTCTCCGGGCCAGCGGGGGATTCTTCCCCATCAGGGTGTTATCGTGATTTATATTTCCCACCGCTTGCAGGAGCTGTGGGAGATCGCCGATACCGTCACCGTGCTCCGGGACGGAAAGTTCGTGGGTAAGAAGAACATCGGCGAGGTGGATCACAAGGGCATACCGAAGCCAAAAAAGCCCCCGGCACAGACTGCCGGGGGCGCTTTATAGCCCATTCCCGATGAACCGATTCCCTCCCCGTCCGCCTCAGCAGCTCAGAAAGACGCGCTGCCCATTCCCTGCCGGGGGCGGTACTTTCTTGACGGGCAAGAAAGTACCCAAAGAAGCCCGCCAGGGGCG
>CALWXQ010000081.1 GCA_944385545.1 uncultured Oscillospiraceae bacterium | reverse complement strand
TTTTCGCTGATTTTTTGAAATACGGCTTGTTTTTCAAACTTTTTTGGGAGAGAAGGATAATTTGGGGAGAATTTAGGCTGCAGAGCGGTAGCGCCCCGGGTTGCCGTCGGTGACTGCCATGGTGACGGTCATATCGTCACCCACATCGGCGCTGGCACGATACGTTCGCTGCCGGATATGCAAAAGGCGCACTTCGCCCGAAATCCGGACGCAGTACGCCTACTTGTATTGGGTCTTCCTCGACGGGAAACGTGGGTGCGGTTGCACGGCGCTTGCCGAGCCCGCCTTTTCCGGATCCCGGAATGGTTTTACTCTTGATGGACGCCGGTAACGGCGTATTCCACCCACTCCGCCACGTTGGTGGCGTGATCGCCGATGCGCTCAAAGTATTTTGCGATCATCAGCACATCCAGGGCGTCGCCGCCCTTGCCGGGATCCTTGGCGATCAGGTCAATGAGTCCGTCCTTAACCCGCAGGAAGTAATTGTCCACCACATCGTCGTGCATTTGCACCGCCTTGGCCAGGTATACATCCTGCTTGATGTAGGCGTCTACACTGTCGGTAACCATGGCAATGGTCTCCTTGGCCATCTCCCGGATCTTGGGATACTCCTCGTAGACATGGGCGGTCATGTGGGGGACGATCTCGGCAATGTCCTCCGCCTGGTCGCCGATGCGCTCCATATCCGTGATCATTTTTAAGGCGGCAGAAATGGCCCGCAGATCTCCAGCCACCGGCTGCTGGCGCAGCAGCAGCTTCATGCAAATGGCCTCAATGGTTCGCTCCTTCTCGTCAATGGCGGCGCCAACCAGCCGAATCTGCCTGCCCAGCTCCTCGTCCCAGTTGGTCAGGGTCTGGGAGGCCAGAGCGATGATCTGCTCACACAGACCTCCCATTTCCGTCAGTTCCTTATGCAGCAGCGCCAGCTGTTCTTCAAATAGTTCTCTCATTATCCAAATCTCCCTGTTACATAATCATTGGTCCGCTGGTCGGCGGGGTTGGTGAAAATCTGATCCGTATCGCCATACTCCACCAGCTCTCCCAGGAGGAAGAAGGCGGTATGGTCGGAGATCCGCAGCGCCTGCTGCATATTGTGGGTGACGATGACGATGGTGTATTTGTCCTTAAGCTTGGCAGCCAGCTCCTCGATCTTCAGGGTGGAGATGGGATCCAGGGCTGAGGTCGGTTCATCCATCAGCAGCACCCGGGGCTGCACCGCCAGGGCTCGGGCAATGCACAGCCGCTGCTGCTGACCGCCGGACAGGCCCAAAGCGTTCTTTTTCAGCCGGTCTTTCACCTCGTCCCAGATGGCGGCGTCCCGCAGGGAACGCTCCACGATCTCATCCAAGCGCTTCCTGTCCCGGATGCCGTGGGTACGTGGGCCGTAGGCCACGTTGTCGTAAATGCTCATGGGGAAGGGATTTGGCTTCTGGAAGACCATTCCCACCTCCTTGCGCAGAAGGTTCACATCCTGGTCAAAGATGCTCTGCCCGTTGTATTCCACGGTGCCGGTAATTTTCACCCCGGGGATCAAATCGTTCATCCGGTTCAGTGTCTTTAAGAAGGTGGACTTGCCACAGCCGGAAGGGCCGATGAGCGCGGTGATGCTTTGCTCGGGGATGGCAATGTCGATGTTCTTCAGCGCCTGGGACTGGCCGTACCACAGGCACAGATCTTTCGCGGTAATGATAGGCTTCATTGGTTTCTCCTTTGGTATTTCTTGGTGACCATTGTGGCAGACAGATTGATCAGCAGCGACAGCGCCAGCAAGATCGCGGCAATGGCAAAGGCCACTTCAAACTCCCCCTGCTCCTTGGCATAGACGTACAGCGCAACGGTCAGGGTAGCGCCGGCACTGTGAAGTCCCTCCCAAAGGCCGTTGGCCACATGGGCGAACCCGGCGGTGAACAGCAGGGCGGCGGACTCCCCCAGGATTCGGCCCACGGACAGGATGCAGCCGGTGACCACGCCGTCCACGCAACCCGGCATAACCACCGTGCGGATCACCCGCCACTTCCCTGCCCCCAGGCCGAAGGCGCCTTCCCGGTAAGCCTGGGGTACGGTTTTCAGGCTCTCCTGGGTATTGCGCATAATCACCGGTAAGTTCATAATCACCAGGGTCAAGGCACCCGCCATAAGGCTGGTGCCCATGTTGTTGGAAAACAGCAGCATGCCAACCAGACCGTAGATGATAGAGGGGATGCCGGACAGAGCCTCCGCCGCGTATTCAATGATTCCCACGAGGCGGCGGTTGGAGGCGTATTCCGTCAGATACACCGCCGCGCCTACCCCCAGCGGCAGCACGATCACCAGGGTAGCAATGATGATGTAAATGGTGTTGAGAATATCCGGCAGAATGCCGACCCGGTCGGCTAGATAGCTGGGACTGGTGCTGAGCAGCTCCCAGGTGATATTGGGAATGCCCCGCAGGAGCACATAGCCCACGAGAAACAGTGTAAGCAGTCCGGTCAGCGCCGTGGCCAGCACCATCAGGATCCGAACCGTCCACACGTACAGCTTTCTTCTGTTGGAGATCATTCTTTTTTCTCTCCTTTCAGGAAGAAGTTCAGAAGCGCGTTGATCAGCATGATAAAGATGAACAGCACCAGGGCAATGGAGAATAAGGCCCGTCGCTGCAAACCACCGGAGTAGGACATTTCGCTGGCCACGGCGGTGGTCAGGAACCGGACGCTCTGGAACAGGGAGTCCGGCATATTGGGCGCGTTGCCCGCCACCATCATCACCGCCATAGCCTCGCCGATGGCCCGGCCCACGCCCAGCACCACGGAAGCGGCGATGCCGCTTTTGGCCGCGGGGATGCTCACCCGGAAGTAGGTTTCCTCCGGGGTCGCCCCCAGAGCCAGGGAGGCGTCCTCATATTCTTTAGGCACCGCTTCCAGGGCGGTGACGGACATTTTGATAATGGAGGGCAGGATCATCACCGCCAGCACAATGATGGCCGCCAGAAGGCTGGCGCCGTCGGGAACCTGAAACAGCTTCCGGATCCCCGGCACCAGTACCATCATACCCACCAGGCCGTATACCACCGAGGGAATTCCGGCCAGAATGCTCACCATTTGCCCCATGGTGTTTTTCACCGGCCCGGAGGCCATTTTGGACAGATACACCGCCGCCAGCACTCCAACGGGTACGCCCAGGGCAATGGCGCCCAGGGTGCCGTAGATGCTGGTGAGAATGAAGGGCAGAATGCCGTATTTCGGCTCCGCCGCCGTGGAGGCCCACTGGGTGCCAAACAGGAAATCCACCAGGCCGATCTCCAGGATCGCGGGAATTCCCGAAACGATCAGATATATGGAAATGATCAGCACGCAGGCAATGGTCACAAGGCCCAGGATCAGAAAAATTCCGTGGATAACCCCTTCAAACAAATTGCTACTTCTTTTCATCAAAATCAGCCTTTAGTCAGAATTCGCAAAGGCGGAGCGGGAGGTATCTCCCGCCCCGTATTCGCATGTTGGTTAGTTGGCGGGTACCACGCCGGCGGAAATGATCACTTCGTTGGCATCCGCGGAGGTGATGTAGTCGAAGAAGGCCTGGGCAGCGGCGCTCAATTCCTTGCCCTCCACAGTCACCAGGACGAAGGGACGCTGGATCAGGTAGCTGCCGTCCTTGATGGTCTCCTCACTGGGAACCACGCCGTTGACGCTGACGGCTTTGACGTTGTCCTTGACAGAGGCCAGAGAGGCATATCCGATGGCGTTGGGGTTCTGGGATACCGCGGCAATCACGTCGCCGGTGGAGGTCAGCTCCTGGCGGTACTGGCACTTGTCGGCAGTGCCGGTCAGCTCCTCGAAGCCGTCCCGGGTGCCGGAACCGGCTTCCCGGCCGATGAGGACAATCTCACCGTCGGCGCCGCCCACTTCAGACCAATTGGTGATCTCGCCGGTGTAGATCGCGGCGATGGTTTCCAGATCCAGATCGGTTACAGGATTCTCCGGGTTGACGATCACCGCAATGCCGTCATAGGCCAGGATGGTGGAAGCCAGACCCAGGGCAGCTTCCTCGTCCTTCAGCGCCCGGCTGGACAGGCCGATGTCGCAGCGGCCTTCGCTGACCGCGGTGATGCCGGCGCTGGAGCCGGTGGGATTATAGGTGAAGGTGACGCCTTCGTTGGCCAGCATGAAGCTCTCGCCCAGGGCGCCGATGACCTTCTCCATGGAGGTGGAGCCGTCGGTGGATACCGCGCCGGTCAGGGCCTCAGCAGGGGCTTCCGTGGAAGCGGCGGGCGCGTCGGTAGCCACCGGCTCGTTGCCAGCGGTAGGCGCGTTGGTAGCGACCGGCTCGTTGGTCCCGGAGCAGGCTGCCATAGAGATCGCCATCAGTGCGGCTAATACAAAGCAAATGCATCTTTTCATAATCTACTATCTCCTTAACTGATAGGTTGTTTGGGATACGCTGTTGTATCCTACGGTTCCCATCATACCGTCTGTATGTAAAATCAGAAATCCGGCTCATGTAAAATGGTCGTTAAAAAATCCATGGAATTGTAAAGTTTTTGTATGCCCCCGCTCCCGCCTGCCCCAAGGAAAAGCCTTGACATTGTGGGTATCTTCTCCTAAAATAAAAATAAGCGGAAGACTTCTGATTCTCTCCGCTTTGTTTCCTGGAATTTTCAAAAGGAGGGTGACATGTATGTATCGCATTTTAGAACTGAATCCTCAGCTTATGCCCTTTGCCGGGGACATAGATCTGCGGATGTTTCTGTATCGGGCCACAAAAAACCGGCTGCTCACCGCCGGTCAGACCCTGAATGAATTCGCCAACGCCCACAATTACTTCGGATTTCACCATGTAGACGGCGGCTGGTATTACCGGGAATGGGCGCCCAGCGCCTATCAGCTGTACCTGGAGGGCGATTTTAACGGTTGGAACAAAACCAGCCATCCGCTGAAGCCCATCGGCAACGGCAACTGGGAGCTGTACCTGGAGGGCGACGACGCCCTGTGGGAAGGCTGCAAAGTCAAGACCGTGGTGGACGCCAACATGACCCGCACCGAGCACATTCCCCTCTACGCCCGCCGGGTGGTGCAGGATCCCAAGACCATCACCTTCGCCTGTGAGGTGGTAGACGACCGGAAGATCTTCCCCTGGACGGATCAGAACTTCACCGGGGAGGACAGCGTCTATATTTATGAAGCCCATGTGGGCATGGCCCAGGAGGAGGGCAAGGTGGGCACCTATCGGGAATTTGCCGATCTGACCCTGCCCCATATCCAAAAGGCCGGCTATAATACCATCCAGCTCATGGCCATTATGGAGCATCCCTACTACGGCTCCTTCGGCTACCAGGTTTCCAACTTCTTCGCCGCCTCCTCCTGGTTCGGCAAGCCCGAGGATCTGAAGTACCTGGTCAACAAGGCCCACGAAATGGGCATCCGGGTGCTGCTGGACGTGGTTCACTCCCACGCGGTGAAGAATACCAGCGAGGGCATCAACATGTTCGACGGCACCACCTGGCAGTTCTTCCACGACGGCAACAAGGGCAACCACCCCGCCTGGGATACCAAGTGCTTCGACTACGGCAAGACCGGAGTCCTCCACTTCCTGTTGAGCAACCTGAAATTCTGGATGACGGAATATCACTTCGACGGCTTCCGGTTTGACGGCGTTACTTCCATTCTCTACCATGACCACGGTCTGGGAACGGATTTCAATACCAATGACAAATACTTCTCCTACAACACCCACACCGAGGCCATCACCTACTTACAGCTGGCCAATGAGCTGATCCGCCAGGTCAACCCCAAGGCCGTTACCATCGCCGAGGATATGTCCGGTATGCCCGGCATGTGCCTGCCCATTGAGGACGGCGGCATCGGCTTTGACTATCGCCTGGGCATGGGTCTTCCCGACATGTGGATCAAAACCGTGAAGGAAAAGTCCGACGACGACTGGGATATTTTCCAGATGTGGTGCGACATGTGTCTGCGCCGCCCCGGAGAAAAGACCGTGGCCTATGTAGAGTCTCACGACCAGGCGCTGGTTGGAGACAAAACCATGATTTTCCGCCTGGCCGACGCAGCCATGTACACCGACATGGACAAGGCAATCCACAACCCCGTCATCGACCGGGCCATTGCCCTGCACAAGATGATCCGCCTGTTCACCCTGGGCGGCGGAGGCGAAGCCTACCTGAACTTCATGGGCAACGAGTTCGGCCATCCGGAGTGGATTGACTTCCCCCGGGAGGGCAACGGCTGGAGCTTCCACTACTGCCGCCGGCAGTGGAGCCTGAAGAACAACGGGTATCTGAAGTACCAGTGGCTCAACGATTTCGACGAAGACATGGTGCATCTGACCAAGAAGAACCACATGTTCCGGCAGCAGATGGGCGATCTTCTGCTGAACAAGCAGCCGGAGAAGGTGCTGGCCTTCTACCGTCACGGTCTTCTGTTCGCCTTCAACTTCAGCCCCACCCAATCCCTGGCCAACGTACTGGTGCCGGTATTCAATCCCGGCGAGTACACCGTGGCGCTGTCCACGGACGACGACAAGTACGGCGGCTGGAATCAGATCCAGCACATCACCTACCCCACCAAGCTCTTTGATGGCAAGCACTATGTAGAGCTTTACCTCCCCGCCAGAACCGCCGTGGTGCTCAAAGAGCGGGTGATCCTGCCCACCGGGGAATAGCCCGGACACGACGCCGCCAAAGAAAGCGGCTGCCACAGAATCCATAAAGGGGCTGTAAAAAGCCCCGACGAACATCAGCCAGCACGTCGCCGTGCTGGCTGAAAAAGATTAGGAAACGGCTGCAACCAGTAAAAGTTGCAGCCGTTTTGTGGTATTACCGGTTGAAGTGGATAGAGAGTGGATTAAGGCAATGGCAGAACCCTCTGCTCTTTGTAAGCGTTGCGCTTCATTGAATTCTGGACCAGGTTCAACATCAAAAGCTATACTGTTCATCGTACAGGCTCCTTTGTATGTGTTTGGTTTTGTAGCGATTACAGGATACCATACATTGGGCCTGTACCGCTTTTTGGGGTAAGGTCAGCTAAAAAGATGGTTTTCTATTGGCGCGAAATTTGTATCCGGAGGAAAATGGACTGTCAGCATAAGATTCCTCTGTTTGGTGTTACATCAAATTGGACCAGAAAGTTTATTACCTTACTCAAACTTCGCACCCCGTTTCGGGTGCAGAAGTAGCCATTAACCCTGCAAAATCGAGGAAACGCTTCGTGTCA
>CALWXQ010000080.1 GCA_944385545.1 uncultured Oscillospiraceae bacterium | reverse complement strand
GTCAACGCCTACAAGCCCCTGTCCGACGAGATCGTCTCCTACGGCGCCGGCGCCATCTGCCTGGGCTTCCCCGTCGTCTCCAACGAGACGGAGAATATGTTCCGGGTTCCCAAGTCCCTGATCCAGCAGCTGGACACCGACAAGTGGAACGCCACCTCCCTGGAGGCCCGGGATATTAAGCTGAAGATCACCCACATTGACATCCCCGTGGCCTTCGCCACCGCCTTCGAAGGTGAAATCATCCGCCGGGGCGACATGCAGGTGGAAGTGGACGGCTCCCGGGTGGACTGCTTCGAGCTGGTGCAGACCAAGGAAGCCGCCGAGGTGGAGGATCACAAGATCGAGGTCATCGGGCCGGAGATCGACGACGTAGCCGCCGGCTCCAAGATCTCCCTGTCCTACACCGTGGAAGTGGCCGGCAAGGCCATGCAGCCGGACTTCGAGTCCGTTATGGAGCGGAAGATCCACTCCTGGATCAACTGCGTCGAAGGCGTGATGCACACCGGTCAGCGGGACATGATCCGCATCCGGATCAGCAAGTCCACCTACGAGGCCGGCTTCAAGTTCCGCCACCTGGGCGAGGTGCTCTACGCCAAGGTCAAGAGCGAGTTTGAGGCCGTGGTGGACAAGTGCCAGGTTCGCATTGTGGTGGACGCGGAGCAAAACGCCGCCCTGCGCGCCGCCGCCAACGAGATTTTCAACGCCCGTGACGCCAGACTTGCCTCCATGACCGACGAGTCCGTGGGCGAGTACTATACCTGCATCATGTGCCAGGCCTTCTCCCCCAGCCACGTCTGTATCGTCACCCCCGAGCGTCTGGGCCTGTGCGGTGCCGTGTCCTGGCTGGACGCCAAGGCCACCAAGGAGCTGGATCCCGCCGGCCCCTGCCAGCCCATCCCCAAGGAAGGCTGCCTGGACGAAAAGCTGGGCCGCTTTACCACCGTGGACGAGGCCGTTCAGAAGTACAGCCACGGCGCTCTGGAGCACGTGACCCTGTACTCCCTGTTCCAGGATCCCATGACCTCCTGCGGCTGCTTCGAATGCATCTGCGGCGTGGAGCCTGTGTCCATGGGCGTGGTCATCACCTGCCGTGAGCACGCCGGCATGACCCCTCTGGGCATGACCTTCTCCGAAATGGCCTCCATGACCGGCGGCGGCGTTCAGACCCCCGGCTTCATGGGCCACGGCAAGCACTTCATCTCCTCTCACAAGTTCATCGCTGCCGAAGGCGGCCCCGGCCGGATCGTCTGGCTGCCCAAGCTGCTGAAGGATCAGATGCGGGAGCGTCTGGACAAGACCGCGCTGGAGATGTACGGCGTGGAGAACTTCACCGATATGATCGCCGACGAAACCATCTGCACCGAGGATCCCGAGGCGCTGCTGAACTACCTGTCCGAGGTAGGCCACCCCGTGCTGAGCATGGAACCGTTCGATATGTAAGCCCTCTTCCCCCGCGCCCCTGCCCACCGGGCAAGGGCGCGGTTTTTTGCCAAATAAGAACCTCTGTCAAAAGCAAAAAATGCTTATCGACTTTAAACAGCAGAAATTGCAGAGGACACGTACCGGCTCGGAAACCCGCGCGCCCCTTGGCTCCCCTTGTGAAGGGGAGCTGGCAAAAATCTTTGATTTTTGGCTGAGAGGTCGATACCGCAGTATGTTTTTCTCCAGTGCTCAGATAGAACCGGGTGCTCCCCGCCCCCTCTCAGCCGCAAATCGGAGATTTGCGGCAGCTGCCCGCTGCGGCGGGCCCGGTCGCGGCTCTGACACCCCACTTATGGTGTCATTCACTCCCGCGACTGCGCTTCGCTTACCCCAAGGGGCGAGCCAAGGCGGCCCGCAGGGCCGCAGGCTGTGTTAAGGAAGCATAAAGCAAAATAAAAACGGCTGGATTCCCAAACGCAAGGGAATCCAGCCGAACGTATTTGATACGCTTTTTTTGAAAGCGCTGTTTTTCATTCCGCGGCCACGTAAACCATGCCGCAGCCTTTGGGGCCGATGTGGCTGCCGATGGCTGCGCCTACGTTGATTACGCGTTCCGCCGGGATCTCGCAGCCTTCCTCCCGCAGCCGCTGGGCCAGAAGATCCCCGTTTTCCCGGCTGCCGGTATACATAACATACAGCGGAAACTCCGGGCAGGCCGGCTGCTGCTCCAGCCGCTTCAGGAGGAAATCCATGCCCTTGCGCATGCCCATAGCCTTGGAGGGCACCTCAATGTGTCCGTCCTGGGCCACATGGATAATGGGCTTAACCTGGGCCATGGTACCCAGCTTATACACGGTGTGGCTGATCCGGCCGCCGTGGTACAGGTATTCCAGGGTGTCGATGCAGGCGTAGAGCACGATCCGGCTCCGCAGGGCGCCCACCTTCTCCAGGATCTCGGCGGCGGAGGCCCCCTGATCCCGCAGCGTCACCGCGTACTCCACCAGCAGCCGCTGTCCGCCGGTGGCGCTGCGGCTGTCCAGAATGTGGCAGCTGTCCGGCCCCACCTCGTTGGCCACCAGGCAGGCGGTGTGGTAGGTGCCGCTGAGGGCGGAGGCCAGGGTGATGTACACCGCTTCCTCTCCCGCCTCCTTGGCCGCCCACAGGATCCGCCCCAGGGTTTCCGGGGAGGCCTGGGCGGTTTTCGGCCCGCCGTCATGGGCCGCCAGCTTCTGATAGAAGGCTTCCTTGGACAGATTCACATTTTCCTGATATTCCTCGTCCCCGAAGATCACGGTCAGGGGGATGCAGGTAATCTGCTTTTGCTCCAGCTCCCAGGGTTCAAAGTCCGCGGCTGAGTCGGTGATGATCCTTACCATAGTCATTCCTTTCCAATGTTCCGGGCAATGACCCGGGCGATCCGCTCCTTCACCAGAGCGGCCAGCTCCGTGGTGTTCAGAGCCTGGTATTCTTCATAGGGGATGGGGGGCAGATAGTGGATCTGCACCGTCACCGGCTTGCTGCCCTTCTGATCCAGCACCTTGAAGCAGTCGATCAGGGCCACGGGCACAATGGGGCACTTGCTCTTAACGGCGCAGCGGAAGCTGCCCGGATGGAACGGAAGCATTTCGTTGCCCAGCTTGCTCCGGGTGCCCTCCGGGAAGATCAGATAGTTCCGCCCGGCCTTGACCTCCTTGGTCACGTTCTGGATCACCGTCAGAGATTGGCGCACGTCCTCCCGATCCATGGGGAAGGACTTGGTGCACAGGGCCACCTGGTGGAGGAAGGGGATGTCGTACAGCTCCTTCTTCAGCACCGCTCCCAGGGGGATGTCGCAGGTAGCGCCCACAGCCAGAATGTCAAACATGCCCTGATGGTTGGCGTAGAACATAAAGCCTCCCTCCTGGGGGATGTTCTCCATGCCCTCGGCCTTCAGCTCCACATTTCCTCCCGCCACCGCCCGGCGGAAGATGTACTGGATATGGCGGTATCGTTCAATCTCCGGGTAATCGTCCGGCGTCTTGGCATAGCGGCAGAGCTTGATCCAGGCTCCCGGCACGATCCAGAGATTTTTCAGCACCATGGTCACGATCCGATTCATATATTCTTTCCCTTCTTTTTGTGTATTATCCTTCCGTCGCCGCCTGTCCCGCCCTTGCTCAGGGCAATGGCCGCCGCAGAGCTGACCAGCAGCAGGTAGGGGTAGAACAGATACCCCATGACCTGGAAGGCGGTGAGGGCGCTCCCCAGCTCCGCCGCGGCGGACAGCGCCAGGAGCATCTGGGCGCCGTAGGGGATGACCCCCTGGAAGATGCAGGAGAAGGTATCCAGCAGGCAGGCTGCCCGCTGGGGGCTGATGCCGTAGTCCCGGCTCATTTCCTTGGCGATGGGGTTTGCCATGACGATGGCCACAGTATTGTTGGCGGTGGCGATGTCCATAGCTCCCACCAGCAGGCCCATGCCCATCTGGCCGCCCCGGTGGCCCTTGAACAGCCGCCGGATCAGGCTCAGCAGGGCGGCGAAGCCGCCGTATTCCCGGATCAGGGCGCACAGCGCCGCCACCAGGATGGCTACCATGCTGGTTTCGAACATCCCGGCGGCTCCGGCGCCCATATTGGCCAGGAGCTGGGTGGGCTGGGTCTGGCCGATGGCCAGCATAATCACGCTGCCGGAGAAGATCCCCGCCAGCAGCACCACAAACACATTGATCCCCGCAATCCCTCCGACCAGCACCAGCAGGTAGGGAATGATCTGCACCAGGTTATAGTCCCGCTCCAGCTCCCGGGGCTCCTGTCCCGCGGTGAGCAGCAGAATCAGCGCCAGCGTCCCCAGGGCGGCGGGGAGGGCGATGCGGAAATTGCCCCGGAATTTGTCCTTCATGGCGCAGCCCTGACCGTTGCAGGCGGCGATGGTGGTGTCGGAGATAAAGGACAGATTGTCCCCGAACATAGCGCCGCCTACCACCGTGCCTACGCACAGGGCGGCGCTGTAGCCGGAGGCCTGGGCGGTCTCCACGGCAATGGGGACGATCAGCGTCACGGTGCCCACGGAGGTACCCATGGCGGTGGAAACGAAGCAGGCCACCAGGAACAGCGCCGCCACGGCAAACCGGGCCGGGATCAAATCCAGCAGGAAATAGGCCACGCTCTGGGCGGAGCCGCGGCCCACAACCCCTACGAAGGCCCCGGCCACCAGGAAGATCAGGATCATGGTGATGATGTTTTTATCCCCCAGACCCTGGCCCATCACCGCCAGCTTGTCCTCGAAGCTCAGGGCCTTGTTTTGCAGGCAGGCCACCAGGATCGCCGCCAGGAAGGCGATGACGATGGGCACGTTGTAAAAGCCCATGGGAATCTTCATTCCATACTCAAACAGAATCCCCAGGCCCAGGTAGAGCGCCAGGAACACCCCAATGGGCAGCAGCGCCCAAGGATTTTTCTTTTCCGTGTTTTCCATATCCCTTCCTCCGCTCCGGGAATTTTTTATGAGGGAAGCCCTGATTAAATCGGCAAGAGCTGATGCCGAGAGATTTTGACTCAGCCGAAAGTTTAAAAAGTGGAGGAATACTGTATGTATTTCCCACTTTTTAAACTGCACGGATGGGGCAAAAGATCCGGCATTCAGCCGAAGACGATTTATTCAGAGCTTCCTGAGAAAGCCGGCAAGAGCTGACGCCGGGAGCGTTTGGCACATCCCATTGCGTCAGAGGTTCCTTAACTCCGTGGTTCCCGTACGCTGTTCACTTTACCATCCGCTCCGGGGAAAGTCAAGGAATTGCGCCTTGACTCCGGTGCTTCCGGCGATATTCCCTGGGGGCGCATCCTTTTTCTCCCCGGAAGGTCTTGGTGAAGTAGCTGACGTCGCTGAAGCCGCACTCCAGGCTGATCCGGTTCACCGGCAGATCCGTAGCCCGCAGCAGGTGGGCTGCTTTCTCCAGGCGCAGCTGCCGCAGATACCGGATGGGGGTCATGCCCAGCAGCTTTCGGAAGCACCGCAGGCAGACGCTGGGGCTGACGCTGACGCTTCCGGCGATCCGCTCCACCGTCAGCTCCTCGGTATAGTGCGCCTCCAGAAACTCCAGCATCCGCTTCATCCGCCGGGCGTCAATCTGATCCTGCCGCCCGGGCAGCCGGTCGGCGGGACGGCGGCGGTTCAGCCGTCCCAGACCGGCGCTGAGCCGGTATCGGGCGTAGTTCTCATAATCCGGATCCTCCCGGGTCACCGCCTCCCAGGCGGCCAGGATATCCCGGATCAGCTCCCCCTGCCAGGACACCTGGGGATCCAGCAGCAGACTGTGCAGGGCCTTGTCGGCGGTGAGGGGCTGAATCAGCTCCTGCCAGAACACGCTGTCCATATGGCCTCCCACCAGCCGGGGGTGGAACACCACACTGTGGAGCACCGCCGGCCCCGCCGGCTCCTGTTCCACCGCGTGCAGCGCCCCGGAGTTGATGAACAGGCCTTGCCCCGGCTCCAGCAGGAACCGCTCCCCCTCCACCCCCAGGCGGATCCGGCCCTCCACGGCTACGACGCACTCAAACTCCTCGTGCCAGTGCCAGGGGACGGAAAACAGGGTCATATCATCGGCGTAACAGGCCAGGGGGAACCGGTTTGTACCGTGGCGCACCGCCTCCCGGAGGCCGGGGCCGGTTTTCCCGGAGCAGATTTGGATGGGCATAGGGGGCCTCCTTCCAAAGTACGCTGATTTTGTCATAGAAATTCGCTGGTTTTTTCCTATTCTTTTCTCACAGACGATGGTAATATACTACCACAAAGAAAGGAGATACGCAAGATGACACAATTGCTTCTGGCCGTGATCTATCTGGCCTTTATCAGCCTGGGGCTGCCGGACGCTCTGCTTGGCTCCGCCTGGCCGGTGATGTACCCGCAGTTCGACGTCCCCATTTCCTACGCGGGGATCGTCTCTATGATCGTTTCCGCGGGAACCATCGTCTCCAGCCTTGCCAGCGACCGGCTCACCCGGCGTCTGGGAGCGGGGCTGGTCACCGTCCTCAGCGTGGCCGCCACCGCCCTGGCCCTGTTTAGCTTTTCCCTGTCCCACCGGTTCTGGATGCTTTGCCTCTGGGCCGTCCCCTACGGTCTGGGCGCCGGCAGCATCGACGCGGCGCTGAACAACTACGCGGCGCTGCACTATGAGAGCCGCCACATGAGCTGGCTCCACTGCTGCTGGGGGATCGGGGCCACCCTGGGGCCGTACATCATGGGATATGCCCTCACCGGCGGCCTGGGCTGGAACAGCGGCTACCGGATCATTTCCATCCTCCAGCTGGCCCTGACCGTCGTAGTCGCGGTCAGCCTGCCCCTGTGGAAGCGCCGTCCCCGGGAGGCGGAGGAGCAGGGCCAGACCCGGGAACTGAGCCTGGGGCAAATCCTGAGAATCCCCGGCGCGCCGCAGATCATGCTGTGCTTCTTCTGCTACTGCGCCATTGAGCAGACCGCCGGCCTTTGGGCCAGCAGCTACCTGACCCTCCACCGGGGGGTGGATCCCCAGGCCGCCGCCGGATATGCCAGCATGTTCTTCCTGGGCATCACCCTGGGCCGGGGCGTCAGCGGCTTTGTGACCATGAAGCTTAATGACAACCAAATGATTCTCCTGGGCTGCGGAATCCTTGCGGCAGGTGTTGCCGCCATGGCGCTGCCTCTTGGCTCTGCCGCCGCCCTGCTGGGCTTCATTCTCATCGGCCTGGGCTGCGCTCCGGTGTACCCCTGTATCATCCACTCCACCCCCGCCCACTTCGGGGCGGAGAATTCCCAGGCCATGATCGGCGTGCAGATGGCCAGCGCCTATGTGGGTACCTGTCTGATGCCGCCGCTGTTCGGCCTCATCGCCCGGAACATCTCCGTGGCCCTGCTACCTTGGTATCTGCTGGCCCTTCTGGCCCTGATGAGCGCCATGTACCGCCTCCTGCTGAAAAAACAGGCCGCCTGAGCCGCTCCGGCGCTGGTATGGGGCTTGCCGCGAAACCTTGG
>CALWXQ010000079.1 GCA_944385545.1 uncultured Oscillospiraceae bacterium | reverse complement strand
TCGGCTACGGTTTCGCCGGGAACGGTCTCGGCTACGGTTTCGCCGGGAACGGTCTCAGCTACGGTTTCGGCAGGCAGGACAATCTGCTCCGTCACGGAATTGCCCTGAGCCGGGGCTTGGGTGGGGTTGGTGGCCGGTTCCGTAGCAGGCTCCGTCGCCGGCTGCGTCTCCGACTGCCCTTCGCTGGCGTGGAGCCAGTTGCCGGAGTTCAGAATCCCGGTGCCCAGAACGATGCAAAGAGCCAGAACCAACGCCAATGCATGCTTCCAATGCTTGTGTTTCATGGTGAATCCTCCTTTTATACGAACAGCTTCGCGGTTGTCGGTTGCTATTTTTTTCCTCTACTTATTAAGACACGCCAAAGCGCAAAAATGGCTCACAAATTTTACAAATTTTTCAAAAATTTTTTTGAAGCCCCCTATTTCCCCCAGCTCTCCTTCTTAAGGAAGAAGCGGCGCGCAGCAGCGGGAGGGAATAAGACGTCGGAGGGGCAATCAGAGGCGTTTGGACAGCATTTCGGGGTTGACGCTGTAGGTCAGGGCGGTTTCCCGGGTGATGCGTTTTTGGCGGTACAGCTCCAGCAGACTGGAATCCATGCTGAAGCAGCTGCTGTGGGAGGAGGTCTGCAAGACGCCGTCGATCTGGTGGGTCTTGCCGTCGCGGATCATGGCGCGGATGGCCGGGGTCATGGACATCAGCTCAAAGGCCGCGGTGACGGTTCCGTCCACCGTGGGCACCAGCTGCTGGGAGACCACCGCCTTGAGCACCATGGCCAGCTGCACGGCGATCTGCCGCTGCTGGTTGGCGGGGAACACGTCGATGATCCGCTCGATGGTATTGGCCGCCCCCAGGGTGTGGAGGGTGGAGAAGATCAGGTGGCCGGTTTCCGCCGCGGTCATGGCCACTTCGATGGTTTCATAATCCCGCATTTCTCCCAGAAGGATGATGTCCGGGCTTTGCCGCAGGGCGGCCCGGAGCCCCTTCACATAGGACTGGGTATCCGCGCCGATCTCCCGCTGGGTCACCACGCTCTGGTCATGGCTGTGAAGAAATTCCAGGGGATCCTCCAGGGTGATGATATGCCGCCGCTGATTGCGGTTGATCCGATCCACCAGGCAAGCCAGGGTGGTGGACTTGCCGCTGCCGGCAGGGCCGACCACCAGAACCATGCCCTGGCGGTGCTCCGTCAGGTTCATGACCGCGTCGGGGATCCGGAGCTGATGGTAGTCCGGCAGGGTGAACCGGATCACCCGGATTACCGCCGACAAGCTGCCCCGCTGCCGGAACGCGCTGACCCGAAACCGGGACAGCCCGGGGATGGAGAAGGAAAAGTCGTCGTCTCCGGTTTTCAGCAGGGCGTCCATGCTCCGCTCACCTGCCAAGCGGTACAGCCCCTCCACCAGCTGCCGGGTATCCGCCGGAAGCAGCCGCCGGTCGTCGGCCTGGCTCAGCCGTCCGCTGCTGCGGAAGGAGGCCCGCAGGCCGGCTATGATGAAAATATCCGCCACCTGCCGCTCCACCGCGCCGCGGAGCAACGCTTCAATATCCACGTTCCGTTCCCTCCTTTATTCCACCCGCCAGCAGGTGATGGTATACTCCCCCTGCCGCCAGGTTATGCTTGCCGTAAGCACCTGGTTTTCCCCCAGGGGAACCTGCCAGGTGACGGTATCGTCCTGCGCCATGACGGGAAGCCCCGTGAAGTCCGGCGACGGCTCCTTCAGCCGCTGAACCACTTGGTACAGGATCTTCTGGGCCTGATTGTTGGCCTGGTAATATTCCGTCTTCCGTTGGGCAAGACGGTTGCTGTAGTCATAATCCTCCCTGGCGCCGGAGAGAACCAGCAGCGACAGCACCACCAGCATCACCACCAGCAGCACCGTCAGCAGGGAGATGGTGCCCATATGGACAAATCCGCCGCTTTTCTTCATGGCAGGGCCTCCTTCCGCAGGCAGACCAGCTCCAGGGAATACACTTCTTCCCCCTGCTCCGTCAGGTAGGAGATGGTATATTCCTCCAGGGCTTCCTCCGCCGTCCACCGGAGGCGGAGCAGACCGCCGTCCAATACCGCTTCCGCGGAGGTTTCCCGGCATTGAAGCTGGGGATAGACCTGCTCCAGCAGGGCCAGTCCCGCCTCCCGGCTGTCCGCTCCCCGGAGCACCTCGGCGGCATTGGCGCAGACATTCACGCTCCGGGTCAGATCCTCCGCCCGGCCGGACAGATCATGGGCCTTGACGAAGACCTGGACGCACACCGCCGCCGCCAGGGAGAAGATCAGGATCGCCAGCATCAGCTCCAGCAGGAGCATACCGGAACCATGTTTCTTACCCATGCTTATTCCTCCCCGCTGATCAGGCCGATACAGGCCACGCCTTCCCAGCCGTTTTCATCGGTGCACCGTACCTCCAGCACACCCTCGGCCAGCCACCGGCAGGATACGTCCCGCACAGCCAGCACCGCCCGGCCGTCAGCCGGATCGAAGGGCAGCTCCTCCCGGGCAAACAGCTCCCGAAGGCTCCCCTCCCAGGCGTAGAGATAGGTGCGGTAGTCCTGGCCGCCGTAGCTGTGCTCTATCACCAGGACGGTGGTATCGGCCAGCGTCTGCACATCCACGGCGCCGGCGGCGTCGCCGCGGTGGAGCTTCTCTTGTATGTAGGAAAGCGCGGTGGAACCGTTGTACATCCCTTCGGAGCCTTCCACCGCACTGCCGTAAATATTGGCAGCCAGCAGCACCGCCATCACCGCCGACGCGGCAAAGGCGAAGAACACCGCCAGGGGAAACAAAATATCAATGGTGTGCTCTCGGATCCGCCGGGACAACATGGTCACTCACCTCGCTCCAGCACCGCCACCTCCGGCAGGATGTTATCTCCCTGGGGGCGGTAGTCTATGTAAAATCGGTCTTCATCATAGGAAAAGGGATAATGCTGGCGCAGATAGTCCAGGCTCTGGGGATACCGGCCCTCCAGGGCGTAGCAGGACAGGATGCTCCGGTTCACAGCGGTCTCCAGGGCCTGACGCTGCCGCTGCCGGGTATCCTGGGAGAAGTCCTCCAGCACCAGCAGGAACACGGACAGCACCAGCACGAAGGCAGCTGCCGACACCGCCGGCCACTTCCAGCTCCGGCTCCGGGGATGGATGGTAAAGCGCTTCATCCGCAGCCCTCCTTACATCCCGGAGAGGATGCCCAGCAGGGGGAACATGACGCTCATGAGAATGATCCCCACCACCAGGGACAGAATCACCACCAGGGCCGGTTCGATCCGGGACAGGATCCGGGCGATCCGCCGGTCCACTTCCTCCTGGGTGCTCCGGGCGATGCGGGTCATGGTATCGTCCAGGGCGCCGGTCTTGCGGCCGATGGCGGCCATGCGGCCGTAGACCCCGGTGAGGATGCCTTCCCGGGTGAGGGCCTCGGTCATATCCTCCCCCTGCTCCATCCGCTGCCGCACCTGATCCAGCCGCCGGCCGAACCAGGGATCTTCGTTAAGCCGGTGCACCAGCTCCAGGGCGTACTCCGGGTTCAGGCCGCTGCGCAGGGCCAACGCCATGCCCCCGGCGAACCGGCACAGAGCCACATCGTCCATAAGGCTGCCCAGCCCCGGGATCCGGCGCAGGGCGGTGGAGGCGGTTTTTCTGCCCCGGGTTGCCAGCCAGAGTCCCGCTGCCAGCAGCGCCAGGAGCACCGCCCCTATGACCGCGCCGCCGCTCCGGATGGCGCTGCCTAAATTCATAAGTACCCGGGAAAGCCCCGTCAGCTCCGCCCCCAGCTGGGCAAACACCTGCTGGAATATGGGCATTACCTGGGTCAGCAGCACCGCCACAATGATGACCACCATGGCAAGCATCATGGCCGGGTAGGTCACCGCGGTACGGATGCTGTCCCGGATCTCCTGCTCCCGGGCGTAGTGGGCGGCCAGGGATTCCATCACTTCCTCCAAATGGCCGGTCTGCTCTCCCAGTGCCACCATTTGGATCATATAGCCCGGGAAGATCCCGGCGCTTTCCAGTGCCGGGGCCAAGGCCCCCGCCGCCTCCATCTCCTCCCGGAGGGCGCGGAGCACCTGCTGTTCCTGGGGCCGGGTATTGTCCTGGGACATCATTTCCAGCCCTTCCCCCAGGTAGATGCCCGCCTTCAGGATCATGGCCAGCTGTTCACAGAAGCCGGCCACTTCCGGGCAGGACAGTGTATGCTTCCCCTTTGCCATAAATGTTGCTCATCCTTTCCCCCGTCCGGGATTCAATATTGATACCGAACCTGATAGTTGCTGCCGTCGCCCAGATAGCGCCGGACGTCGGAGCTTTTGTTATTGGCCCGCAGGGTGGGATCCATGAGGATCCAGCTGCTGCCGTCAAAGTAGATGGTATTGTCCACCCAGCCCTCCTCCTCCAGGTAGACGCTGATCCAGGCGTGATACTGCTGGCCGGAGTAGCCCACCACCAGCTTGGTGGGGATGCCCTGACTGCGCAGCAGGGCCGTCATCAAAGACGCGTAGTCCAGGCAGATACCCTTGCCGCTGGCCAGGGTGGCGTCCGGGGATGGAAGATAGCTCACCGGAGGATCCTGGGCCAGCACCAGATCATAGGCGATGTTCCGGGTGACATAGCTGTACACCCGCTCTACATAGTCCACATCCGAATACGCTTCCTGAGAGATCTCCATTCCCAGAGCGGTAACGTCGCTGTCCTGGGTGAACCAGGAGAACTGGTTGGGGTAGAGGTAGGGCCGCAGCTCATCCACCTGGGGCACCTCCAGCTCCTGGGAGAAGGCCAGGGCGTACATGTTGTCAAAGGCGTTTTCCAGCACATGGATCGTATAGCTCCCCGGCCCGCCGGTGAGGGGCAGCACCTCGCCGCTCCCCGGCTGCAGGGTGTAGGTGTACACCGTCTGGTCGGGAATGGTGATCTGCACCTTGGCCTTGGCCGCGTCGCCGTGATAGCTGACATAAAGGTAGCCCTCTGAGGTGTTGGAGGCGTCGATGGTGGAAAGGTCGTTGCCGTAGACCACCTGGCCGGAGGCCTCAGGGGTGAGAATGGCGGTGCGGGTCTGTCGCTGGGTGGCCGGCTCCTGAGGCGCTTTCTGGCAGCCGCAGAAAAAGGAGGTCATGTAGACCGCAAGAAAGAGCGCAAAGAATCTGCGCGTCGTCCGCATTTCGTCCATGACCTCCTTTGTAACGGATCCCGGAAAGACGGGCCGGGGGTTACCGGTCTGTCTGACGCCCGCTTCCTTCATAGATGGTAAGCACCAGCTGCAATTGATTTTCATATTCATCAGATACGAAAATGTTCATATTCGTATCTGGATATCGGAAAATCACCAGCTTCTTGCTTTCGTCATAGGAGACGGGGTACACCGTCTGGCCGTAAATATCCACGGCATAGATGCCTTCATAGTCGATATGACCGTCCTCCTCCTGGAAGTGCAGCTCCAGAAGATCTCCGTTGCGCCGGCTGCTGAGCAGCACCGGCGGCTCCACATCCACATTCTCCACCAGATACTCCGTCTCGGTATACTGCTGGTTTTTCAGGAATACCCGCACCGTCACCATACCGTTGCGATCCGGGATTACCTGGTAAAGCCCCTGGCCCATCTCATACACCGGCAGGCTGTACTCCCCGGAAACGGCGGTGACCTTGTCAATGGGGATCCAGCTGGCAGCCTGAATCTGGAGGATGGGTTGGCCGGTGTTGCCGTTGAGCTCTGAGACCTGCACCTCCGGGGTGACGAACATCACCGGAACCAGCAAAAACAGCGTCAGCACCACCAGAACCAGCCAGCGCAGCACGTGCCGCTCCCGGCGGTATCTGGTATAGGATACCAGCACTTCCAGAGGCACCCGGTTGGCCTCATAGTCGCAGGCTTCAAAAATATTGGAAAGCATCTGGCCGGCAGCCGCCTGGCTCAGCTCCTTTTCTTTCTTTTTCAATTTCAGCTTGCCCAACTGCTCTCGCCGCCTTTCCGCTCTCGGGCCGTCCGCCGCCCGGCTGCCCCGCCGGACGGAATTTCCTGTTCGTCTGCTCAGAGGCCGCAGCCTCCCTTTCTTCCCGGCCACCGGGGCCGGTACTTCCATGAGCTAGGATAGTATATCATATTTTTTCCAATTTCATACTATTTTTTTCAAAAGATTCCCAAGAATTTCCAAATCAAAAAGTCCGCACCAGGCCGCCGCTTCCCGGAGCCTATTTTGCCAGCCGCTCGGCCAGCATTTTCTTGCCGCTGGTGATGTAGCGCTTGACGGTGCTTTGGCTGATCTGCATCATTTTGGCAATGTCGCCCACCTTCATATTCCGGTAGTAGCGCAGCAGGATGGCCTGGGACTCGCTGAAGGGCAGGGCCATGATCTGCTTGATCACGTATTCCTGCTGATCCTCGGCCATAACGTGAAGCTCAGGGGATTCGCTGCTGGTCTGCCGCAGATCCGCCTGGGCCTGATCGTAGCGATTCAGCTCCGTATCGTGGCGCAGCTTCTTGCGGTACATGTCAAAGCACACCCGCATATTGATCTGATTCAGCCAGGACAGGAACACCGTGGGATCGCGCAGGGTGGTTATGTTCTTCAGGGCCAGAATGTAGGTCTCCTGGGTCGCGTCCTGGGCCAGGAATTCATCCTGCAAATACCGGTAGGCAAAGCGATACTGCTGCTGGTAAGTGGCAACATACAGTTCCGCGAAGGCATCACTGTTGCCTACCTGCGCGTGCCGCACCAGCTGGGCCAGATATTGATAATCGTATGGCGCCACGTACCCGCCTCCTTTCCTCACATTTCCGCCTGAGCCGCCGCTCAGGCGCCAGGATCGGTAATCCGCCGGTTGGCCAAGGCGATCATTTCGGCAATGTTCTTCACCTTCTCGTCAAAGGCCACGCCGTAGGCGTATTCAATGGGCTTGTCCGGATCCGACGCGTTGTGGGTCTTGACCTTCTGTTCGATGCGCAAGAGGAACTTGTCCACCTGATCCGGGGAGCTGTCCTCAAATACCGCCAGGAATTTATTGCCGCCGTTGCGGCCAACAAAGCAAAGGCTCACCGAAGCCATTTTCAAAATGTTGGAAAAGTCCTGGATCAATGCGTTGCCCGCCATGTGGCTGTAGGTCTCGTTGATATGGCGGATGTTGGTCAAGTCGAACATTACGCAGCCAATGCCCTTGGGCAGGGGCCGGTTCAGGTATTTCTCCACGATGGCGTCGCAGCAGTTCCGATTGGCAAGCCCCGACAGGGGGTCGGAATACACGGCGTAATCCAGCTCCCGATAGACCCGGTTATAGTCGGAGAACATGCCAAAGTCCATGAAAATAAAGATGAAGCTCAAAGCGAAGCAGCCCCAGAGCATCCCGCAGACCATTTTCAGATCCTCTTGCTGGGCCACGTCGTGAAACAACCCCCGATCAACAAACAGCAGGTAGGCGCACACCGCCATAAAGGCCAGCATCAAAACCAGCTGGGCGATCTTCATTCTGCTGAATTTTTTCATAGCCATACCTCCCGGATCAGCCAAGACTGCTGATAATT
>CALWXQ010000078.1 GCA_944385545.1 uncultured Oscillospiraceae bacterium | reverse complement strand
TCCTCATCCTCATGATGGTGATGGCAGCAATGGCCCTCATGGTCATGCTCCTCATCCTCATGATGGTGATGGCAGCAATGGCCCTCATGGTCATGCTCCTCATCCTCATGATGGTGATGGCAGCAGTGGCCCTCATGGTCATGCTCCTCATCCTCATGATGGTGATGGCAGCAATGGCCGTGGTGATCGTCTTCCTCCTGGGCAAGCCGCTCCATTTCCAGCCTTGCCAACTCAGCCGCCAGGGACGCTTTCCCATCCATCGCCTCCAGAAGCTGAGCGCCGGTGAGCTGCTCCCAGGGGGTTGTGACGATGGTAGCTACTTCATTGTGCTCCCGGAGCAGCTCCACAGCCGCATCCAGCTTGGCCTGCGGAATGGAATCGGTACGGGACAAAACGATGGTAGATGCCGTTTCGATCTGGTTATCGTAGAATTCTCCGAAATTCTTCATATATACCTTGACTTTGCCCGCATCTGCCACAGCCACGGTATATCCCAATGTCACATCTTCCCTGGTGACCTTATTGACAGCGCCAATCACGTCAGAGAGCTTGCCAACACCGGAGGGTTCAATGAGGATCCGATCCGGCGCGTACTGCTGGATCACTTGGGTCAGCGCCTTGCCGAAATCACCCACCAGGGAGCAGCAAATGCAGCCGGAGTTCATCTCGGTAATGTGGATCCCGGCATCCTGCAAAAAGCCGCCGTCAATGCCGATCTCCCCGAACTCGTTTTCGATCAGAACCAGTTTCTGGCCCTGATAGGCCTCACGGATCATTTTCTTGATGAGCGTGGTTTTTCCCGCCCCTAAAAAGCCGGAATAGATATCGATTTTTGTCATAAACACACCTTCTGTTAAAAAATCTTCCAACTTTTATTATATCACTGCTTGTCAACTGTTACAAGGGAAATTCTTCATTCATCCTGGAGCATAGCAAAAAACGCAGAGGCCGGATGTTCCCCGGCCCCTACGCGGTCTGACATATAGGTTGGTTAGCGTTCTTGCCCTCAAGAAACCGGAATCAGGAGCATTTGGCCAAATGCCGGTTCGTCCTTGATTTGGTTGGCATTGCGAATAGCGTCCATGGTGGAGCCGCATTCTTTGGCAATATCCCACAGGCGCTGCGTTCCCGCCCGGCGGAGGATCAGCGAAGGCCGACCCGGATCCGGCTTGCGGACTTCCCCCAATTCTACCCCTGTAACCATCGGAATCCCTTGCCCGGATATGGCGCTGATCCCTATGGTCAGCTCCGTTTTCGCAAGGATACTCCCGCTGCCAACGGAAGCCTGGGCATCCGCTGCCAGAGGCAGCACGGTAATCCGGTTGAACCGATCCGAGCTGTGACTGGTGCGCTCCTGCCAGTGGCTGCTGACGCAGTGGAGAACCCCGTCTTCGCCGTAGTACAGGATTTGAAAGGTTCCCGGGAATTCCAACTCAATGCCGTTTTCCTGAGGAAGCTGCCGGGGAAAATCCGGATAAAAGCTGACGTCGGCAGTCAGGTTGGCCTGCGCAGAAATGCTCTGCTCGCCGTAAACGCTCTCAGTGGCGCTGTCGAGCAAGGCCGGAAGCGCCAGATCCTGCACTTGCAGCATGACTTCCCGGCCGGGACTGTAGGCATCCTCGACCAGCTCCAGCATCTGCTTGTCTGTAATCAGGTATTGCGCTACGATCCCGCACTTCAGATGCAGACGTCCCTCGTCACTTAGCTCCAGCTCAACGCTGGTGGGACATGGCAGGATCTCTGCCTGGGCATCTGCTCCGTAGCTGCCGCCCAGAGGCGCGTATTGGGAGAAGGGCATGTCAAAATCCCAGCTGTGGAGTTGTCCTTCTTCCGAACGGTACAGAACATGCAGATTGCTGTTCCCGCGAAATACCACCTTGTCGGAAAGCACCTTTCTCTCAGTGATCTGAGGGCTCAGCCGATAGTAGATCACCTTTTCCGGCAATGGCGCGGATTCCGGCAGAACCGCTTCCTCATCCTGAAGAAAGGTCTTCTCCCCCGCCTCCTTGATCAGACGTACAGGATAGGTGCCGCGCAGCAGTTCAACGCCTTCCGGGATCCCATTGGGAACGTACGCCTCCAGCGTTTTGGGGACATAGGCTGTGGCCATAGCCGCCATCCCTGCCCGCACCATGATCTTTCTGGCGGAAATGGAGCGGGCGTCCACAAACCGAGTAAGACACTTGATCCGGATGGTTCCCTCCGGCGTATCCCCAGGCAGATCCCACTTCATCTGAAACGGGATCCAAGCGTCGATCCGCCTTGCCTGGGTACCGTCCTCCGGGGCATAGAGCACCCAGATCATCATCCCACCGGAAAAGGATATGCTGTCGCCGCGCCACTCCTTCCCACGGAGGATCACCTGTCCCCAGGCGCAAAGAATGCTGCCGATATCCGGCATACTGTCCGGCAAATTGATCTGCTGGGTCTGCTCACTGTTCTGGATCTCCTGCAACGCAATATCCAGGCAGGAGAGAATGGTCGTCTCAAATTGATGCTCCACTAACGGATCACTCCTTATCCCACTTTGTTCCCTACAGTATATTCGCCTGGGGACAAGGTTATGACCTGTATTTTTGCTTCATGACGCACAGACCCAGGACGATCAAAACCACACCGCCGCAGCAGCATAGAAACCAGCTTTCCAAGCAGTGCCCCACAATCAGTCCCAAGCCAAAGAACAAGATGCAGCCGCCGCGCATGTAATTCCTTCTGCACATATCCATCCTCCATTCCGGCGTAAGGGTCTCAAAAGAGCAAATGCCCCCTGCACATCCTATGCAGAGGGCATGTATGGTATGTGAATTTTCTGTCAGCCGCCCAGGTATGCTTTCTTGACCGCGTCAGAGCTGGCCAATTCCGCGCCTGTGCCGCTGAGGGTGATTTTGCCGGTCTCCAGTACGTACGCGCGGTCCGCAATTTGAAGCGCCTTGCGGGCGTTCTGTTCCACCAATAGAATGGTGGTACCGGCTTTATGCAGCTCCCGGATAATGTTAAAAATCTGATCCACCAGAATCGGAGCCAGGCCCATGGACGGTTCATCCAACATCATCAGCTTGGGATGGCTCATCAAGGCCCGGGACATGGCCAGCATCTGCTGCTCACCGCCGGAGAGAGTACCGGCGATCTGCTTACGCCGTTCCTTCAGACGGGGGAAGTAATCAAAGACTGTGTCCAGATCCTTCTGGGAAACCTCCTTATTGATATAAGCGCCCATCTCCAGATTCTCCTGCACGGTCATTTGCAGGAAGATCCGCCGCCCCTCCGGAACGTGGGCCAGGCCGGTTCTGAGAAGCTTATAGGCATCTGTGTGACCGATGTCCTGGCCGCAGAAAGCAATGCTGCCGCTGCGAGGATGCATCAGACCGGAGATGGTTTTCAAGATGGTGCTCTTTCCCGCGCCGTTGGCGCCGATGAGGGCAACGATCTCCCCTTCCCCAACTTCGAAAGAAACCCCTTTGATGGCGTGAATCGCTCCATAATAGACGTGGATGTCATCGATTTTCAGCATCAGGCTTTCTCCTCCTCTCTGCCAAGGTACGCTTCGATCACAGCCGGATCCTGTCGAATCTCCTCCGGCGTTCCCTTGGCAATGATCCGGCCATAGTTCACAACGGCAATGGCCTCGCAGACGTTCATCACCAGGTTCATATCGTGCTCGATCAGGAAAATGGCAATATGGAAGATATCCCGGATCCGCCGGATCTGGTGCATCAGTTCCGTGGTTTCACTGGGATTCATACCGGCGGCAGGCTCGTCCAGCAAAATGATGGAGGGACTGGTAGCCAAGGCACGAACGATCTCCAAACGGCGCTGAACACCGTAAGGGAGGCTCCCGGCTTTCTGATCTGCCACATCCGCAAGCCCCATGAAGTCCAGCAATTCCATTGCCCGCCGGGTCGCCGCCGCCTCCGCCCTTTGATACGGAGGAAGATGGAGCATGGAGCAAATAAAGGGGCATTTGATCTCATTGTGCAGGCCAACCTTTACGTTGTCCAGAGCGGACATGTCCGTAAACAGGCGGATATTCTGGAACGTACGGGCAATACCCAGCTTATTGACCTTATGGGTAGTCATGCCCTTGGTGTCAATGCCGTTGATCAGGATGCTGCCCCGGGTGGGCTGGTAGACAGAGGTCAACAGGTTAAAGATGGTGGTTTTACCGGCGCCGTTGGGGCCGATCAGGCCGGAGATCTCGGTGGGGCCGATGGTAATGTTGAAGCTGTCCACGGCGGTCAGGCCGCCGAAATCAATGCCCAGATTCCGCACATCCAGCACCGGAAGCTTGTCCTTATCCTGCTCGCGCAAAAGGGTGTATGTGGGAACCTTCAGAATCTTTCTGGAATACTCATTCATTGCCCACCACCTCCTTCTTTTTCTTGAACAAGCCGGTGATCTTTTCGCTGGCCGCGCCCACAGCTTCCTTAAATTTGGGAGACCAGGTAAACAGCATCACCAGGATCAGCACAACCGCGTACAGGATCATACGGAAATCCTCCAGGCTGCGCATGGCCTCCGGCAGAACGTACAGAACCGTCGCGGAAATCACAGAGCCGAGGATGTTGCCCATGCCGCCCAATACCACAAACACGAGGATGTTGATGGAGGTGTTAAAATTGAATTTGGACGCGGTCATGGAAGAATAGTTCAGACCGAACAGCGCGCCTGCCATGCCGGCCAGAAACGCCGATACCACAAATGCCTTCATTCGGAAAGCAGTGACATTGATTCCCACAGATTCCGCCGCGATCCGATTGTCCCGGACAGCCTTGATGGCCCGGCCTTCCTTAGAGTTGATCAGATTCAGCACCACAAACAGAGTGAACATTACCAGCACAAAGCCCATGGTAAAGGTCGCAAGCTTCTCCACACCGGTAGCTCCCAGAGGACCGCTGATAATATACTTTCCGCCTTCGCCCAGCTTCATTTTGGATGTGGAGATGGCCATATGGAAGCCTTCCTCGTCCATCCCGACATAGGTATTGCCGATGATATTCTTCATAATCTCGCCAAAAGCCAGGGTCACAATGGCCAAATAGTCGCCACGCAGGCGCAGAACCGGAATGCCGATGAGGAATCCCATAACGCCGGCGATCAAGCCGCCGGTAATCATAGCCAGCAGTAGACGAACGGTGTCGCTGGCAACAGCGTCCTTCAGAACAGCAGCAATCACCACCCCGGCAAAGGCGCCGATGCCCATGAAGCCGGCATGCCCCAGGCTCAGTTCTCCGCAAACGCCAACCAGCAGATTCAGGGAAACCGCCAGCGAAATATACACACAAATGGGAACCAGATATCCCTTCTGGGAGCTGTTCAGCATATCCAGAGAATTGCATGCCTTCACTAGGACAAAAGCAGCGATCACCACCAGATATGTAACCAAATTGGTGCGGGTATTCTTATTTCCAAGTATTTTTTTCATAAGTCACCTCACACCTTCTCTTGCACCTGTCTGCCCAGCAGACCGGCAGGCTTCACCAGCAGGATGATAATCAGCACCGAAAACACAATCGCATCGGAAAACTGGGTAGACAGATAGGCCTTGGACAATGTTTCGATAATCCCCAGCAGGATCCCGCCCAGCATCGCTCCGGGAATGGAGCCGATGCCGCCGAACACCGCGGCGGTGAACGCCCGGATGCCGGGCATGGAACCGGTGGTGGGCATCAGGGTCGGCACCGTGGAGCACAGCAGTACACCGGCCACCGCAGCCAGGGCGGAGCCAATGGCAAAGGTGGTGGAGATCGTCTGATTGACATTGATGCCCATAAGCTGGGCGGCGTCCCGGTCTTCAGAGACCGCCCGCATGGCCTTGCCGGTACGGGTTTTTCCAGTAAACAGCGTCAGCCCCACCATCACCGCAATGGAAACCGCGACTGTTACCAGCACCTCTCCGGTGATGACCAGCTGTCCGCCCATGAGAGAAATCGGCTCCATGGTCACGATGCTGGTAAAGTTCTTGGGGCTGCTGGACCAGATCAGCTGGGCGGCGTTTTGCAGGAAATAGCTGACGCCAATGGCTGTGATCAAAACAGCCAAACTGGAAGTTCCCCGAAGGGGCTTATACGCAAGGCCTTCAATCACAATACCCAAGAGCGTACACACGGCGACAGCCGCAATCACCGACACAATGGACGGCAGACCCAGATAGTTGGTGACGCAGAAGGAAATGTACGCGCCAACCATGATCACGTCGCCGTGGGCAAAGTTCAGCATTTTGGCAATGCCGTAAACCATGGTATACCCCAGAGCGATGATGGCATAAACTGCGCCAATACTGATGCCGTTAATCAGATACTGTAAAATCTGCATATGCTACCTCTCTTGTTTCTCAGAATATCGACAGCCTATGACAGCGGCATTGTGCCGGCTGTGCCGCTGTCATGGACTGTCGAGACGTACAGCAGGGATGGGAAGGTTTCCCTTCCCATCCCAGAGGATCCATCAGCCGAGGGGGGCGTAAACGCCATCGGTAACGACCACCGCTGCGGGAGGCTTGGAGATCATGCCGTTTTCATCCCAGGTCATGCTCTTGCCGGTAAGGCCATCCACGCTCATGGTGGAGAACTGCTCCTGCAGCAGCGCGCAGGCATCCGCAGCGGAAGTGCTGCCATCAATACCCGCGGCCACGCAGGCGGTGTGCAGAGCGTAGATCACGTCGTAGGCGTCCGCGGCGAACTGGTTGGGCACCTTGCCGTCGTTCTTTTCCTTGTACTTGGTAACGAAGGAAACGGTAGCCTCGTCGGTGGCGTTGGCGTCAAAGGGGGTCATAAGAACCAGGCCCTCGGCCAGAGAGGTATCAAAGCCTTCCACATTCAGGATGCCGTCCATGCCGTCGCATCCGAAGAAGGTGGGATGATAGTCAATCGTATTGGCGTAAGTAAGAACCTGAGCAGCTTCCGTGTAGTAGAAGGGCAGGAACACCATGTCGCAGCCGGCATCCTTACACTGGGTAACCTGGGTGGACAGGTCAGCTTTGTTGTCAGCGGTGAAAGCAGCGTCATCAACGGCCACATTCAGCCCCAGTTCTTCCGCCTTGGCCAGGAAGCCCTCGGCAATGCCGGTGGAGTAGGTGTCAGAGGAATCGTAAATCACACCAATGGTGGCGTCGGGCCACTTCTGGCTCATCAGCTCCGCAGCGGAAGCGCCCTGGTTGGGGTCGGTGAAGCACATCTGATAGACGTTGGGGCCGGTCATCGCAACGTCCACGGCGGACGCGGAAGGAGTCAACATGAAAATCTGGTCGTTGACCGTCTCAGCGGCGATGGCCAGGGAGGGAGCGGTGGTAACGGCGCCGGCAAAAATCTGCATACCCCAGTCCTTCAGGGTGTTGTAGGCGGAAACAGCCTTGTCGGAACCGTCGTTTTCGTCATCCTCTGCCCGGAACTCAATTTGCAGGCCGCCCATGGCATTGATCTCCTCAACGGCGATCTCCATGCCGCTGCGAACAGCCAGACCGTACTCAGAGGTGCCACCGGTGAAAGGGCCGGCCAAGCCGATCTTCACAGCGCCGCCGGAGGCAGCAGCCTCTTCAGTAGCGTCTGCCGCTTCGGTAGCATCTACCGCTTCGGTAGCGTCTGCCGC
>CALWXQ010000077.1 GCA_944385545.1 uncultured Oscillospiraceae bacterium | reverse complement strand
GCTATGATGAAAACAAAGGGGGTATGCGCTGTGGCGAATATGTTTGACTATCTGAAATGGCGGGGGGATCTGACCTTCACCCAGGATGGCGTAAATGGTGTGGACGCCTTGATCTTTTCGACGCTGAGCTATATCTGCTATCGGGGCAGGGCTGAGGAATTCCCCTATACGCCTGTTTCCCTGCGGGAGGCGGCGGAGGACTTTTTTTCCAGAGAGATTCAGAAAGACCGGATCCGGGACAAGAATGATCTTTCCCTGCTGCGGGAGGCGTCGGCGACCGCCCGCTTTGGCCAGTCCCGGATCTGCCTGTATCGGGATCAGCTGATCCCGGAGGAGGAGACGCAGTTTGCCGCGGTGACCTTCCAGCTGGATGACGGAAGCCTGTTCCTGGCCTTCCGGGGGACGGACAATTCCCTGGTGGGATGGAAGGAGGATTTTAATATGTCCTTCCAGCAGACCATTCCTTCGCAGCGTCTGGCGGCGCAGTATGTGCAGCAGGTTTTCGAGGCCTTCCGCCGCCCCATGCGCCTGGGCGGCCATTCCAAGGGCGGAAATTTGGCGGTATATGCCGCAGCCAGAAGCGCGCCGGAGATCCAGCGGCAAATCCTGGAGGTGTTCAACAACGACGGTCCGGGCTTTACCAGCCATATGATGGGGGATCCGGGGTATCTTGCCGTGGTGCCGAAAATCAGAACCTTCATCCCGCAGTCATCGGTGATCGGTATGCTCCTGGAGCATGAGGAGCCTTATACGGTGATCCGCAGTAAAAGCGTGGGGCTGCTCCAGCACGATGCCTATTCCTGGGAGGTTCTGGGCAATCAGTTCATTCCGGTGCCGGAGGTGACCCATGGCTCCCAGATGCTGGACGCGGCCATCAAGTCATGGTTCGCCGAACGGACGGATCAGGAGCGCAATGAACTGGTGGATGTGATGTTCAACCTCCTGGGTACCGGCGGCGTGGATCGGGCATTGGATATTTTTCAGCCAAAGAACATTCGTGCCTACTTGAAAACGCTGACCACGGACGAAAAGACCCGCCGTATCCTGTCGGTGGAGTTCCAAAGCCTGATGGAAGCGGTGAAGAAGACCCGCGGCCAGTTTGAAGGAACCAAGCAGGAGGCGGAAGGCCCCGGATCGCCGTCCCAAGAGCCGTAAGATCAAAAGAAACAATCCCCGGCGGGACTGCCTGCGCAGACTTGCCGGGGATTCCGAAAATCGGGACGCCGCAGCTACGTTTCCCGGTATTTCGCCATGAGAGACTGAAACAGCTCCCGGGTGGAAGGCGGCGTATAGGTGATGGCATTGGCGCCGGCGGCGATGGTGACGGTGATGGTTTCGGCGGTGGGGCCGCCGGTGGCTATGATGGGAACATCCGGGTATCGGCTTCGGATCCCCGCAACCACCTGGGGGGTGCGGGCAGCGGCGGCCACGTTGAGAATGGCGGCACCGGCGTCCATTCTGGCGCCAACGTCGGTTTCGCCATCCACCACAGTGATGATCACGGGGATGTCCACGGCGTTGGCCACCGCCAGCAGGTTCAGGTCCGAAACAGGCGCGTTGAGCACCACCCCCATAGCGCCGTGACACTCGGCGTCCTTGGCTAGGGAGATGGTGCGCAGTCCTTGGGTGGTTCCGCCGCCTACGCCGCAGAACACCGGAATCGAGGAGGCTTTGATAATGGCTTCGCCGATGGACTGCTGAGGCGTAAAAGGGTAGACAGCGAATACCGCGTCGGCATCGCAGTTTTTGATGATGGCCAGATCTGTGGTGAATACCAGGCTTTTAATCCGGCGTCCGTTGATCACGATGCCGCTGGCCTGACGGATCTGCTTGGGCATTTCCAAAATGTTGTGCCGCAGTCGGCTGGTGATGGTCGGGGATCTTCCTTCCATAGCGCAATCCCTCCTTTTTACAATAAACCTATCACATAACATTGAACAAAGAACAACAGAAGTGTGTATGGAGTATGAATTTCCGGCTCTGCCCAACGGGCAGAGCCGGTAACGAAACAGGAAGCTGCGGCAGCGCCGCAGCTTCCTGAAAATTTGACAGATAGAGGGGATTATCTCTGGATACGGCCGGAACCGTCGCCGCCAGCCAGCTTCTCCACTTCCGCAACGGTGACCATATTGTAGTCGCCTTCGATGGAGTGCTTCAGAGCAGAGGCAGCCACGGCGAATTCCACCGCGGCCTGGGTGCTCTTGCCGCTGAGCAGGGAGTAGATCAGGCCGCCGCCGAAGCTGTCGCCGCCGCCGACCCGGTCGATGATGTGCAGGTCGTACTTTTTGGAGAAGCAGTACTCGTTGGAGGCAACATCATAGAGCATGGCAGACCAACCGTTGTCAAAGGCGGAGTGGCTCTCCCGCAGGGTGATGGCCACCTTCTCAAAGCCGAACTTATCCGCCAGCTGCTTGGCAACGGACTTGTAGCCCTCGTGGTTCAGAGAGCCGCCGTAGATGTCGGTATTCTCGGCTTCGATGCCGAACACGTCCTTGGCGTCCTCCTCGTTGGAGATGCACACGTCAATGTACTGAGCCAGCTCCGTCATGGCTTCCCGGGCCTGGGCGCGTGTCCACAGCTTGCCCCGGTAGTTCAGGTCGCAGGAGATCTTGATGCCCCGGGCCTTGGCGGCCTTACAGGCGTCCACACACATCTGCACCACATTGGGGCCCAGGGCCGGGGTGATGCCGGTGAAGTGGAACCATTCGGCGCCCTCGAAGATCTTGTCCCAGTCAAAGTCAGAGGGAGAAGCGGTCTGGATGGCGGAGTGAGCCCGGTCGTAGATGCACACGGAGCCACGCTGAGAAGCGCCCTTCTCATTGAAGTAGATACCCACACGGTCACCGCCACGGACGATCTTGGTGGTATCCACGCCGTAGCGGCGCAGGGAGTTCACAGCGGCCTGGCCGATGGCGTGGGCAGGCAGCTTGGTCACAAAGGCCACGTCCATGCCGTAGTTGGCCAGAGACACGGCCACATTGGCTTCGCCGCCGCCGAAGGTGAACTCCACATGATCGCACTGAACAAAACGCTCGTAGCTGTACGGCTGCAGCCGGAGCATCAGCTCGCCAAAGGTTACAATCTTAGCCATTACTTTCTAGCCTCCTTAACAATTTCCACAGACTTCTTACACAGGTCGATGATCTCGTCCCACTTGCCTTCGGTGATGAGCTTGTCCGGGCACATGTAGGAACCGCCGCAGGCAACAATCACGGAGCTGGCGGCATACTCGGCCAGGTTCTTCAGGTTGACGCCGCCGGTGGGCATGACCTTGAACATGGGAAAGGGAGCGGACATGGCCTTGATTTTCGCAAGACCGCCGGACTGTTCCGCGGGGAAGAATTTCAGAACCTCAAGGCCCAGCTTGTAGGCGGTGTGATAATCGGTGGGAGTGGTGCAGCCGGGGAAACAGGTAATGCCCTTCTCCTGGCAATACTTGACGATCTCGGGATCCAGGCCGGGGGTGACAATAAACTTACCACCGGCGGCGATGGTCTTGTCCACCTGCTCGGTGGTCAGGACGGTGCCTGCGCCGACCAGCATGTCGGGATGACGCTCCAACATGATCTTCATGGCTTCGTCAGCTCCGGCAGCCCGGAAGGTGATCTCCGCCACGGGGACACCGCCGGCGCACAGGGCGTCAGACAGGGGAGCAGCGTCCCGCTGAGGGTTGGTCAGCTTGATGACCGGAACGACGCCGATCTCGCTGATACGTGTCTGCAATTCATTCATTGTGAATTCCTCCCATATTGTATTACCGCTGCCCGAGGGCAAACAGTAACCTGTATGATTTATTATCATACAAAAGAAGGCGAGAAAAATCAATTCCTAAGGAGATAGACACCGGAATTTTAGCAATATTACCAAAATGTATGAATTTTCTTCTGCTATTTTGACACCTTAGAATCCGGCGAAAGGGGATCGGCGCCTGCCGCTTTCCCCAAAAAAGAAGCAGCCCGGCAGATCCGGGCTGCTTTCGAGAGACTGGATATCACTGGTTGAGCAGCTTTTCCAGGGCTGCCAGTTTCAGACAGGTGCACAGCACATCCATAGCCTTTTCCAGCTCCGCCACAGGAGGCAGGCTGGGGGCGATGCGCAGATTGCTGTCATCGGGATCGCTGCAGTAGGGGTAGGTCGCCCCGGCGCCGGTGAGGGTGACGCCTGCCTCCTTGCACAGCTGCCAGACCCGCTTGGCGGTGCCGGGCATGGCGTGAAGGCTGACGAAGTAGCCGCCCTTGGGGTCGTTCCACCGGGCGAAGCCAAGGGGCTTGATCTCCCGGTTCAGGTAGTCGGATACCACCTTGAATTTCGGCGCCAGAATGGCGGCGTGCTCCTTCATCAACTCCAGGGTATGGGCCTTATCCTTCAGGAATCGGACGTGGCGCAGCTGATTAACCTTATCATAGGAGATCATCTGCACGCCGAAAATGTCGGAGAAGTAGTTGATGTTGTCCTCGCTGGCGGCCATGCAGCAGATGCCGCCGCCGGCAAAGGTGATCTTGGAGGTGGAGGCGAACTCATAGACCATATCCGGCCGACCGGCCTGGGCGCACATGGAGATGATGTCCGGGAAGGGGACATATTCCCCTTCAAACTCGTGGATGCAGTAGGCATTGTCCCAGATGATGGCAAAGTCCGGAGCCGCGGGCTTGAGTTGGGCAAAGCGGCGGATGGTCTCGTCGCTGAAAATGATGCCGTCGGGGTTGCTGTACTTCGGCACCAGCCAGATCATCTTCACCTGAGGATCCTTCACATATTCCTCCACCACATCCATATCCGGGCCGGTGGGGGTCATGGGGACATAGATCAGCTCGGCTCCGTAAAACTCACCGATTTGGAAGTGCCGGTCATAGCCGGGAGAGGGGCAGAGGAATTTGACGCGCTCCTCCTTGCACCAGGGGCGGGGACTGTGGAGCAGGCCGTGGGTAAAGGCCCGGGAGACTACGTCGCTCATCATATTCAAGGATGCGGCGCCGCCCACAAATACCTGGGAGGGTTTGCAGCCGAGCACATCCGCCCAATAGGCCCTGGCGCAGGGAAGACCGGCCAGTTCGCCGTAGTTTCGGGCGTCGATGGTGCCGTCAAAGCAATCCTCGGGCTTCAGCAATTGGGTCAGAAGACCGCTGACCAGATCCAGCTGGGCTACGGAGGGCTTGCCACGGGCCATGTTCAAGTTCAGCTTCTGGGCCTTGCAGCTTTCATAGGCGGTCAGGACACTCTGGTACTCGTGCTCCAGCTGCGGCCGGCTCATGCAAGAATAGGGGGTCACATCCATCATCCTTTCAAGAAATTGACTGGTTTTTACCGCCTTATTATATGACCGAAATCCAAAAAATGCAATATCAGAATGGTTAAAATTTCATTTTTTTCACGTTTTTTCAATAAATCGGGGAAATAGACAAAAGTTGCTATGCCAAAGGTGGTTTTTTGAACAGTTTCACTCCTTGCATTTTGGACTGTTGTGACATACAATCATAATGGATATTGTCAAATCCCTGGATGTTCTCGGGAAAATCCCGGAATTCCTACCGAAAAATAAAGCCATTTTTTCCAAGACCGCGGATGTACGGCGAAAAAGCCGGCCTCCGCCCATTTTGCAGGAAAGGACTTTTGTCATGCATGAAATTCTGAATGTCCCGGAGATCTTTGGCAGCGACGTATTTAACGAGGCAACCATGCGGCAGCGTCTCCCGGAGCACATCTATCGGGGATGGAAGAACTGCATCGCCTCCGGCGTCCAGCTCCCTCTGGAGATCGCCGAGGGAATCGCGGAGGCTATGAAGGTATGGGCTACGGAGAAGGGGGCTACTCACTTTACCCACTGGTTCCAGCCCATGACGGGCATCACCGCGGAGAAGCACGACAGCTTCATCTCTCCTACCGGAGACGGGCGGGTTATTATGGAGTTCAGCGGCAAGGAATTGGTGCGCGGTGAGCCGGACGCCAGCTCCTTCCCCTCCGGCGGCTTGCGGGCCACCTTTGAGGCCCGGGGCTATACGGCCTGGGATCCCACAGCCTGCGCCTTTGTCAAGGACGGCAGTTTGTATATTCCCACCTGCTTCTTCTCCTATACCGGCGAGTCCCTGGATAAGAAGACCCCGCTGCTGCGCTCCATGGATGAGGTTTCCCGGGAGGCGGTACGGATCCTGCGCCTGTTCGGGGATACCCAGACCAAGCGGGTCATTGCCTCTGTGGGGGCGGAGCAGGAGTATTTCTTGCTGCCGAAGGATCTGTACGCCCAACGGGAGGATCTGCGCCTGACAGGGCGAACCCTGTTCGGCGCCCAGCCCCCCAAGGGCCAGGAGTTGGACGATCATTACTTCGGCACCATCCGTACCCGGGTGTCCGAGTTTATGCGGGATCTGGACGAACAGCTGTGGCGGCTGGGCATTCTCAGCAAGACCAAGCACAACGAGGGCGCGCCCTGTCAGCATGAGCTGGCGCCCATTTACACCAACGCCAACACCGCCTGCGACGATAACCAGATCATTATGGCAACCATGAAAAAGTGCGCGGCAAAGCACAATCTGGTCTGTCTGCTCCACGAAAAGCCCTTTGCCGGGGTAAACGGCTCCGGCAAGCACAACAACTGGTCTCTTGCCACGGATTCCGGCAAGAACCTGTTCAGCCCCGGACAGACCCCCAGCCAGAATGCCCGGTTCCTGGTGTTCCTGGCGGCCTTCATCGCCGGTGTGGACGAATATCAGGACTTCCTGCGCTGCACCGTGGCCACCGCCAGCAACGACCACCGTCTGGGAGCCAACGAGGCCCCTCCCGCCATTGTCTCCATTTTCCTCGGCTCGGAGCTGAACGCGGTAATCAAGTCCATTATCGACGGCGCCAACTATATCGAGCCGGAAAAGAGCATGCTGCGCATCGGCGTGGATGTGCTGCCCGCCATTCCAAAGGACACCACCGACCGTAACCGCACCAGCCCCGTGGCCTTCACCGGCAATAAGTTTGAATTCCGGATGCTGGGCTCCTCTCAGTCCATAGCCGGGCCGAACATTGCGCTGAATACCATTATGGCTGAGGAGCTGGGCCGCTTTGCCGACGTGCTGGAGAAGGCGGAGGACTTTGACTCGGCGCTCCAGGAGCTGGTCTGCCGGACTTTGAAGGATCACAGCCGGATCATTTTCGACGGAAACGGCTACAGTGAGGAATGGAAAAAGGAAGCCGTGAACCGGGGACTGAGCAATCTGGCCTCCACCGCCAACGCGCTGCCCACCTATATTTCCCAGAAAAACATCGATTTGGTTACCCGCCACGGGATCTTTACGGAAAACGAGTTCCGGGCCAGATACGCCATCCATCTAGATTCCTACAATAAGATCATCAACATCGAAGCCCGTACTATGGTGGATATGGCTATGCACCAGATCCTGCCCGCGGCGCTGCACTATACCCGTTCCCTGTGCGATACGCTGACCGCCAAAAAGGACTTGGGGGTCTCCTGCCAGGCGGAAAGCCGGATCATCCGGGATCTGTCCGCCCATACTGACGCCATGTACGAGGCCATCACCCGGCTGAAGGAGGATATGACCGCCGTTCCCAAGGAGGCGAAAAAGGCTTCTGAGTATTATCATAGCGTCATTGTACCGGACATGGAAGCCCTTCGCGTTCAGGCGGACATTTTGGAGACCCTGACGGATAAGGCCTATTGGCCCTATCCCACCTACTCGGATCTGCTGTTCTATTAAACTTTGCTTAAG
>CALWXQ010000076.1 GCA_944385545.1 uncultured Oscillospiraceae bacterium | reverse complement strand
CCCTTTCGTAAGCGCGCAAGAATCCCTGTCCGGGAAATATTTCCGGCGGCAAGACGCGATTGGCTCCGAAGGCTTCGGGAGCAGGCCAAAAACTACCAAAGGAGAATTGCCATGGCGAAATTGGAAAAAACCCTGAGCGCAGACTTTTATCCCCTCCTTCGGAAAATCGAAAACGGGATTATGAACGGAAGCACAACCGCCTCCCTTGAGGACTCCAGCGATTTTGAAAGCGGGGACGCCCGATGCAGCGTTCGTGTGTTTGAGCGCTACAGCCTTGCGGGCGGAAACCGAGTGAGCCTCAGTATCACGTTATTTCAAAACGGGGACGGGCCGATCCATCTTTCCGCCATCACCGCGGGAGGCAGTCAGGCTATGTTCTTTAAGTTAAACACCTTCGGCGAGGAAGCATTCCTGGAGAAACTTTCGCAGCTGCTGTAATCACAGACAGTTCCATGCTCCCCAGGCGAGAAACGCCATGTCCGTTGAAGCCGATGGTGCCTTGCGGGTATCTGCTGCCCTGTTGGGGCAAGAACCCATGAAACGCCGGATGCCCCGGATGTAACAGCAGGCAGCATCTCCGCGAAAACCCTATGCCGCCTGAATGAAATCCCCCGGGGCGGCTGAAACGTTGGGTTCGATTCCCCCCTTCCTTCCAGACAAGAAAAAGCCACCCCGTGGGGTGGCCTCAGAGTGTCGAAAAAGCTTCGCAGAATTTGCCGCCGCAGCGGCAAATCAAATTTGATCATTTTCTGCCGGGGCGCACCCCAGGGTGGTCTCTCTTGCCCCTTCGGGGCAATTCACCTTCTGTACCTGGCAGAAAATACCTATCAGGCTGCTTTTTGTGCGAGTTGTGCGCCGTAGGCGCACAAGGAGTGCGCGCAGCAGACTGCAACCCCTTTGTTGAAAAGCCCCGAAGGGGTTTTTCAACAGCCTGAGGCCACCCCGTGGGGTGGCCTTTTCTTGTCTGGAGCAGGGTACGGGAATCGATTGCCGTTTCCCCCGGAGGGGGAAACGTAAGGTAGCCGCCAGTGTTTGCACTGGCGGCAGCAGATGTCCACCGGACATCTGCATTTAGATGGGTTCGACTCCCTTCCTCTTACTTCCAGATAAGAAAAAGCCACCCGATTGGGTGGCTTTTTCTTATCTGGAGCAGGGTACGGGAATCGAACCCGCCTTCACGGCTTGGGAAGCCGTTGTATTACCGATATACGAACCCTGCGGCTGTGAGAGCTATTATAGCAGAGTCCTTTGGAAAAAGCAAGTCTTTTTTGCCGAATGAACCCGCGGTCAGCCGCCGTTGAAGTCCGCGGTGTCGAAGGTGATCTTCACATGGTAGATCCCTTCGCTGGATTGGTTCAGGGCCTGCTCCACCCCTTGGCGGATGGCCTCCTCCCGGCCCCGGAGATCTCCCGGCAGGGCTACGTCGAACACCAGATTCATGTGCCGCCGCCCCTGAACCATGCGGAAATCATGGAGGGTCAGCCGGGGATCCTCCCGCCGCAGCAGCGCCGATACCTGCTCCTTCAGCGCTGTCAGGGCGGGGTCGTCGGTGACCACCGGGTCGTAGTGGATCACCAGGTGGACGTTGTGGCTGCGCAGGCATTCCCGCTCCAGATCGTCGATGATCTCGTGGCACTCCAGGGGATCCTCCCGGTAGTCCATTTCCACGTGCAGGCTGGCGAAGCGCTGGCCGGGGCCGTAGTCGTGAACCATCAGGTCATGGTAGCCCAGCACCTTGGGCTGCTGCTGGACATAGTCCACGATCCTCTGGCGCAGCTCCGGCCCGGCGTTTTCCCCCAGCAGGGGCGATACGGTCTCCCGGGCCATGGCCCAGCCGCTGCGGAGGATGAACAGGGCCACCGCCAGGCCCATATAGCCGTCCACAGGCGCCTGAAAGCAGATTTGAACCACTGCCGACAGCAGCACCCCGGCGGTGGCGACGCAGTCGTTGCGGCTGTCCGCGGCGGCGGCCAGCAGGGCTGTGGAGTCAATGGCCCGGCCCAGGCGGCGGTTGAACAGGCTCAGCCACAGCTTCAGCCCGATGGAAAGGGCCAGCACCCCCAGAGCCGCCGGGGAGAAGCTCACCGGCGTGGGGTGGAAGATCTTCTGCGCCGAGGTTTTCATCAGCTCCAGGCCGATGACCAGGATCAGCACCGCCACCGCCAAGCCGCTTAAGTATTCCGCCCGGGCGTGGCCGTAGGGATGGCGCTCGTCGGCGGGCTTGTCGGCCAGCCGGAAGCCCACCAGGGTCACAATGGAGCCGGAGGCGTCGGAGAGGTTATTCAAAGCGTCGGCGGTGACCGCCACGGAACCGGTGAGGAAGCCTGTGGCCGCTTTCACCAAAAACAGCAGCGCGTTGCAGCCGATGCCCACGGCGCCGGACAGAGCGCCGATCCTGGCGCGAACCCGGCTGTCGGCGGTTTGGGTGTAGTCCTTGACGAACCTGCGAAGGAGCCATTCGGTCATACATGTTCCTCCCATTTTCCAAAAAATGGATTTTTTCGGCTCTACTGTAGGTAGAATCCCGGCTTCTACTGCCGGTAGGGCTTTTCAGCCGGCCTTTTCTCCCGAAAATGGCGTGACTTTTTCCCGCCCTATGTGTAAAATAACAGGTAACCAATCCCAGGGTCAGAGCCGGGAGCCGCTGCCGGGCTTGCGGGTGTATGCTGGTCATTATACCACCCGGATCCGGCCCTGTCTATTTCTTTTTTGGAGGATGAAGCCAATGCCCTACAAGATCATTACCGATTCCGCCTGTGATTTCCCCGACGCCGAATACGCCCGGCTGGATCTGACCATGGTTCCGCTGAGCGTGGAGTACCGGGGCCAGGTGTTTGACGACCGCAACAACGATTCCCTGAAGGAGCTGTACGAAGGTCTGCGCTCCGGCGAGTCCGCCAAGACCTCCGCCGTGAACCCTCAGCGCTGGGCCGCCGCCATGGAGCCGCTGCTGGAGCAGGGCTACGATCTGCTGGTCATGGCCTTCTCCTCGGGCCTTTCCACCACCTGCCAGTCCGCCATCATCGCCGCGGAGGAGCTGAAGCAAGCCTATCCTCAGCGGAAGATCCTGGTGGTGGACACCCTGGCGGCCTCCCTGGGGCAGGGCCTGCTGGTGTGGTACGCCTGCCGCAAGCGGGACGAAGGTCTGTCCCTGGAGGCGCTTCACGCCTGGGTGGAGGCCCATAAGCTCCACCTGTGCCACTGGTTCACCGCCGACGATCTGATGCACCTGAAGCGGGGCGGCCGGATCAGCGCCACCACCGCCGTGGTGGGCACCATGCTCCAGATCAAGCCGGTGCTCCACGTGGACGATCAGGGCCATCTGGTGAGCATGGCCAAGGCCCGGGGCCGGAAGGCTTCCATTGACGCTCTGGCCAGGAAGGCCGGGGAGCTGGGCGGGGGCTGGGACAACAGCACCATGTTCATCAGCCACGGCAACTGCCTGGAAGACGCTCAGTACCTGGCGGATCAGCTGAAGAAGAACTACGGCGTCAAAGAGGTGTTCATCAGCTACGTGGGGGCGGTAATCGGCGCCCATACCGGCCCCGGCGTTCTGGCCCTGTTCTTCCTGGGAGATCACCGCTGACCAGGATCACCCCCAGAACCGCTCCCTATCCACCCGCTGCCCCGGAACTCCGGGGCAGCTTTTTTCACCCCCGACCCGTAACGCTGAGCGCCCCTTGGCTCGCCCCGACGCTGTAGGCCCGCCCCTTCTGAGCGCCTCTTGGGGAGAGCCGGGGGCGGCGGCGCGCCTTAAGGAAACCTTAAATGGACATCGGGCGGATTCTATAGTATACTAGAATTGAAAAAATGGATACTCACGGGCCTGCCCTGGGCGGGCCTTGGCGGGAAAAGGAGTGCGATATGATGAAACGACTGTTAAGCCTATGCTTGTGTCTGGCGCTGCTGGTTTCGGCGGCGCCGGTGGAGGCCCTGGCCCAGGATGGGACGGGACTTTGCCCCCACCATCTGGAGCATACGACGGAATGCGGCTACCGGGAGGCCTCCGACGGCAGCCCCTGCAACCACAGCCATGACGGAAGCTGCGGCTATGTCCAGGGCAGCGAGGAAATCCCCTGCGACAAGGGCTGCACCGACACCGACGGCGACGGCAATGTGGATCACGCGGCGGACTGCGCCTATGCCCCGCCGGCGGCGGAAGTCCCCTGCAACCACAGCCATGACGATACCTGCGGCTATGCGGAGGCTGTCACCGCCAGCCCCTGCGCCTTCCAGTGTCAGGAATGCCAAACCGCTGACCAGGCGTGCGTCTGTACGGTACGCTGCGCCGAAGGCAGCGGCGACGGGAATTGCCCGGTATGCGCCCAGGATCCCACGGCCTGCGACGGCAAGGAACCGGAGCCTTCCAACGAGCCTGCGACGCCTTCCGTCGAGCCTGCGACGGTGGTGACCCAGTGGGTCTGGGCCACCTCGGAGCAGCTGACGCTGCAATGGAACGAGGACGCGAAGCAGTGGCAGATGTCCCTGCCCGGCCGGGTGGAGAATGCGGCGGGCTGGCAGGAGCTGATGAATCTGCTCCCCCACGCCGTCACCGCCACTCTGGCCGACAACTCCACCCAGGAGCTGTCCCTGACCTGGGCCTGCGAGACCCACGCCGGCAGCGACTGCCCCGGCTCCGGCGAGCACCTGTTCGCCGCCGCCCTGCCCCAGGGCTATTCCCTGGGGACGGAGTGCCCCGCCATCCAGGCGGTGGTCACCTTGCAGGATCTGACCCTGGATCTGAAGAGCACCGGCGGCTTCACCGTGACCGGCGGCGTGGAAGGTACGGACTACAGCTATTCCGGCGGCGTGCTTACCATTTTAAAAGAAACGCCCTTGACCATTTCCAGCGGCGATACCACTACCGATACCATGATTGCGATTGAGCCCGATGTCCGCGCGGACCTTACTCTTGCCGGGGTACATATCCAACCGGCATACCCCAATATCCCGGTGTCCGTCCCCAGCGGAGCCAGCCTCACCCTGACGCTGGCAGAGAACTCCCGGAACACCATCACCGCGGGAGATTCCGGCGGTAGTCATGGCGTTCCCGGCATCCATGTCCCCGCCGGCGCGGCCCTGACCATCCAGGGGAGCGGAACGCTGGAGGTGCAAGGCAGCAATGCTGCCAGCGGCCATGCCGGGGCGGGCATCGGCGGCGACGGCGCAATGATGGGCGACGGCGGCGACGGCGGCGCAGTCACCATCACCGGCGGCACCGTCACCGTCACCGGCGGCAGCTCGAGCTCCGGTGCCGGCGGCGCGGGCATCGGCGGCGGCTGCGCAATGATGGGCAACGGCGGCGACGGCGGCACCGTCGCCATCACCGGCGGCGTCGTCACCGTCACCGGCGGCAGCTCGGGCTCCGGTGTCGGCGGCGCGGGCATCGGCGGCGGCTGCGCAATGATGGGCAACGGCGGCGACGGCGGCACCGTGATCCTTCTGACCAACGCCACCGTGACCGGCGGCACCGGTGGAAGCGGTAGCGGCGCGGCCATCGGCGGCGGAAATAGCCGTTCCGGTCTCTCCGGCGCGGAGGGCGCCGGGATTAAGCCCGGTTCCTCGGAAAATACCTACCAGGTCTACGGGAATCTGACCCTGCCCCGGGATCTCACCATTTCCGCAGGCAATACCCTGACCATCCCCCAAGGCAATACCCTGACCATCCCCCAAGACAAGACCCTGACCAACAGCGGCACCCTGGTCAATGACGGCGCCCTGGAAATTAACGGCACCCTGAACACCGCCAACGGCCAGGTGACCGAAAGCGGCAGCCACAGCGGAACCGGCACCATCACGAAAAACAGCCAGGCCCCTGCCGCCCCCACCCTGAACGGCGAGGCGGGCACCCACACCGTCACCGTCAACACCCTCAGCGGCCTGACATACGCCTGCACCACGGAGAACACCGCCCCCGACGCAAGCAGCAACCAATGGACTGACCCCACGGGAGCCACCCTGACCTTTGAGAACCTGAATTCCGGGGATACCTACTATATCTGGGCCTACCGGGCCGGCAGTGATTACTACGAGGCCAAGACCTCCGCCGCCCTCACCGCCTACACCAAGCCTCTGATCACCACCACCTCCCTTATGGACGCCACAGTGGGCCAGAGCTACACCGCTCAGCTGTCGTTCACTTCCCAGGATCCCGTGACCTGGAGCGTGGAGAGCGGCGACCTGCCCGCCGGGCTGAAGCTGGAGAACGGAAGCATCACCGGCACGCCCACCGCCGCCGGCACGCAGACCTTTACCCTTCAGGCCGCCACATCCGGCGGGAAAAGCACCCAGAAGCTGAGCATCACCGTATCCCCGGCCGCCGCCCAGCTGACGCTGACGGTGAAAAACGGCGACGACGCCTCCACCAGCTTTGTCTACGGCGACACCGTCACCGTGGAAGGCGCCGTGGCCTCGGCCCAGAGCGGGACAGTGGCCCTGTACAACGGAACCACCAAGCTCACCGACGACGTTTCCGTGGCAAGCGACGGCAGCTTCACCCTGACCTACGCCACCGCCGGGAAGAAGCTTCCCATCGGAACCGGCATCCAGCTCACCGTGACCTACACCTTGGGCGCCGACACCGCCAGCGGCACTGCCGCCATTGACCTGGGGAAGAAAAACGTGACCGCCCAGGTGGACGGAGCGGTAACCAAAGAGTATGACCAATCCGACACCGTCCGGGTGAAGCTGAAGGTTACCCAGGGTCTGGTGTCCGGGGACACCGTCACCGGCACCGTCACCGGCACCTTCCCCGACGCCAACGTGGGGGCGGGCAAGGCCGTCACCCTGGGCAGCCCCACCTGGAGCGGCCAGGCAGACTGGTATACCATCGCCCTGCCCACCGGCGTCACCGGCAGCATCACCAAGGCCGCCATCGCAGGCAGCCTGACCATCACCGGCGAGGCCGTCTACGAAAACACCCTCACCGCGGTGTACACCCCCCTGTCCGGGGAGACGGTGTCCTACCAGTGGTACCGCGGAAATTATGCCATTACATCCGCCAAATCCCAAACCTACACGGTGGGCGAGTATGACCTGGGCGAGAAGCTCACCGTTACCGCCACCGCCACCGACGGCAACCATACGGGCCGGGTGGTGAGCCGGTCGGTGACGGTGCCCAAGCTCTCCCAGAAGGCCCCCAGCACCGCCCCCAGGCTTTCCCGGCGGAACACCACCACCATCGTCCTGCGGGCCTTGGCCTCCAACAGCAACGGCGCGGCGGCTGAGTACGGCATCTCCTACGACGGCGGCGACACCTGGCACTGGCAGTCCAGCACCCGGTTCACCGGCCTGGAAATCAACACCACCTACACCTTCGCCCAGCGCTACCGGGAGTTCGGCAACTACGCCGCCTCCCCCATGAGCGCCACCAGATCCATCTCCACCACCACCGAAGACGGTGACAATCCCTGGACAGGAGACGACATCCGGGGCTGGATCGCCGCCCTGGCCGTCTCCACCGCCGGCCTGGTACTCATCGGCCTGTGGCGCCTGTTCAAGCGCAAGCGCAAATAAACGCCAACTGCCCCGGAGTTCCGGGGCAGTTTTTTCGCGCCGCCGCCCTTGGCTCTCCTTCCTAAGGAGAGCTGGCGCGAATCTCCGATTCGCGACTGAGAGGTCTTACCGCAGTCCGTTCTTCCCAGCTGCTGAGGTAGAGGCAACCTGGCTACCCCTCTCAGTCACCGCCTTGCGGCGGCGACAGCTGCCCGCTGCGGCGGGCCCCGTCGCGGCTCTGACCGTCCACTTACGCGGTCATTCACTCCCGGGACTGCGCTT
>CALWXQ010000075.1 GCA_944385545.1 uncultured Oscillospiraceae bacterium | reverse complement strand
GAAGTTGACCGCAGAACGAAAAAAGAGCACTTCTCAGAGTTACTCTAAGAAGTGCTCTTTGGTCTGTTCAAACCTGATACCGTATTACCTGAAATTCACAACGCTTCGTATTGATGCGTCATTCTTTAAGAATTTGCTGTCAAATTGCTGTCAAAGGGAGGATGACACCGCCGGAAACCACATTATATAGTGAATCATTTTTCATATCAGCACTATATCTTGTGTTTTCTTTAGTCGAGGGGCTTCATTGTGGGGAACAGCAGCACGTCCCGGATGCTGGGGGAGTCGGTCAGGAGCATGACCAGCCGGTCTACGCCGAAGCCCAGGCCGCCGGTGGGGGGCAGGCCGTATTCCAGGGCGGTGATATAGTCGTAATCCACCTGGGCGCGGCTGGCGGGGTTCAGGGACAGGCGCTGCGCCACCTGCTTTTCAAACCGGGCCTTCTGGTCCAGGGGGTCGTTCAGCTCGGAGAAGGCGTTGCCGAATTCCGTGGCGTTGATGAAATACTCAAACCGCTCGGTGTAGGCGGGATCCTGGGGCTTGCGCTTGGCCAGGGGAGAGTTCTCCACGGGGTAGTCGTAGATAAAGGTGGGCTGGATCAGGTGCTCCTCCACGAAGGCGTCGAAGAACTCCGCCAGAATGGCGCCCTTGGTGGGGATCTCCGGCAGCGGCACCTGCTTTTCCTTGGCAACGGCCACGGCCTCCTCGTCGGAGCGGATCTGCTGGAAGTCCACGCCGGAGTACTTCCTCACCGCCTCCACCATGGTCATCCGCTCCCAGTGGCTCAGGTCGATGGCCTTGCCCTGGTAGGTGATTTGCAGGGTGCCGCAGACCTCCATGGTCACGGTCTTCATCATTTCCTCCACCAGATCCATCATGCCGAAGTAATCGGTATAGGCCTGGTACAGCTCGATGGAGGTGAACTCCGGGTTATGGGTGGGATCCATGCCCTCGTTGCGGAAGATCCGGCCTACCTCGTAGACCTTGTCCATGCCGCCCACAATGAGCCGCTTCAGGTACAGCTCCGTCTCGATGCGCAGCACCATATCCATATCCAGGGTATTGTGATGGGTGTAGAAGGGCCGGGCGGCGGCACCGATCTCAAAAGGGGTGAGGATGGGGGTATCCACCTCCAGGAAGCCCTTGCTGTCCAGGAACCGGCGCAGCTGACGCAGGATCATGCTCCGCTTGACAAAGGTCTGCTTCACGTCGGGATTGACGATCAAATCCACATAACGCTGGCGATACCGGATCTCCGTATCCGTCAGGCCGTGGAACTTCTCCGGCAGGGGCAGCAGGGCCTTGGACAGCAGCACGGCCTGGTGAACCCGGACGGAAATTTCCCCCCGCTCGGTTTTGAACACGTCGCCGCTGACGCCTACAATATCGCCGATGTCATATTTCTTAAAGCGCCGGAAGGAGGCCTCCTCCATCTCGTCGAACTTGACGTAGAGCTGGATCCGGCCGGTGTCGTCCTGAAGGTCGCAGAAAGACACCTTGCCCATGCCCCGCTTGCTCATAATCCGGCCTGCCAGGCGGACGGCGCCGCCCTCCATGGTCTCAAAGCCCGCCTTGATCCCGGCGGCGGTGGCGGTAACGTCAAACTTGGTCTGCAGGAAGGGGTCGAAGCCCTCCGCCCGGAGATTGTCCAGCTTCTCCCGGCGAACCTTCACCTGATCGCTCAGGGGCATTTCCCCCTGGGGTACAAACTTGGCCATGGCTCAGCCCTCACGAGAAATATCCACGACCTTCATGGTGAAAGAGCCCATGGGGGCGTTCACCGTAAAGGTATCGCCGATGCCCTTGCCCACCACGGCCCGGCCGAAGGGAGAGTCGTCGGAGAGCTTGCGCTCCATGGGATTGGCCTCCTGAGAGCCGGTGATCCGGTATTCCGCCCGTACTCCCTTCTCGTCCTCCACGGTCACCAGGCAGCCCAGGCCCACCCGGCCGGTGGCCTCGTTCTCATCCTCGATGATTACGGCGTGGGACAGGATGTCCTCGATCTGGGCGATGCGTCCGTAGAGCTTGGCCTGCTCGTTCTTGGCGGCGTCGTACTCGGAGTTTTCCGACAGGTCGCCGTAGGATCGGGCCTCGGCGATCATGGCGGCGATCTCCCGCTCCCGGGTGGTCTTCAGATAGTTCAGTTCCTTCTCCAGATCGGCCAGACGAAGGCTGGTAATTTTGAATTCCTTAGCCATATTCCAAAATCCTTTCTCAGATAAAAATATCCATAGCTTTGACTATTATAGTGTATTTTACCCGGGCCGTCAAGGAATTTTTCCCTGCTTTCCGGGCCTTTCTCCCGCCCGCCGCGGGAGGGAAATCCGACTTTTTTCTGTTTTTCCTCTGGCATTTTTCCTCAGGGGATGTATAATATAAGCATCTGACAATCAGGAGGTTCCACACGATGAAATACGGCTTCGGCATCGATCTGGGCGGCACCACCGTCAAGATCGCTTACTTTGACGAAAGCGGCGCTATGCTGGACAACTGGGAAATCCCCACCGTCACCGAAAACGGCGGCGCCAGGATCCTGCCCGACATTGCCGCGTCCATCCGTCAGTATCTGGACGGCCGCGGCATCCCCGACTCCGCCATCCTGGGCCTGGGCATCGGCGTGCCTGGAGCGGTGAACGCCAAGGGCGTGGTCAACCGGTGCGTGAACCTGGGCTGGGGGGTCTTCGACATCACCCGGCAGCTGCGGGAGCTCACCGGCTTCCCGGTGAAGGCGGGCAACGACGCCAACGTGGCCGCCCTGGGCGAATTCTGGAAGGGCGGCGGACAGGGCTGCGAGAACATGGTTTTCGTCACCCTGGGCACCGGCGTCGGCGGCGGCATCATTGTAGAGGGCAGGCTGCTCCACGGCGCCCACGGCTCCGGCGCGGAGATCGGCCATCTGGTGCTGAACCGGGAGGAAACCGTCCCCTGCAACTGCGGCAAGTACGGCTGCGCGGAGCAATACTGCTCTGCCACCGGCATCGTCCGGCTGGCCAAGCTCCACCTGGCAGGCACCCAGGCTCCCAGCGTCCTGCGCCAGGGGAAGGCGCTGACCTGCAAGGACATTTTCGACGCCGGAAAGGCGGGGGATCGGGAGGCCCTGGCCATCCTGGATCAGGTCTACGCCTATCTGGGCCTGCTCCTGGCCAACGTCTGCTCCACGGTGGATCCGGAGGTGGTGGTCATCGGCGGCGGCGTCAGCAAGGCGGGAGACGTGCTGCTGGACGGCATCGCGCCCTACTTCCGCAAGTACGTCTTCCACGCCGCCAGCGGCGCCCGGTTCGCCCTGGCCTCCCTGGGCAACGACGCCGGGGCCTACGGCGCGTTCAAACTGGCCCTGGACGCCTTCGGCAACTGAGCCGGTTCCGGGGCCGCCGGCTACAGCCCTACGATTTCCGCGTCCATGTGGGAGGTGATCTCCATGGGCGCTCCGGTGACGGGATGGGGAAATTCCAGGCACTTGGCGCACAGCAGCTGACCGGTCAGCCCCAATTCCCGGGACAGGGCCAGGGAGGCCTCGCTGGCGTACTGGGGATCCCCCACAATGGGAAAGCCCATATAGGCGCAGTGCACCCGCAGCTGATGGGTGCGGCCGGTTATGGGACGCAGCTCCAGCTTACATAGCTGCCCTTTTCGGGCCAGCACCCGGTATTCCGTCACCGAGGGCTTGCCCTCGGGGCTGACCCGGCGCAAGAGGCTGGGCAGGGGCAGCCGGGCAATGGGGGCGTCGATGACCCCCGTCTCCTCCACCGGGCCGCCCCAGGTCACGGCGTGGTAGGTCTTGCCCAGGGGGCCGTTTTGGAGCAGGGTGCATATATGGGCGTTCTTCCCCACCAGCACCGCCCCGAAGGTGTCCCGATCCAGCCGGGTCAGCGGGTGGAAGGCGCCGTCACAGCCCTCCCGCCGGTAATGGCCCAGCACCCGGTTTGCCAGGGTGCCGGTATTCTGGGAGCGGGAGGGATGGATCAGCATTCCGGCGGGCTTATCCACCACCAGAAGATACCCATCCTCATAGAGAATATCCACAGCTCCGTCCTCCGCCGGATAGTCCGGCGTGGGCTCCTCCAGCCGGACGGTGATGACGTCCCCGGGGCGAACGGGGTAGTCGGTTCGCTGGGGCCGTCCGTTGACCTGGATGGCGTCTGACCATTTGAGCTTATTCATCAGCCCCGCGGACATCCCCAGCTCCCCGCGCAAAAAGGAGGAAAGCCGCCCCTCCCGCCGGGCGATGTGACACAGTTCCATAGACACCTCCTGTTCTGCCGCCCCTTCGCCCCGGCGGCGAAAGGGTGGGAAAATGCCCTGCTGAGTGTTCAGCAGGGCAATAGGGAAGCTCTGATTAAATCGGCAAGAGCTGATGCCGAGAGATTTTGACTCAGCCGAAAGTTTAAAAAGTGGAGGAATACTGTGTGTATTTCCCACTTTTGTCAGCTGCACGGATGGGGCAAAAGATCCGGCATTCAGCCGAAGACGATTTAATCAGAGCTTCCTTAGTTGCTTAGTTCAAAGCGGCCTTAGCCTTTTCCACCACGGCGGCGAAGGCGGCGCTGTCCTGGATAGCCATCTCGGACAGGCTCTTGCGGTTCATTTCGATACCGGCCTTCTTAATGCCGTTCATGAAGGTGGAGTAGTTCATGCCGTAGGGCGCCACGGAAGCGCTGATCCGGGTGATCCACAGGCGGCGGTAATCCCGCTTCTTCAGCTTGCGGCCCTTGAAGGCGTAGTTGCCGGACTTCATGACCTGCTGCTTAGCCATCTTAAAGTGCTTGGACTTGGAGCCCCAGTAGCCCTTGGCCAGCTTCAGGGTTGCGTTTCTTCTCTTGCGCGTCATCATCGCGCCTTTTACTCTTGCCATTGTTCAGTATCCTCCTTCTGCCTTACTTGTAGGGAATCATCTTCTTGATGGCGTCGATGTTGGTCACATCGGCATAAGCGGTAGCACGCAGATGGCGGGTACGCTTGGTGGTCTTCTTGGTCAGGATGTGGCGCTTATATGCGTGCGCTCTTTTAACCTTACCGGTCTTGGTCAGGTTGAATCTCTTCTTTGCACCGCTATGGGTCTTCAGCTTGGGCATAGGTGGTTCTCCTTCCGTAATGTTTGTACTAAGAACTTCGTTGTTATTTCTTGGGGGTCAGGAACATCGCCATGAAGCGGCCATCCAGCTTGGGATTCTTCTCCATGTTGGCGACCTCAGCGCACTTGCCCGCGAACTCCAGAAGCAGCTTTTCCCCTAAGTTGGTATGGGCCATTTCCCGGCCGCGGAAGCGGACGCTGACCTTTACCCGGTTGCCCTCCGTCAGGAACTTCTGAGCGGCGCGCACCTTGGTGTCCAGGTCGTTGGTGTCGATGCTGGGGCTCATGCGGATCTCCTTGATCTCCACCACGCGCTGATTCTTCTTTGCTTCCTTCTCACGCTTCTTCTGGTCGAAGCAGAACTTGGAGTAATCCATGATCTTGCACACAGGGGGGGTGGCATTGGGAGATATCTTCACCAGATCCATGCCCTGCTCCTCCGCCATGGCGTTGGCCTGGGCGGAAGACATGATGCCCAGCTGGGCTCCGTCGGCTCCGATGAGACGGATCTCCTTGTCCCGGATCTCCTCATTGAGCTGATGATCTAATTTTGCGATGGTAAGCACCTCCAATAAACAACAAAAAAGCGGATGCCAGAGCATCCGCGCAATTCTCACAGAGTCCTCCCCCGCTGGGGTACGGTGTGGAATATGAACCGCTTCGCAGACAGCTGGCGGTGAGGCGGATGTTCAGCCTTCTTGATTACCCGAGCATTTTAGCATGAATTCGCCTGTTTGTCAAGGGCTTTTTCCGGAAAAACCTCCCATTCCGGAAAAAGCCCCGCCCTCAGGGCAAAAGCCCCAGCAGCTGGGCGATGAGGGCGCACTGCCCCTCCTCCCACTGGCTCAAGGTCCGGAACACCAGCCCCAGCTGCGGATCCAGCCCCCGGGCGGCGTACTCCGTCACCGCCTTGCGGGCCTGGTGATACCGCCGCCGGAGCACCTTCTCCGCCGGATCCTTGGACGGCTCCAGGGTCTTGGCCTTCCCGGCGGGGCTTCTGGTCAGCCGGGCCATGCCCCGCAGGCAGGCTACGATCCGGCTCTGATTCTCCCACAGCCTCCGGGCCAGCTCCCGGTTCCCCCCGGTGAGCGTCCCGGCCAGATGCCGGTAGTCCGCCCCCGCCTCCATGGCCCGCAGGGTCAGCATCCGCAGATCCTGCTCCTGGGACTTGCCGGCGTCCTCCTCCCGGCCCCGCACCCGCTGCCACACCTGCTGCTCCACCTTCGCGTCGATGGGTTCCATCGCATCCCCTCCTCGGTGGCAGTATATGCGGCGGCGGGCTTTTTTTGCAAAAAAAGTTTTCCCGGGGTCTTTCTTTTCTCGTTCATATGTGCTATAATATTCACACAACGTAATTTTCCCCAATCCCCCCACAGGAGGTATGACCATGCCCAGAACCAGCAACAAGGCCGCGTTGATTGTGGAATATGTAAACCGATTCATTCAGGAAAACGGCTACTCTCCCTCCGTTCGGGAGATCGGCGCGGCGGTGGGCCTGCGTTCCACCGCCTCCGTCAGCTACCACCTCCAGGCCCTTCAAGAGGCGGGGCTGCTCCAAGCACCGGGGGTCAAGGGGCGCAAGCGTGCCCTGGTCACCACGGTGCGCCCGGGGCAGATCCCGGTGGTGGGCGTGGTCACCGCGGGGGTGCCCATTCTGGCGGTGGAGAATCAGGAGGGCACCATGCCCTGGAGCGACCCGGGGTGCTTCGCCCTGCGGGTTCGGGGGGACAGCATGATCGGCGCCGGGATCCTGGACGGGGACAAGGTGGTGGTGCGCCCCCAGTCCACCGCCGACGACGGCCAGATCGTGGTGGCCCGGATCGAGGACGAGGCCACGGTCAAGCGCCTGCGCCGCCGCAACGGCGAGGTCTGGCTCCTGCCGGAGAACGACGCTTACGCCCCCATCGACGGCACCTGCGCCGAGATCATCGGCCTGGTGAAGGCCGTGGTGCGGGAATACTGAGGCCCGTCCTCTCCCGGCGAAAAAAAGTGCTTGACAAACGGACACAAATGATGTTTAATAAGCATACCATAGTTTGAAACCAGAGAAGCGGGAGTAAAGCTGCAAGACGCACCCACAGAGAGCTCCGGGAGCTGAGAGCGGAGCGGCAGCGAGGCAGCAAATGGGCCGCTGAGGGCAGGGGGAAAGAGGTTCGCCTTGAGTATCTTCTGACGCGTTGCCTGCGTTATGGGGCAGTCGGTGTGTTGGCACCGGACGAGGCGGCCGCGTCAGCGGCAAACAAGGTGGTACCGCAGAATTTTGTATGTTCTGTCCTTGTTCCCTTCGGGGAACAAGGACATTTTTCATTCCCCCGGAAAGGAGAAATCCCTATGCCCAAGCCCGGCAGACGATGGCGGCTGTGTCCGTGCCGTTGAAAACAAGTCCATGGAATCACCATAACACCATAAAAAGGAGCGTTTGATTATGAAAAAGGTTATTTCTCTGATTCTGGCCGTTGTAACGGCCCTGTCCGTCACCGCCTGCGCCGCCGGTTCCGGCGGATCCGATTCCCAGCTCACCGTAGCCGTGGTTCAGCAGCTGGATCATTCTTCTCTGGATGAGATCCGCGCCGCCGTAATTTCCCAGCTGGAGTCCCTGGCCGCCGAAAAGGGCGTCGCCCTGGAGATCGAGACGTATAACGGTCAGAACGACCAGTCCGCCCTGAACCAGATCGGCGCTCAGGTGGTGGGCGACGGCGTGGATCTGATCATCCCCATCGCCACCCAGGCCGCCCAGTGCATGGTTACCGCCGGGGAAGGCACGGACATTCCCATTGTCTACGCCGCCATCTCCGATCCCGCCACCGCGGGCCTGACCGGTCTGCCCAACGTCACCGGCACCTCCGACGCCCTGAACACCCCCTTCATTCTGGATATGATGCTGGCGGTTCAGCCGGATGTCCAAACCGTCGGGCTGCTGTACTCCAACAGCGAGG
>CALWXQ010000074.1 GCA_944385545.1 uncultured Oscillospiraceae bacterium | reverse complement strand
TCCTTCCGTGCCATATTCTATGATTTACAGTCAAGCGGCTGCACTGCGGTCCTAAGAGCGTCTTGCGTTTCTTCCTATCAGACAACGACGTTTTTTCTGATGCCTTCCGTATTTTGATGAAGTTAAGAAATAGTATCAATGCCGTTTCATCAAGGCTTTCAGGAAAATCAAGAGTATCCTTTTACATGACGCAAAACCGGCGCCCGCGGAAGCGGACGCCGGTTTCTACTATTCCCGCAAAAAGCCCTGCCGGAAGGTCAGCCAATGGTGGCGCTGTTGTTCAGCACCAGGGTGCTGTAGAGCATCAGCACATCCTGACCGCTGAAATCCACGAACTGCCCCAGCAGATCCGTGGCAATATAGCGCAGATCGATAAGGGTCACCTTGGCATAGTCCGAAACCAACAGCGGCACCAGGCTGCTGCCGTAGGAATCCCGGAATACCAGCAGCTCCTGATCGGTGGCAGCGTTGGGATTTTCGATGGTCAGCAGGCTCCTTGCCCCGCTGAGGTACACATCGTACAGATCCCGGCTGTCCAGCTTGGTAAGATCGTACACCGCTCCGGTGCTGCCAGTTTCATAGTCATAAACGGCGCAGGATTCCAGAATCCGGTTTTCCATCAGGTAGATGGTGTCCGGCGTCATGGGCAGGGCGGCCTGTCCGTAGTATACCCCATAGAAGGGCCGCTCCAGAGCCGTGGCGGTAAACTCCTCCTCCCGGGGCGCTGTCACGCCCAGCGCCTGGGCAATCCTCCGGGCGGCGGGGATCAGATTTTCCTGGCGCCAATGGGTGTCGGTGCGGTAGTAATCCTCTATGCTCAGCACATCCGTCAGATCCACATGGGTGGCCCAGGGCATTCCTTCCTCCACCAGTTCAAACAGCTTCTCGTAGTCCATGGAAAGCTGCCCCGCCTCCCGGGCCAGATAATAGCCCTTGTCCGGTACCACCGCCATGTAGATCTCAGAGCCTTCCAGCCAGGTATCTTTCAGGTACCGGAATCGCTCCAGGGCGTAGCGGACAGAGGTTTCATTCAGGGGATATTCCTGCTGCGCGGCATGCCCCTGGGAAAGGTAGATGCCGTTGTTGTCCTTCTGTCTCAAAGCATAGCTGTGAAACAGGGATTTGATCCGCCGGAAGCCCTCTCGAAAGGGGAACTGATCCAGGCTGTAGTCCTCAAAATCCTCCATAAATTCACCGCTGAGGAGGGTATCCGCCCGGAGCTGGGGAAATTGTGCCAGGGGGCGGCGCTCCGACTGGGAGACGGACTCCGCCGGCGCGCACCAGGCAGCCGCCGTCAGGACTGCCCACAGCAGCGCCAGAGGGAGAATATAGTATCGTTTTCCCATGCTTCCACCTCCTAAAACCGGAAATACAGGAACGGGCTGAAGGAGCCGTCCACCAGATAGGCGGTGCATACCATGAGCAGCGCCGTCATCCAGAAAAGCTCCAGCACCGGCCCCGCCTTGGTCTTCATCAGCCGCTCTCCGGCAGCCTTCACCGCCGGAGTGCAGCCCACGACGCCCAGGACGAACAGGACGCTGTAGCTTCCCAGGTAGTACCAGGTCTCCCGGTTGACCAGCGGCAGCCCGGTCAGGCCAAACATCCCCGCCAGATCCGCCCCGGCCTGGGACAGGCTGTCGGCATTGAAGATCACAAAGCTGAGGCACACTGCCAGCAGCACATAGCACCGGCGCAGGGCCGAAGGCAGCTTCTCCAGCCCCGGGATCCCCTTCTCCAGAAGCAGCAGAGCCGCGAACAGCAGACCCCAGACCACAAAGTTCCAGGCAGCGCCGTGCCAAAGGCCGGTGAGCATCCAAACCGTCACAATGTTGAACACCCACCTGCCACGGCTGACCCGGTTGCCCCCCAGGGGGATATAGACATAGTCCCGGAACCAGCTGCCCAGGCTCATATGCCACCGGCGCCAGAATTCCGTCACGCTTTTGGCAAGATAGGGATAGTCGAAATTCTCCAGGAACCGGAAGCCCAAGATTCGCCCCAAGCCGATGGCCATATCCGAGTAACCGGAGAAGTCAAAGTAGATATTCAGAGTGAAGGCAGCGGCGTACATCCAATAGAACAGCACCGACGGCTCCCCACTTTCCCGGAAGATGCTTGCCAGCAGGGCAAACTGATCTGCCAGAAGCACCTTCTTACCCAGGCCCACCAGGAAGCGCCGCAGGCCCAGGGCCGCCTCCGGCCAGCTGTGGCTGCGCTGCTCCAGTTCCCGGGCCACATCCACATACCGCACGATAGGCCCCGCGATTAGCTGGGGGAACAGGGCCACATAGGCTCCGAACCGTATCAGGCTTTTCTGGGGCGGCACCTGACCCCGGTAGACGTCTACGGTGTAGCTCAGAGACTGGAAGGTGTAGAAACTGATGCCCACAGGCAGCGCCAGCTTCAGAAAGGGGACGCTCAGGCCGGTGACGGCATTGAAGCTGCCGATGAAAAAGTCCGCGTACTTGAAAATCCCCAGCGCCGACAGGCTCAGCACAATGGAGACCGCCAGCCAGCATTTCTTGCCCCGGGCGCTCTTTGCCGCCCCGATGGCAAGGCCGCAGGCATAAAACAACACAATGGTCGCCGCCATCAGCCCCAGCAGTTTCGGCTCCCCCCAGCCGTAAAAGATCAGGCTGGCAATGAGCAGCACGGCGTTCTTTCCCCTCCAAGGGGTCAGGAAGTACACTGCCAGCACGGCAGGCAGAAAATAGTATAAAAACGGAATGCTGGAAAATACCATAGCTTTCCCTCACAGACAGACTGTACTCAACCAAAAAGGCAGCGGCCGAAGCCGCTGCCTGAGGTCGATCAAATCACGAAGCTCAGTTCGCCGCCGGCGACCTTCCCGAAGGCGTCCACAAAGGACTGGGCAGTCATATCGCCGGTACTGCTGACCATAATCAGCATCACCACATCGCCGTAGGCAGTAACCAGCAGGTCGTCCGCCTCCACGCAGATCCACTTACGCTGATCGATTCCGGCCTTCATGGCCTCGGCAACGGTCTTGGTATCCACCCCCTGGGCGGTACGAACCATGACCATGGAATAGGCGATGGAGCCTATCATCGGCTCATAGGCGGAAGCCTCGGTGATCTGCTCAGCGCTGTCCAGGCCGGTGAAGTTCTTCAGCTGATACATAGCATCCTCGCTGGTATCCGTCAGATCCAGGTTGATGACCATGCCGGTGAACTCCACAGGCTGCTCCACCAGCACCTGGTTCAGCAGTTCTTCCAGAGTTCCCTCCAGCACAGGGGGCTGGGTGGTTTCCGTGGGAACGGTGGTCGGCTCAGCGGAGCCGCCGCAGCCGGTCAGCATCCCGGTAAGCATCACCGCCGTCAAAAGCAAAGAAAAAATCTTTTTCATAATGTTGTTTCCTCCGATATTACATGATTTGCTTTTTCTTTTGATAGGCATATCCCAAACGCAGCAGAATGATGCCCATAAGAACGCCGCCGCAGTCGATGCCCACATCCCACAGGCTCAGCCCCCGGTGGGGAACGAAGCGCTGGATGGTTTCATCCACACAGGCCGCAGCAGCGCCGCTGAGAAAGGCCCAACGACTGTGTCTGCCCAGCATGGCGAACAGCCAGCCAAGCAGGCATCCCAGCAGCATAAACTCCGTAAAATGGGCGGCTTTTCGCAGGAGATTCCCGCCGGTGTCCTCCGATCCCGGCGAGGGGAATAAGGCTTCCAGCAAGGAACCCACCCAGTCGCTGATAGCTCCGGATACTTCCCCCGGCAGCAGAGAGTTGCCCCAGATGAACGCCAGGTTGCACACCAGCAGTGTCACGCACAGCCGCATCCGCTTGTCCGTCCGGATCATGCCAACACCCCCAGATGCTCCAGCAGGATCTTCAGACCCAGAAGGATCAGGATCACGCCTCCGGCAGTTTGGGCCTTCTTCTCAAACCGGCTGCCAAAGAGATTGCCTACCTTCACACCGGCGGCGGACAGGCAGAAGGTGCATACCCCGATGAACAGCACCGCGGCATAGATATTCACGCCGCCGACCATGGCCAGGGAGATTCCCACTGCCAGAGCGTCGATGGAGGTAGCCACTGCCATCAGGAACATGGTCTTCACCGAAAGATCCGCGTCACCCTCACCGCAGCCGTCTTCTCCCGGCGTGAGGGCCTCCTTCAGAAGGTTCAGCCCGATAATGCACAGCAGGCCAAAGGCGATCCAGTGATCCACCGCCTCAATGGCCTGGTAAAACAGCGCTCCCAGGAAGAAACCCATCAGCGGCATCAGAGCCTGGAACCCGCCGAACCAAACGCCGCAGGTCAGGCAAGCCTTCCCCGTGGCCTTCTTCATAGCCAGTCCCTTGCATATCGACACCGCGAAAGCGTCCATACTCAATCCCACAGCCAGCAGCAGCAATTCTCCTAAGCCCATAAAAACCCTCCGTGCAGGTCTGACCGGCACAGAAGACACGAAAGAGACTGCACCGGCTGTCAAGTCTCGTCATTTCAGGCTGAACCAGGGAAATCCCAGCATGTTGATCCAGCCCCGCGAAGCGCGCCGACCACTCCCTTTCCATGGTGGATTATAGCAAACGGCCCCCGGTTAGTCAAGAGAAACCGGGGGCATACATAGTAAGTTTACAATTCAGGAAAATCCATCCATCACAGCAGCTTCAGCAACCATTCCGTCACCAGCACGGCGGCGCTGCTGCTCAGGGCCACTACCACCAGCCCCTTCCCCCGGAAGGCCAGGAGGATCGCCGTAGCCAGGGCAGCGGCTCCGCTGACCAGGGAGGCGGTGCTGCTCAGGATGGACGGGAAGGTCATGGCCGTCAGGCAGCAGTAGGGAATGTAATACAAAAACGAGCGCAGGAAGCGGCTTTGGATAGGCTTTCGGAAAATGGTCATGGGCAGCACCCGGATCAGGTAGGTGGTCAGGGCCATTGCCAGAATATACGCGTAAATGCTCATAGCGTCTGCGCCTCCTTCACCGGCAGCACCGCCGCGCAGATGGCAGCCGCCACCACGGTGCACACCACAATGGCCAGTCCTTCCGACAGGCGGTTGAGCACCGGTGCCCAGGCAAACAGGCAGCTCAGCGCCATGGCCAGAAGCACCGCCGCCAGCACGTCCCGATCCTTCTTCGCCGGAGGCACCACAACGGCAATGAACATGCCGTAAAGCATGACCCCCAGGGCAGTGCGGATGGCAACGGGCAGCACAGAGCCGGCCAAGGCACCCAGCAGCGTGCCGCCGGTCCAGCCCAGAATGGGCAGCAGCCCCATCCCCAGCAGATACGGCACCGTCAGCGGCTCCTTCCGGGCCATGGCCAAGGCAAAAATCTCGTCGGTATTGAAGAACGCGATCAGCAGCCGGGGCAGCAGCCCGATCCGCTCCCCCATCCGCTGGCTCAAAGCCAGACTCATCAGGGCATACCGGCTGTTGATCACCAGCTGAGTCAGCACCATTTCCCACAGCGTGGCACAGGCCACCACCAGCGTCAGTCCGGCAAACTGTCCGGCGCTGGTCAGGTTGGTCAGAGAGATCAGCGTCGCCTCCCAAGGGGCTACGCCCTGGGCCGCCGCCATTGCGCCAAAGCCAAAGCTGACAGAGAAGTAGCCCACACCCACCGGCCAGCCGCATTGCACACCGGCCCGATATTCGTTCCAGTTCATTGTTTTCCCGCCACCATTTCTATGACACCTCTGAGACAATCCACCGCGGGGCTGAAAAAGCCCTTGCCCATTGAATCAGAGGTTCCTTTGATCGGCTTCCTCCAAGGAAGCGCCCTGGTACTCCAACAGCTCCACAACGCTCTGCCCCCGGGCCGTCAGCGCCATGCTGCCGCGAATGGGATAGGCGCCCCAGCTATCCTCCGACGCCCCTGCCAGAGGCTTGTCAAAGTCCAGGCTGATCAGCCCCTTCTTCTCCAGACATTGCAGCACCAGGCTCATCTCCTCCCCCGCCCCGGGATACACCGGCGTGGGATCCGCCGCCGTTCTGGCTATGGGCAAAAAGGGGATCTGCCCCAGGGTTTGCAGCAATTCGATCTCCTTGGGCGTAAGCACCAGCTCCCGGCCGCAGCCGGGGCAGCCGGAGCAGGAATGTCCGCAGTTTGCCATAATCGTCCTCCTGGTTCTATGGTTTTTTCGGAACCGGATTGCATCCCGTCCGGATTTAGGGTATACTGTAGGTACAAAATCCATACAGAAGGAGTGCGTACCTATGTCTGAACTCACCATTACGAAAGCCAATTTTGACCAGCAGGTCAAGGCCAGCCCCAAGCCTGTGCTTCTGGATTTCTGGGCCACCTGGTGCGGCCCCTGCCGGATGGTGGCCCCCCATCTGGAAGCCATCGCTGAGGATCGGGAGGACATCGTGGTCGGCAAGGTCAATGTGGACGAGGAAATGGAGCTGGCCGCCGCCTTCGGCATCACCAGCATCCCCACCCTGATCGTCATGAAGAGCGGCCAGGTCACTGCCAAGGCAGTGGGCTACCTTCCCCGCCGGGAGATCGAGGCCCTGCTGGACCGGTAACCGGCGCAAAACCGTGCGGCGCGTTTTCGCGCCGCACGTTCTTTTCTGGCATGGCTTTAGGGAAGCTCTGATGAAATCGGCAAGAGCGGATGCCGAGAGATTTTGGCCCAGCCGAAAGTTCAAAAAGTGGAGGAATACTGTATGTATTTCCCACTTTTGTCAGCTGCACGGATGGGGGCAAAAGATCCGGCATTCAGCCGAAGACGATTTATTCAGAGCTTCCTTAGTCCAGCCTTCCCATGACATGGCGCTTAATGGCCTGGAAGGATTCGTCGCTGATCACATGCTCCAGCTTGCAGGCGTCGGCAGAGGCCGTTTCTTCCCTGACCCCCAGCTGCAGCAGGATCCGAGTCAGCAGGGTATGACGCTCGTAGATGGTCTCAGCGATCTGACGGCCCTTGTCCGTCATGGTGATGGTGCCGTCCCTGTCCATGGTGATGTATTCCCCGGCGCGGAGAATCCCCATGGCTCTGGAAACGCTGGGTTTGGAATAGCCTAAATACTCGCTGACGTCAATGGAGCGCACCGCTCCCTTTTCCTTCATCAGCACCAAAATGGCCTCCAGGTACATTTCACCGGACTCGTGGACACTCATGACTTCCCCTCCCCACACTTTATATCCCTAGGATATCACAGCTTCCCGGGAAATGCAAGACAGGATTCCATTCCCCGCCTCCGGATAGCCGCGGACGCCGCGATCCCGTGGCGTCATGGCAAATGCCGCACATAGATCGTTCCCTCCGACAGCTTCGGGACATAAAAAAGGAGGCCGGCCAAAAGGCCGACCTCCCGTGGCTTTACCAGGTCTAACAGTGTGGGCCGGATAGACACAGGCAAAAATTACTTAACAAGCTTCTTCATTTCGTCGTATACGAACTGAACCTTAGGTCCGATGATGACCTGCACAGAGGTCTTGCCCGGACGGATGATGCCGGCAGCGCCGGAGGACTTGATCTTCTTTTCGTCCACCAGCAGGCGATCCTTCACTTCCAGACGCAGTCTGGTGATGCAGTGATCCACGGAGGCAACGTTGGCCTTACCGCCCAGGCCTTCCAGGATCACCTGAGCCATGGCGGTGTAGTCGTCGTTGGCCAGCTCGATGGTCAGTTCGCCCTCCTGATCGTCCTCACGGCCGGGGGTCTTCAGATCCCACTTCTTGATGGCGAACAGGAACACCAGGTAGAACACCACAAAGGCGGCGATGCCCATGGGGATCATGACCCAATAGTTATTGGCAGCAGGCAGGGAAGCGCCAAACAGCAGGTCGGTGGCGCCGGCGGAGAAGCAGAAGCCGGCACGGAGGCCCAGGGCCACGGTGATGGTGGTGAAGATGCCGTACAGCAGGGCGTAAACAACGTACAGGGGGAAGGCCAGGAACATGAAGGCAAACTCGAAGGGCTCGGTGACGCCGCACAGGAAAGCACACAGAGCAGCGGAGCCAACCAGGCCGATAGCAGCCTTACGCTTGCCGGTCTTGGCAGTCTGGATCATGGCCAGAGCCGCGCCGGGGATGCCGAACATCATGCAGGGGAAGAAGCCGGCCATGTACATACCCACGGACCAGTCGATGACGGTGCC
>CALWXQ010000073.1 GCA_944385545.1 uncultured Oscillospiraceae bacterium | reverse complement strand
GCCCAGGGCGGCTTCATCAACGCCACGGATCTGGCGGACTACCTGGTGAAGAAGGGCCTGCCCTTCCGCAGCGCCTACAAGCTCTGCGGCCAAATCGTGGCCAAATGCATCGCCCAGGGTCAGGTGCTGCAGACCCTGCCCCTTGCCGACTATCAAAGCTTCAGCCCCCTGTTTGGGGAAGACCTGTATGAACACATCGATTTGAAGACCTGCGTGGAGAAGCGGATCTCCCAGGGCGGCACATCCCCGGACTCCGTCCAGGCCCAGATGGCCTATGTCAGCAGCCGTCTTCAGGAACAGGAGGACAGTCAATGAATCTGCGCGGAAAAAGCTTTCTGACCCTGCTGGACTACACCCCGGAGCAGATCCGGGAGCTGCTGGATCTGGCGGCGGAGCTGAAGGCCCAGAAGAAGGCGGGGCGACCCCACCGGCTCCATGAGGGGAAGCACGTGGCGCTGCTGTTTGAGAAGGATTCCACCCGTACCCGGTGCGCCTTTGAGGTGGCCGCGGCGGATCTGGGGATGCACAGCACCTACCTCGGCCCCAGCGGCTCCCAGATGGGCAAGAAGGAATCCATTGCCGATACCGCCCGGGTTCTGGGCCGGATGTACCACGGCATCGAGTACCGGGGGTTCGACCAGAGCATTGTGGAGGATCTGGCCAGGTATTCCGGCGTGCCGGTGTGGAACGGCCTGACAAACCAGTTCCACCCCACCCAGATTCTGGCGGACTTCCTCACCATCCGGGAGCGCTTCGGCTCCCTGGAGGGGAAGAAGCTGGTCTACCTGGGGGACGCCCGGTACAACATGGGCAATTCCCTGATGGTGGGCTGCGCCAAAATGGGGATGCGCTTCGTAGCCTGCGCCCCGGAGGCCTATTTCCCGGACAAGGCCCTGATAGAAGCCTGCCGGGCCGTGGCCGCCGGAACCGGGGCCACGCTGGAATTTATAACCGATCCCATGGAGGCGGTGAAGGGCGCCCATGTGCTCTACACCGACGTTTGGGTGTCCATGGGAGAGCCGGAGCAGGTATGGAAGGAGCGCATTGAGGCCCTCAGCCCCTACCGAGTGACCCAGGCGCTGATGGATCAGGCGGGGGAGCAATGCCGCTTCATGCACTGCCTGCCTGCCTTCCACGACCTGAACACCGCCATCGGCCGGGACATTTACCGCAAGTTCGGCATCGACTGCATGGAGGTCACCGACCAGGTCTTCGAAAGCGGCCGCTCCATCGTCTTCGACCAGGCGGAGAACCGGCTGCACACCATTAAGGCCGTTATGGCCGCCACCCTGTAACAGCCTTTGGCTGTCGAAAATCCCCTTCGGGGCTTTCCGACAGATTTTTGCAGGTAAGCTGCGCGCGCTCCTTGTGCGCCTATGGCGCACAACTCGCCCAAAAAGCAGCCTGAGATGTATTTTCCGCCAGGTACAGAAGGTGAATTGCCCCGAAGGGGCAAGACAGACCACCCTGGGGTGCGCCCCGGCGGAAAATGATTCAAATTTGATTTGCCGCCGCGGCGGCAAATTCTGCGAAGCTATTTCGACACTCTGCGGGGCTGTCTCAAAACGTTTGTTTTGAGGCAGCCCCTTTTTCCTTTGGGGACGGGGCGGGAATTCGGTGATACTGTATCGATATAATGGGAATGTATCCGGATTTTTTGTAAAAAGTGACAAAATCGGGGTGGACAAAATGGAACAAATGCAGTATCATAAGAACATCCCATGCGGTATTGTTCCGTGAACATTGAAAGAGGTGAAGTTCTATGGCGTTTTCCTTTTTCGGAGGGGTTCACCCTGAAGAAAATAAATGGTACGCTTGCGACAAGCAGACCCAGGCGTTTCCGGCGCCGGATGTGGTGGTGATCCCGTTGTCCCAGCACATCGGCGCGCCCTGCAAGCCCCTGGTGAAGAAAGGGGATCTGGTGACCCTGGGCCAGAAGATCGGCGACAACCAGGGACTGTGCGTGCCGGTGCACGCCTCCGTCTCCGGCAAGGTCAAGGCGGTGGAGGCCCGGGCCCACACCAGCGGCACCACGGTGATGAGCGTGGTTATTGAAAATGACCATCTGGATACCCTCAGCCCGGAGATCCAGCCCCGCAGCCAGGAGCAGGTGGACGCCCTGACCCCCCAGGAGCTGGTGCAGATCATCCGGGAGGGGGGCGTTGTGGGTATGGGCGGCGCCACCTTCCCCACCCATGTCAAGCTCTCCGGCGGCATCGGCAAGGTGGATACGGTGATTATCAACGCCGGGGAGTGCGAGCCGTTCATCACCGCCGACGACCGGCTGTGCCGGGAGCAGCCGGAGAAGCTCATCGCCGGTCTGAAGATCATTATGAAGATCCTGGGCCTGAAGGAAGGGCACATCGCCCTGGAGGACAATAAGCCCGAGGCGGCCAAGGCCCTCCAGGCCCAGCTGGCGGCCTCCGACGGCATCCATATCGACGTGCTCCCCGCCAAGTACCCCCAGGGCGCGGAAAAACAGCTGATTTACGCCGTCACCGGCCGGGAGGTGCCCTCCGGCGGCCTGCCCGCGGCGGTGGGCTGCGCGGTGTTCAACGCCGCCACCTGCAAGGCCGTCTGCGACGTGGTTTATGACGGAATGCCCCTGGTGAAGCGGATCGTCACCGTCTCCGGGGACATTCTCATGGAACCGAAAAATCTGTTGGTGCCCTTCGGCACCTCCTTCAACGACCTCATCGACGCCTGCGGCCATTCGGAGTATCCTTATAAGGTGCTCTCCGGCGGCCCTATGATGGGCGTGGCCCAGTATGACCTGAGCGTGCCTACCATCAAGGGCGTCAACGCCATCACCGTCCTGGGCCGCCACAACGAGTACGCTGTGGACGAGCCACAATGCCTGCGCTGCGGCAAGTGCATCGACGCGTGCCCCATGAAGCTGATGCCGGTGCTGATGTACAAGGCGCTGCAATCCAACGACGTGGAGGAAATGAAGGCCAACAACGTCGTGGACTGCATCGAGTGCGGCTGCTGCGCCTACACCTGCCCCGCCAGCGTGCCGCTGGTGCTGGGCTTCCGGGTGGCAAAGCAGCGCATCCGCAATGAGGCCGCCAAGGCCAAGGCGTAAGGAGGCGCACCGTTATGGCACAGATGAAATACTTTTATGAGCTGACCATCTCCAGCTCTCCCCACGTCCATTCCCCGGTGACCACCCGAACCATTATGCGGGATGTACTTATCGCCCTGGCCCCGTCCCTGGCTTGGGCGGTGTACCAGTTCGGCTTCCGGGCGCTGATGGTCACCCTGGTCAGCGTGGCCGCCTGCGTGTTCTTTGAGTGGCTGTGGTGCAGGCTCGCCAAGCGGCACTGCAAGATCTACGACCTGTCCGCGGTGGTTACAGGCACCTTGCTGGCCTTTGTCTGCCCGGTAACCATCCCCTATTGGACCATCGTCCTGGGCGCGGCCTTCGCCATCATTCTGGTGAAGATGCTGTTCGGCGGTCTGGGCCGGAACATCGTCAACCCGGCCCTGGCGGGGCGGGCCTTCCTGTTCAGCTGGCCCACGGTGATGAACACCTGGGTCAAGCCCGGCTTCCAGAACGCCCCCGGGCTGCTGTCCACCGCCGACGCCGTCACCGCCGCCACCCCTCTGGCCAATATGCACCAGGGGCTGATGCCGGAGGTCTCCGCCTGGGATCTGTTCCTGGGCAACGTCGGCGGCTGCCTGGGCGAGACTTCCGCCCTGCTGCTGCTGGTGGGCTTCGGCTACCTGCTGGCCCGGAAGGTCATTTCCCCCCGGATCCCGGTGGTGTACATCGGCACCGTGGCGGTGCTGAGCTTCCTGTTCCCCCAGGGCAACGACCGCATCGGCTGGATGCTGGCTCAGGTCTTCAGCGGCGGCCTGATGCTGGGCGCCATCTTCATGGCCACGGATTATGTCACCTCCCCGGTGACCAAGCTGGGCCAGCTGGTTTATGCCGTGGGCTGCGGCGTGCTCACCATCCTGATCCGCTACTTCGGCAGCTATAACGAAGGCGTTTCCTACGCCATCCTGGTGATGAACGCCTGCGTGGTGCTGCTGGACAGAATCGGCCGGCCTGTGAAGTTCGGCGCACCGAAAAAGGAGGCGGCGAAGCAATGAAAACAGAATCTACCCTTCGTTACGTCCTGCGTCTGACGCTGACCCTGCTGGTGATTACCTCGGTGGTGGCTGTGGCCCTGGCAGGGGTGAACAGCGTCACCGCCCCCAGGATCGCGCAGCAGCAGGCCGAGAAGACCCTCCAGGCCATCCAGGCGGTGCTCCCCGGCGGCGGCGAGAGCATCCCCTTCCAGGACGACACGGGCATGGTGTCCCAGGTCTACCAGGGAGAGCAGGGCTATGCCGTTCAGGTGGCTCCCCCGGGCTTCAAAGGCGAAATCGTTATGATGGTGGGCGTGGACAATCAGGGCGCCGTGCTGGGCATTTCCATTATCTCCCATTCGGAGACCGCCGGCCTGGGCGACATCGCCGCGGCGGATTCCGCTGCCGGTGAAGCCTTCCGCGGTCAGTTCGCCGGAGCCTCCGGGAACATCGCCGTGACCAAGGACGGCGGCGGCATCGACGCCATCACCAACGCCACCATCACCTCCAGAGCCGTGTGCGCCGGCGTCAGCGCCGCCCTGGAATGCGTGGCAAACCTGGGTTAAGGAGGCTGCTGTATGAATCTGAAAAAGCAATTGTATGAGGGCCTGCTGACCAAGAACCCGGTGACGGTGCAGCTGCTGGGCATGTGCTCCACCATGGCCATCACCACCAGCCTGTTCAACGGCCTGGGCATGGGCGCGGCGGTGACCATCATCCTCACCTGCTCCAACATCCTGATTTCCGCTCTGCGGAAATTCATCCCCAACGAGATCCGCATCGCCGCCTACGTCACCATCATCGCCGGTTTCGTGACCATCGTTGACCTGGCCATCCAGGCCTTCCTTCCCGAGCTGTCCACCAGTCTGGGCGTGTTTATCCCGCTGATCGTGGTTAACTGCATCATCCTGGGCCGGGCCGAGGCCTTCGCCTCCAAGAATACGGTGCTGGCCTCCACCCTGGACGGGATCTTCCAGGGCATCGGCTACACCGTGGCCCTGACCATCGTGTGCGTGATCCGGGAACTGCTTGGCTCCGGCACCTTCGGCGGCGGTCTGCTCAACGGCGGCGAGGGCATCCGCGTCATTCCCCAGCAGTACCCGGCTATGCTGCTGGTGATGCCTGTGGGCGGCTTCCTGGTGCTGGGGTGCGTCATCGCCGGATCCCAGTGGCTGATGAAGCACCTGGAAATGAAGAATAAGAAGAAGGAGGCGGCGAAGTAATGGAAGCGATTTTGGGAATCCTCATCAGCGCCTTGCTCAGCGAAAACTTCATCCTGGTGAAGTTTTACGGCATCTGCCCCTTCATGGGCGTCTCCAAGAAGATCGACACCGCCTTGGGTATGGGCATGGCCGTTACCTTCGTCATGGCCCTGGCCTCCGCCGCCTGCTACGGCATCAACCTGATCCTCATTGCCCTGGAGCTGGAGTATATGCAGACGGTGGTGTTCATTCTGGCCATCGCCTCCATCGTCCAGGTGGTGGAGATGTTCCTGAAGAAAAGCGTCCCCGCCCTGTATAAGGCCCTGGGCGTGTACCTGCCTCTGATTACCACCAACTGCGCCGTGCTGGGCGTGGTGCTGGTGAACGTGCAGGAGGGGTATTCCTTCCTGCTCAGCGTGGTCAACGGCGCCGCCGGCGGCCTGGGCTTCACCCTGGCCATTGTGCTGTTCGCCTCTGTCCGGGAGCGGGTGAATAAGGCCGACTGCCCTGAGTGCTTCAGGGGCTTCCCCCTTGCTCTGATCAGCGCCGGACTGCTGGCCCTGGCCTTTATGGGCTTCTCCGGCATGCGGATTTTCTAAGGAGGGGAAACGATGGATATTTTGATCGCCATTGGCATCTTGGGCGGCCTGGGACTGGCCTTCGGCCTGATCCTGTCCGCCGCCTCCAAGGTCTTTTTTGTGGAAACGGATCCCCGGTTGGATCAGCTCAACCAGTGCCTTCCCGGCGCCAACTGCGGCGGCTGCGGCTATCCCGGCTGCAGCGGCTACGCCGAGGCGGTGCTCAGCGGCGAGGCCCCCATCGGCAAGTGCGCCTCCGGCGGCAACGAATGCGCCCAGGCCATGGCCGCCATTATGGGGGTTAAGGCGGTGGAGGTCACCCGGAAGGTGGCTCTGGTGCGCTGCTCCGGGGCCAAGCGCTATGACAAGGACGGCAACCTCACCTCCGGCGCCAAGCTCAAGGGCAATTACGAGGGCTTCAAGGACTGCCTGGCCGCCTCCAAGGTCGGCGGCAGCGGCCCCCTGTCCTGCAAATTCGGCTGCCTGGGCTTCGGCTCCTGCACCAAAGTCTGCAAGTACGGGGCCATCAAGGTGGTAGACGGCGTGGCCAAGGTGGACGAGGATCTGTGCGTGGGCTGCATGGCCTGCGCCGCGGTGTGTCCCCGGAACCTCATTGTCCCGGTGGAACCGGACAGAAACGTGGTCATCGCCTGCGCCTCCCTGGCCCGAGGCGCCGCTACCACCCGGGCCTGCACCATCGGCTGCATCGGCTGCGGCCTGTGCAAGAAGATCTGCCCCCGGGAGGCCATCACCATTGAGCAGAACCTGGCCCGGATCGACTACAGCAAGTGCGACAACTGCGGCCTGTGCGCCACGGTCTGTCCCAAGCACCTGATTAAGGACTCCAAGGTGGAAACCCTGGCGGATCCCGTAGCCCAGCCCATTAACGGGCCAAGCGTCTGAGAACCGGCAGAAAATGCCCGCGCCCCCGCCGTTTGGCGGGGGCGCGGTGTTTCGGCGGCGGCGGCCTCGGCGCTTCTGGGAAGGAGTAAGCGCAGTGTACCCCTCCGGCGGCGCGCAGCCGCCGCCCTTGGCTCTCCTTCCCAAGGAGAGTTGGCGCAAATCTCTGATTTGCGACTGAGAGGTCATGGGGCAGTGCGTTCTTTTGCGCTGCTGAGGCAGAGGCAGCCTGGTTCCCCTCTCAGTCACGGATCAAAGATCCGTGCCAGCTGCCCGCCGCGGCGGGCCCCGTCGCGGCTCTGACCGTCCACTTACGCGGTCATTCACTCCCGGGACTGCGCTTCGCTTACCCCAAAGGGGCGAGCCAAGAGGCGCTCAGAAGGAGATACCCCATCGCAACGGGGCGAGCCAAGGGGGCGCTCAGGAGGGGCGGGTCTACAGCGGTGTGGGCGGCTATGGTGGGTGGCGGGGGAGTGAAAAGTGAATAGTGAATAGTGAAGAAGTAAACTAGTCAGCCCGGGGTGCTTATGGCCCAGATGTTGCGGATTTGGCCTTCCAGCGTTTCGTAGGGCCACAGTTGATCGGAGCGGATGGGGCTGTTGGGGTCGTTGACCCGGAAGCCCTCCTCCTCTACGCCGGTCAGGACGATGTAATGGCCGGTGGTGGTGAAATCTCCCGGGCCAAGGGCCAGGATGATGGGCAGTCCTTCCTCCAGGGCCTCCACCATCACCCCTTCCACCAGGGGAAGCTCCTCCACCGCCAGGCCCAGCTCCGGGCCGCCCTGGCTGATCAGCGTCCAAGAGGAGCCGTGGCCGGCTTCATAGTAGTCGTTCTTCTCCGCGAAGCCCGCCAGCTGCAAGGGGTTCATATTGGGATCCCCGGTGAGATAGTAGCCAACCATAGCCAGACAGGTGGGGCCGCAGCCGGTGACGGCGATGCAGCTGCTGCCGTAGTCGGCATAGCCCCACATGGGATCCCATTGCAGGAACAGCGGCACCGTATTGCGGCTGTAGCCGCTCAGATCCACCGCCTGCTCCTCCCGGAAGGGGTACTGGAACACGAAGTCCCGAGTCTCGGGGTTGGCTTCGTACAGGTCAATGAGATACTGGGGATACTCGCCGTAGGAAATGCCCATTTCCTCGGCGTAGGCCTTCACCTCCAGCTCCGCCTGGGTGTGGTCTACCCAGGAAAAGCTGACGTCCCGATACAGAAAATACAGCTGCTTGGCCCCCAGCAGCGTTCCCAGCAGCAGGGCCAGCAGAACAAACACAGCAATCTGCCATTTTTTGATACCCACGGGGATCACCTTCCTTTTCCCCGCCATTATAGCACAGGAAGATGGAAAAAATCTTTAGGGCCGGTTTAAGATTTCCTTATTTTTCTGTAAAATTCGGGGAATTCCTCGGGAAGGCCGCCGGGAAAGCCCGGGGATGTTTTCCGGCAAAACAGGGCCTTAGTGTAAAATATTAATTGGCAAAAAAAGAGGCAGGGCAAAACAGCCCTACCTCTTGCAACCAAGTGATATCATG
>CALWXQ010000072.1 GCA_944385545.1 uncultured Oscillospiraceae bacterium | reverse complement strand
TCAGCCGCTGGGCCTGGGACAGAGAGGGGGTGGCCTGTTCACTGTCCATGGCGTCCAGAAGCTGCTCCTGTTCCTCGGGCTTCAGGAAGGAAAGCTCATAGGCGGGATTCAGGGCGATTTTCCGTTCATCCACCATATCCAGCAGAGTGGGGATCAGCTCCGTCAGGCGGATGTAACGCATCACCTGTATTCCACTCTTTTCTCCGGCTTCTTTGGCAACTCTATCTCTTGCGCTCAACTTCTGTTCAACTTGAACAGAAGTTAGATCCGTTCTGGCACCTTGACGCTTAATCGCATCCAGCTTCATCTTGTAAGCAAAAGCCCGCTCGCTGGGGAGCAGGCTTTCTCGTTGCAGATTGCTGTCCACCATGATGATGATGGCCGCGTCATCGTCCAAATCCCGGACAATGACCGGCAAGGTTTCCTTCCCGGCCAGTTCGCTGGCTCTGCGCCGCCTATGTCCGGCTACCAGCTCATAGCCGCCCTCCGGCCGGGGCCGGGCAATGGCCGGAACCAGGACACCGTACTTTTGGATACTTTCCGCAGTTTCCATCATGGCTTCGTCATCCTTGACTTTGAATGGGTGGTCTTTGAATGGGTGCAGCTCTGACAGGGGGATCTCCATGACCCGCTCCCGCTGATCGTCGGCACGGCTTTCCTCGGTGGAAAACAAATCATCTACTGAGGCCAGCTCTACTTTTCTCGCGCTGCTTTTCAAGTTTTAACACCTCCTTGGTAAGACTTTCGTAGCCCTGGGCCACTTTCCCTCCGGGGTCATGGGCGAAGATGCTTCTGCCCTCCGCGCTGGTTTCCTTGGCCCGGACAGAGTGGGGAATCTCGGAACCAAAGACTTTGATTCTGCTTCCGTAAGTCTCCCGGAGCAGGGCGGCGATCTCCCTGGCGAAGTTGGTTCTGCTGTCCACCATGGTCAGCAAAATGCCGTCGATCTGGAGCTTGGGGTTGATCTGCCGCTTTACCTTGCTTACGGTCTGAAGAAGCTGCTTCTAAGCCCTTGGCGGGCAGATACTCCGCCTGGACGGGGATTATGATCCGGTTGGCGGCGGCCAGGGCGTTGACCGTGAGCATCCCCAGGGAGGGCTGACAGTCGATGAGAATGTGGGTATATTGTCCTTTCACCGTGTCCAAATACTGCCGTAAAATCGTCTCCCGGCTCATGGCGTTCACCAGCGACACTTCCATGCCGGAGAGCTGGATATCGGCGGGCATAAGGTCAACCCCTTCCGGGTGGTGAAGGATACCCTGACCGGGGGCAATGGGCTGATCCAAGAGGATGCGGCCCATGGCATCGGATAACGTAAAAGGCAGCTTGTCCGGCTGGGGATTCCCCAAGCTGATGGTCAAGCTGCCCTGCGGGTCTGCGTCTATGAGAAGGACTTTCTTTCCCGCTTTTGCCAACCCGATCCCCAGGTTGGCACAGGTGGTGGTTTTGCCAACGCCACCCTTCTGATTGGCGATGGCGATGATTTGGGTGTTCATTGTTCTTACCTCCATAGCCTTATCTCTTGATTGATGAACTGAGCGATGTATTGATTTTGGGGTCATTTATTGGTATAATCATAATAATTTACGAATATGCGAGGATGTTATGAAAAACAAAAAGCCACCCTTTGAAATCACGAATACGATCATTGATTCTGTTGCGGAAATAGCCGAACTGGTAGGCATGCTCACATCAACGAACCAGCTCTCCAGCAACCCGACTTTGCGCCGGAGCAATCGTATTCGTACCATCCACGGCTCCCTTGCCATTGAACAGAATACGCTCAGCTTGGAGCAGGTAACTGCTGTCCTCAACGGTAAGCACGTTCTGGCTCCGCCCAAGGATATTACGGAAGTCAAAAACGCTTATGAGATTTACGAACGGCTGGACGAGCTGGACCCCTACTCCGTAGATGACCTGCTGACCGCTCACAACATTATGACCCGGGGACTGGTGGATGAGGCGGGTATGTTCCGCACCCGGCCTGTCGGCGTCGTAGACCAAGAAGGACGTATCCTGCATTTCGGCACTCTGCCGCAGTATGTCCCGGATTTGGTCATAGAACTGCTGGACTGGGTCAAGAACAGCGATGTGCATATGCTGATCCGCAGCTGCGTGTTCCATTATGAGTTTGAACTGATCCACCCATTTGCGGATGGAAATGGCCGTGTGGGCCGTCTGTGGCATACCCTGTTGCTTTCCAAATGGAACCCGGCCTTTGCCTGGCTGCCGGTAGAGTCCATCATCCATGACCGCCAAGAGGCGTATTATGCGGCCATCAATGCTTCCAATGGTGCCGGAGAGTCCACAGTGTTTATTGAATTCATGCTCTCTGCCATCAAGGCATCGCTCATTGATGCCATTAATACGAGTGATGAAATGAGCGATGAAGTGATGGATAAGGCAGCGATGCGCTGGAAGCAGATTGAAAAATTTTTGCAGACACATGAGTATATCATGAACGCAGATGTTCGGGTGTTGTGCGGCGTTTCAGCGGCTACGGCAAACCGGATTCTAGCTGGGTTGGCAGCAGAAGGAACGCTCGTCAAATACCGTGAGGGTGGGCATTGGGCATATAAATTAAGAAAGCTCTGATGAAATCGACAAGAGCTTCCCTGGGCCACCTTGTTGCTGGAGTCGTGGGCAAAGATGCTTTTTCCCTCAGCGCTGGTTTCCTCCGCCCGGACGCCTCATTTCCTGCTGTATTTCTGGGAAGAGAAAAAACCGCCACAAATCTGTGACGGTTATTTATCTTCCCGGAAGGATCATGGGAGATATTCAATTCAAACAGGTGCAGCCTGGTGATTGTTCCACTGAATAAGTAAGTATTTTGGATGGCTGCCTGTTGGCCGGTTCAATATGTAATTAGGACACCTTCCTCAGAGGCAGCCTGCATCTTGAACTTGTCCATGGCCTCCCGAGCCTGGGGGACGTTGATCTGGTTGTTGGTCTTCATATCCAAATCTCTCCTTTGTCGTTTTTCGGAAAGCCAAGACGCTTTCCGGTGGAAAACGACTTTTCTTTCCGCAATCATAGCTTTTCCCAAGTAACCTGACCTATCCTTGGTTGTTTGCGGAAGGAAGAACAGTTTCTTCCATCGGCTGACAATTTTCGTGTCAAATAAGCAGACGCTGGGGGAAAAGCTTTTAAAGAGTCCCGGAATACGGCGCGCAGCAGCACTCTCGTCCAGGGGAATTGTAAACAATGTGTGACAGGCCTTGACAAATAAATGGTTTCTGCTATAATGTGTAGCGTGCTACATAATAAGGGGGGGGTGAAGCAGTGCAGCCGCAGCATTTGGGATATTTGTTAAAGTCCATTACCGATAAGATCAAGGTCAAGGCCGACGCCGATATGAAGCGGCACAACCTTACACTGGCCCAGAGCCGGGTCATGGCGTTCCTGAACGGCAAAGGCGGTCAGGCGACCCAGAAGGAGATCGAGGAATACCTGGACGTCTCCCATCCCACGGTGGTGGGCATCGTCACCCGCATGGAGCGCAACGGCTTCCTGGCCACCTGGTTCGACGCCGCGGATAAACGCAATAAGATCGTTGCCTTGACGGATCACGCCAGAACCATTGGCCAGGATATGGACGCCGTGGTAGCGGAGCAGGAGAAGCAAATGCTCCGGGGGCTGACCCCGCGGCAAATTGAGGATCTGTTTGATACCCTGACTGTGATATACCGGAACATCGAGTGACGGATGTTCCGGAAACGGTCAAATTTTTTGGAAACAAAGTGTAGCGAGCTACACTTGAATGCAGAAAGGAGCTTGGAATTATGATCCGTACCCTGTCAGGAAGCCTTCGTCAGTATAAACTGGCTTCCTTATTGACGATCCTTCTGTCCATTCTGGAGGTGGTCTTTGAGATCGTCATTCCGCTGTGCATGTCCGACCTGATCGACTTCGGCATTGAGGCGGGCGCCATGAACGTCGTGTGGAAGTACGGCGTGATCCTGCTGATGCTGGCGGTTCTGGAGTTGGGCACAGGGTTCCTGTGCGCCTGGGTAGGCGCCAAGGCCTCTGTGGGCTTTGCCGCCAACCTGCGGGAGGACATGTATGACAATGTACAAACCTTCTCCTTCGCCAACATCGACAAATTCTCCGCAGCTTCCATTGTCACCCGGCTGACCACCGATGTGACCAATGTGCAGAGCGCTTATCAAATGCTGATCCGCATGGCCATCCGGGGGCCGGTGATGCTGCTGTTTTCGGTGATCGTGTCCTTTCGGATCAGTCGTGAGATCGCTATGGTATTTTTGGCAGCCATCCCCATCCTCGGCGTGCTGCTGGCGCTGATCGTATGCAGGGTGCACCCCATTTTCGGCCGGGTTTTCCGAACCTATGACGATCTGAACAAAGTGGTGCAGGAGAATGTGCGGGGGATCCGGGCGGTGAAATCTTTCAATCAGGAGGAGGCTCAGGTGCGAAAGTTCAAGGGCATTTCCCAAAAGATCTATAGTGACTTCGCCAAAGGCGAGCGGCTCATCGCCCTGAACGCTCCGCTGATGCAGTTGTGCATGTACAGCTGTATGATCCTGATCTCCTGGCTGGGGGCGAAGGCCATCGTTGCCAGCGGCAACAATGCCGCTCTGGGACTGACCACCGGCAACCTTACCGCCCTGATCACCTATGCCACCCAGATCCTCATGAGTTTGATGATGCTGTCTATGGTGTTTGCCATGATCGCCATTGCCAACTCCTCGGCTAAGCGGATTGCGGAGATATTGCGGGAAAAGCCCCAAATCCAAAATCCGGAAAAGCCTGTCAGGGAAGTGGCCAACGGCGAGATCGTCTTCGACCATGTGAGCTTTGCCTACGGGGCAAAGGCGGATAAAATGGTGCTGGAGGATGTGAATCTGACCATCCGCTCCGGAGAAACGGTGGGCATTATCGGCGGCACCGGTTCGTCGAAATCCTCTCTGGTGCAACTGATCCCCCGGCTGTACGATGTGACCCGGGGCAGGCTGACCCTGGGCGGCGTGGATGTGCGCAGCTATGATCTGGGAACCCTGCGCGACAGCGTTGCCATGGTGCTACAGAAGAACGAGCTGTTCTCCGGCACCATTCGGGAAAATCTCCTCTGGGGCAACCAATCCGCCACCGACGAGGAGCTTCGCCGGGCCTGCGTTCAGGCTTGCGCCGACGAGTTCATATCCGCCATGCCCCACGGCTATGATACCCGTACCGAAGCCCTGGTGCAAAGCGGCATGGATAAGCTGATGCAGGGCCGCACGGTATTCGTCATCGCCCACCGCCTGTCCACGGTGCGCAACAGCGATGTAATCATGGTTCTCGATCACGGCAGAATTATCCAGCGGGGCAGCCATGAAAAGCTCATTCAGGAGAAAGGCGCCTATTACCAGCTCTACACCGGCGCTTTTGAATGGGAGTAATCTCCGGGGGCAGTGAAGGACAGTTCCCGGACCAGTCCGTGCCGGGCAGGGAAAAATTCCCCATCCAGGCTAACCCTGAACCCCCGGCTGAGCGTATGACAGCGGGGCGCCAGGGACGCCGGGTTTGCATATTTGACGCTTTGTTGTGTATATTCCACAGTTTTTTGGCAGAATCAGGCAAAAAATCTCACCTCGGTGACAAAAGCTTATTGACAATTTCTACGTAAACTGGTATTCTAAACATATATTCAAAACCGAAAGGTTTTAGCAGGAAGCGACCGGAATGGAACCTCTGTTTTGGGAGGAAAAAGGAGTCTTGGAAAAAATGCCTTTTTTGATTCCGGGAGCTTCCAAAATGCTGATAAAGGAGGCATTTATCATGGGATTCTTTGACAAGCTGCTTGGAAAGTCCGGGGATGTGCTCTGCGCGCCTGTGGCAGGCACGGCTGTGGCGATCGGCGAGGTGAACGACCCCACCTTCAGCCAGGAGATCCTGGGCAAGGGTATGGCCATCCGCCCCAAGGAGGGCAAGGTGGTTGCGCCCTGCGACGCGAAGGTGGACATCATGTTTGAAACCGGCCACGCGGTGAGCCTGGTGGCCGACTGCGGCGCGGAGATCCTGATCCATGTGGGCCTGGACACCGTCAACCTGAAGGGTAAGCACTATACGGTTCATGCCGAGAACGGGCAGAAGGTGAAGAAGGGCGATCTGCTCATGGAGTTCGACCTGGACGCCGTGGCGGCGGAGGGCTATGACACCATTACCCCGGTTGTAATCTGCAACAGCGGCGACTATGCTTCTGTGGAGGCGGTTACCGGGAAGGAGGTTGCCCTGGGCGATCCCATCCTGACGCTGAAGAAGAAATGACCGCGGGGAGGAATGAACCATGAAAATCGGTTCCGGTTTGCCTGTCTATCGCGGCGTTGCCATCGGCCCTGCCGTTGTCTATCGCAAGGCAACAGGGGAGCTGCCGGAGAAATGGGACGCCCCGGAGCAGGAGCAGGAAAAGTTTGACAAAGCCTGTGTGGAGGCCCGGGAGCAGTTGTCCCGGCTTTATGAGCAGGCCAAGCAGACCCTGGGCGAGGAGCAGGCTGCCATTATCGAGGTGCAGATGCTGATGCTGGACGATCTGGACTACCTGGAGGCGGTTCAGGAGGAGATCTCCACCGGATCTTCCGCCGCCGCGGCGGCCCGCCAGTGTGGCGAGTCCCTGGCAATGATGTTCGCCAGCCTGGACGACGAGTATATGAAGGCAAGAGCGGCGGATATCCGGGATGTGTCCCAGCGGGTGTCCGGCATTCTGTGCGGCGGCGGCGAGTTCCGGCTGCCCCAGGGGAATTTCATCCTGGTGGCGGAGGATCTGGCTCCCAGTGAGACCATCCAGCTGCCCCGGGAGCGGATCCTGGCCATTGTGACCCAGAAGGGCTCCTCCAGCAGCCATACCGCCATTCTGGCCCGGACGCTGAATATCCCCTCCATTGTCCAGGCGGATATCGAACTGGACGACGCGGAGAACTGCCTGGTGTTGGCGGTGGACGGCTTCCTGGGCCAGTGGTATGCCGATCCGGATGTGGATACCCTGGCAGCGCTCCAGGTGAAGCAGTCTGAGGCCGCGGCAAAGCGGGCGGCCTTGGAGGCGTACCGGGGGAAAAAGAGCATCACCAAATCCGGCAAGCAGGTACTGCTGTGCGCCAACATCGGCTGCCCCGCGGACGCGGAGGCCGCCATTGCCGCCGACGCCGAGGGCGTGGGCCTGATGCGCAGCGAGTTCCTTTACTTAGGCCGTAGCGACCTCCCCACGGAGGAGGAGCTGTTCGCGGCTTACCGTCAGGTGGCGGAGACCATGCAGGGACGGCCTGTGGTGATCCGCACCCTGGACATCGGCGCGGACAAGCAGGTGGATTACATGAATCTGCCCCGGGAGGAGAATCCTGCCCTGGGACTGCGGGGGCTGCGGATCTGCCTGGAGCGGGAGGATATCTTCCGTCCCCAGCTGCGGGCCATCTACCGGGCTTCCGCCTACGGATGCCTGAGCGTCATGTTCCCCATGGTGGCTTCCGTCTGGGAGCTGCGCCGGGCCAAGGCCATCTGCGGCGAAATCCGCCGGGAGCTGATCGCCCAGGGCTATCAGCTGGGAGAGGTGCCCATCGGCATTATGATTGAGACCCCCGCAGCGGCGGTGATCGCCGATTCCCTGGCGCTGGAGGCGGATTTCTTCAGCGTCGGCACCAACGATCTGACTCAGTACACCCTGGCGGTGGATCGTCAGAACGCGGGCCTGGGAGAATTCTACGATCCTTACCATCCGGCAGTGATGGCGCTGCTGGCGCAGATTGCCAAATCTGCCAAGGCGGCGGGGATCTGGGCCGGTATCTGCGGCGAACTGGGCGCGGATCCCAAGCTGACGGAGACCTTTATCCAAATGGGTTATGCGGAATTGTCCATGGCTCCGGGGCGGATCCTGGAGCTGCGGAAACTGGTATGTGAAAGTGAGGTGTAAAGAACATGCAGTCGTTTACCTACGTCATTCGTGACCCCTTGGGCCTGCATGCCCGTCCCGCCGGACTTCTGGTGAAGGCGGCGGCAGGCTATGCCAGCGCCGTTACCGTGGCGACTCCCTCCGGCAAGGCGGACGCCAAGCGGATTATGGCGGTGATGCGCCTGGCCGCCAAGCAGGGCATGGAGCTGACCGTCACCTGCGAAGGCCCCGACGAGGAGGCCGCTTGCGCCGGGCTGAAAGCCTTTTTGGCGGAAAACCTGTAAAACAAAGCTGTTTCGCTGTGGGCCGGCGGGGTTTTGAAACTGTTTGAGAGAGAACATTTTTTAGGAGGATATATGAAACACTTACAGAAACTGGGCAAAGCGTTAATGCTGCCCGTCGCGGTTCTTCCCATCTGCGGTATCCTGATGGGTATTGGCTATGCCATCGCTCCCGGCGTTATGGGCGTGCCCGGCGCCGCTACCGAAGGATTTGCTTACGCCATTGGCTTCTTCCTGGTCAAGGCCGGCGGCGCCCTGATCGACAACATGGCAATCCTGTTCGCCATCGGCGTGGCAGTGGGTCTTGCCGAGGAGTATGACGGAACTGCCGGTCTGGCGGGCTTGGTCTCCTGGCTGATGATTACCACCCTGCTGAGCACCGGCTCCGTCAGCGTTTTGGCCCCCGGCCTCATCGGCGAACCCAACTCCACCAACTGGGTGGCGTTCTCCAAGATTGCCAACCCCTTCATCGGCATTCTGTCCGGTATCATCGGCGCTGTCTGCTACAACAAGTTCAAGGGCACCAAGCTGCCTGACGTCCTGGCCTTCTTCTCCGGCAAGCGGAGCGTCGCCATCGTCACCGGCGTTGTGTCCATTGTGGTTTCCGTGATCCTGCTGTTCGTGTGGCCCGTGATCTTCGGCGCGCTGGTGGCCATCGGCAACGGCATCAAGGGTCTGGACGCTGTAGGCGCCGGTATCTACGCCTTCCTGAACCGTCTGCTGATCCCCTCCGGCCTGCACCACGCTCTGAACAACGTGTTCTGGTTCGACACCATCGGCCTGGGCGACCTGACTGCTTACTGGGGCGCTCTGGTCGAGGGCGACACCATGGCCAACGGCACCGTCATCGACTGGTCCGTGGGTATGTACATGGCCGGCTTCTTCCCCTGCATGATGTTCGGCATCCCCGGCGC
>CALWXQ010000071.1 GCA_944385545.1 uncultured Oscillospiraceae bacterium | reverse complement strand
GAGAGCATCCGGGGGTGTATTTTTTAGTTGACATTTTCCGGGATATCCGGTATAATACCTTGGATTTTGGAGCATGGAAAGGCTCGCCCGGCGTTTGGGAAGATTTGTTCCGCAGACGCGGAAATATCCCTTGCATTATGGTGCCGGGTACCGTATAATAGACCCGAACGGACAACAAAATTACAATGCTAAGAAACGGAGTGTAAGATCATGGAGAGAATCATCACCATTGAAACCAGAGACCTGTGCCGGAGCGCTTGCAACGGCGGCTGCGGCGAGTGCCAGACCTCTTGCCAGAGCGCTTGCAAGACCAGCTGCGGCGTTGCCAATCAGCCCTGCGAGAACAAGAGCGAAGAAAAGTAAGTGACGGTGAAATGGGGCTGTTGCCGCAGGGCAACGGCCCCGTTTTTCTGCGGTTTTGGAGAAAGATAGTTATGATGCATCAATATAAACTCAACGGCTACAACATTGTGCTGGATACCTGCAGCGGCGCGGTGCATCTGGTGGACGAGGTGGCCTATGACATGATCGGCATGTACCGGGAGCATTCCCCGGAGCAGATCACCCGGGCCATTCTGGACAAATACCCCCAGGTCACCGTCAGTGGCGTAGAGCAGTGCTTGGAGGACATCCGTGCCCTGGAGAGCCGGCATAAGCTGTTCACCCCCGACACCTATGAGGACATGGCCGGCACCTATAAGGAGCGCAGCCGGGTCATCAAGGCGCTGTGTCTGCATGTGGCCCACAGCTGCAACCTTGCGTGCAGCTACTGTTTTGCCGGGCAGGGGAACTATCAGGGCGACCGGGCTTTGATGTCCTTTGCGGTGGGCAAGCAGGCCTTGGACTTCCTGGTGGCCAATTCCGGCACCCGGCACAATCTGGAGGTGGACTTCTTCGGTGGCGAACCGCTGGTGAACTGGCAGGTGGTGAAGGATCTGGTAGACTATGCCCGCAGCATCGAGAAGGCGGCGGGAAAGCATTTCCGGTTCACGCTGACTACCAACGGCGTGCTGGTTGACGATGAGGTTATCGACTTTTGCAACCGAGAGATGGATAACGTGGTACTGTCTCTGGACGGGCGCAAGGAGGTCAACGACCGGTTCCGGGTGGATATGGCCGGAAAGGGCAGCTACGATATCATCGTGCCCAAGTTCCAGAAATTCGTCAAGGCCCGGGGGGATAAGAGCTACTACATCCGGGGTACCTTCACCCACTTCAATACCGACTTTACCGAGGATATTTTTCATATGGCGGATCTGGGCTTCACCGAACTGTCCATGGAGCCGGTGGTGTGCTCTCCGGACAGCCCCAGCGCCCTGACGGAGGAGGATCTGCCGGTACTGTTTGAGCAGTACGAGATCCTGGCCCGGGAAATGCTGAAGCGGAGCAGGGAAGGCCGTCCCTTTACCTTCTACCACTATATGCTGGATCTGAAAAACGGCCCGTGCATTTATAAGCGAATCTCCGGCTGCGGCAGCGGCACCGAGTATATGGCCGTCACCCCTTGGGGCGAGCTGTATCCGTGCCATCAGTTCGTAGGAGATCCCAAGTATTCCCTGGGTAATATTTGGGACGGGGCCACCAATCTGGAATTGCAGGACGAATTCCGCCGGTGCAACGCCTACTCCCGGGAAGAATGCAAGACCTGCTGGGCCAAGCTCTATTGCTCCGGCGGCTGCGCCGCCAACAGCTACCACGCCGCCGGCTCCATCAACGGAGTGTACAAGTACGGCTGCCAGCTGTTCAAAAAGCGGATGGAGTGCGCCATCATGCTTCAGGCAGCTATGAGCCTGGACGGACATGAAAACGCCCATCGTTAATTTTCTCCGGGCCTATGCGGACAGGGACGGGGGCCGTCTGCACATGCCGGGACATAAGGGCAGAGGCTCCTTTGGCTGGGAGGCCTGGGACATTACGGAGATCCACGGCGCGGATGACCTTTCCCATCCCCGGGGGATTATCCTGGAAAGTGAGAACAACGCGACCCGGCTATTTGGTTCCCGGCACAGCTTTTACCTGACAGGCGGCAGCTCTCAGGGCATCAAGACCATGGTGCATCTGGCGGCCCAGCGCCGTTCCGGGGGAGCCATCCTGGCGGGAAGGAATGCCCACAAAGCCTTCCTGCACAGCTGCGGTCTGCTGGGACTGGAGCCGGTTTGGATGCAGCCCCCGGGAAGCAGCCTGTGCGGCTGCCCCATCACGCCCCAGACGCTGGAGGATAGCATCTGTCAGGCCAGGGAGCCGCTGTGCGCCGTGTACGTGACCAGCCCGGATTATCTGGGCGGGATGCTGGACATCCGCGGCTTGGCCCGGACGGCCCACCGGCATGGTCTTGCGCTGCTGGTGGACAATGCCCACGGCGCGTATTTAAGCCTCTTTCCGGACAGACACCCCATTTGTCAGGGAGCGGATCTGTGCTGCGATTCCGCCCATAAAACCCTGCCGGTGCTCACGGGAGGCGCCTATGTCCATGTGGGCAAAGAGGCGGCGGACTGGGATGATGAGGCGGTTCGCGCAGCGGCGGGGATCTACGGCAGCTCCAGCCCCAGCTACCTGACCCTGTGCTCCCTGGATCAATGCAATCGTCTGCTGGAGCGGGAGCTTCCCGAACTGGCGGAAAAGACCATGGCCCGGGTCGCGGCCCTGGCGGCGAAGCTGCCCATCCCCAATTTGTCGGCGGAGCCATGGAAGCTGACCCTGGACTGCGCCGCTGTGGGCGCGGATGGGGAATCGGTGACGGCCCGGCTCCGGCAATGGGGGGCGGAGCCGGAGTACGCGGACAAGGATCATGTGGTGCTGATGTTTACCCCTTACAATGAGGAAGGGGATTATCAGGCGGTGGAAGCGGCTTTGGCGGAGGTTTCTCCCGCCGCCGCCAGAAGCCCCGGGCCTGTTCCTGCCCCCGGTGAGCGGGCGATGACGGTTCGTCAGGCGATGCTGCTGCCCCAGGAGCAGATACCTGTCCGGGAAAGCCCCGGCCGGATCTGCGGCGCCGCCCCGGTGAGCTGCCCGCCGGCCATTGCGGTGGTGGCTCCGGGAGAACGGGTGACGCCTGCCGCCGCCGAATACATGGCCGGGCTGGGGATCAGCCGGATCGCCGTGGTGCGTTAACGCGGACCTGGAACGTATGTTACACCAGTTTTGGCCAAAAAGCTTTGGAAATTCTTGAAAAAACCCTTGATTTTCTGAAAACGATATGGTAGAATAAATCGGTCTGAAATCAAGGTGCGTCCTCTGCGGCAATGACGCCGGCATGAACGCCTAATATTTAAGGAGGACAATACAATGGATTTGGTAAAGGCTCTGAACAGCCAGTACATGAAGCAGGAGCTGCCCGAGGTTCGGGTGGGCGACACTGTGCGGGTTCATGTGCGCATCAAGGAAGGCTCCCGTGAGCGTATTCAGGTTTTCGAAGGCACCGTCATTGCCCGCAAGCACGGCGGAATCGGCGAGACCATCACTGTTCGCCGGATCTCCTACGGTGTTGGCTGCGAGAAGGTCTTCCCCCTGCATTCCCCCAACGTTGCTATGATCGAGACTGTCCGCAAGGGCAAGGTGCGCCGCGCCAAGCTGTACTATCTGCGTGACCGCTTCGGCAAGGCCGCCAAGGTTAAGGAGAAGGTCTGATCCGTTCAATCGCATAAAAAAAGAGGGCTTGGCCCTCTTTTTTTATTCCCGGGGTGGAATTCACATTTTGTTATAGAAAACCCTTCGGGTTTGTGGTATACTCACAGGAAGAAACGCCCTTTTTTACCAATACCGGCCTGGTGCCGATAGAACAGGAGGCAGCCTCTATGGCCGCGGATAACAAGAACGGGAAGCAGCCGCCCATGACCTGGCAGAAAAGCATGATGGCATATCTGCACGATCTTCTGTATATGCTCATGGCGATTTTGCTGGCTTTTCTGCTGATGTTTCGGGTGATTGTGGTTTCGGGAAGTTCCATGTTTTCCACCCTTTGGGACGGGGATTACCTGCTGCTGCTGAGCAATACTTTCTACCAGGATCCCCAGCCCGGAGATATCGTAGTCATCAGCAAGAAAAGCTTTGATAACGGCGCGCCCATTGTCAAGCGGGTTATCGCCACCGAGGGACAGACGGTGGACATTGATTTTGATACGGGAACGGTATACGTCGATGGCACTGCCTTGCAGGAGGACTATATCCACAACCTGACCCAGCTGTCCGAAGGGGTGGTTTTCCCCTTGACGGTGGCGGACGGATGCATTTTTGTTCTGGGAGATAATCGGGCGGTGTCCCGGGACAGCCGGGATCCCCAGATCGGACAGATCGATACCCGGGAGGTGCTGGGAAAAGCCCTGCTGCTGATGCTCCCGGGTACCCACCAGGGGCAGCTGCCCCGGGATTTTAGCAGAGTGGGGGCCGTGCAATGAGTCAAGAGCAATCGATGAATATTCAATGGTATCCCGGCCACATGACCAAGACCCGCCGTCAGATAGAAGCGGATCTGAAGCTGGTAGACGCGGTGTGTGAGATCGTGGACGCCCGGATCCCAATGTCCAGCCGGAATCCGGACATTGACGTTCTGTGCGCCAATAAGCCCCGGATCCTGGTGCTCAACCGGATGGATCTGGCGGATCCCAAGGCTACCCGGCTGTGGGCGGAGCACTGGCGCAAGCAGGGGATCGCGGTGATCGCTACGGATTGTAAGAGTCGCAAAGGGATTTCCGGCTTTGCTCCCGCTGTCCGCGGGGCCTGCGCTGAGAAACTGGCCCGGGACGCCGCCAGAGGGATGAACCGCCCTGTGCGGGTAATGGTGGTGGGGATTCCCAACGTGGGCAAATCCACCCTGATCAACCAGATATCCGGCCGCAAGGGCGCCAAAGCGGAGAACCGTCCCGGGGTGACCAGGGGCAAGCAGTGGGTCAGCGTGGACGCCTCCTTGCAGCTGCTGGACACCCCCGGTATTCTGTGGCCGAAGTTTGACGATCCGGAGGTGGGATTGCTGCTGGCCTTCACCGGCGCGGTGAAGGAGGATGTGATGGATCTGGAGGAGCTGGCGTGCCGGCTAATGGAGCGGCTGCATCGGTTTTATCCCCAGACCCTTGCCCAGCGCTATCAGCTTCAGACGGATCCAGGAACGCCCGGCTGGGAGCTTTTGGAGCTGGCAGGACGAAAGCGGGGATATCTGATGGGTGGCGGCCAGGTCAATACGGAGCGCATGGCCAAGGTGCTGCTGGACGAATTCCGAGGGGGAAAGCTGGGGGCTTTCACCTTGGAAATGCCGGAGGAAACGGTATGAATCAGGAATGGATGTGGCAGATTGAAGACGGGTTTTTCCGTCAGGGCATTGGACTTATCTGCGGTGTGGACGAGGCGGGACGCGGCCCTCTGGCGGGGCCTGTTTGCGCCGCGGCGGTGATCCTGCCAAAATACCTCCAGCTGCCCGGACTGACGGACAGCAAGAAGCTCAGCGATCAGAAGCGGCGGGAGCTGTTCCCTCTGATCCGGGAGCATGCCGTGGCCTATGGCATCGGCTTTGCTTCCGAGGCGGAGATCGATGAGATCAACATCCTCCAGGCCACCTTCCTGGCTATGGAGCGGGCCATTGCCCGGCTCGATGTAAAGCCGGAGCTGGCGCTGATCGACGGGAACCGGGAAAAGGACTTCGGTCTGCCGGTGCGAACCGTGGTGAAGGGGGACAGCCTCAGCGCCAGCATCGCGGCGGCCTCGGTGCTGGCCAAGGTGGCCAGGGATGACCGGATGCTGGAGCTTGCCAAGGAATATCCCGGCTACGGCTTTGAAATCCATAAAGGCTACGGCACCCGGGCCCATTATGAGGCCCTGCGGGCACTTGGCCCTTCTCCCATCCACCGGAAAACCTTCCTGAGGAAGTTTTATGCAGGATCGTAGGCTCTATGGCGCTTGGGGCGAGGCGGTGGCCTGCGAATATCTGCGCAAAAAGCACTACCAGATCCTGGCACTGAATTACTACAGCCGTTTCGGCGAGGTGGATCTGATCGCCCGAAACCGGCGGTATATCGTGTTTGTTGAGGTGAAGTTGCGCAAAAGCCGGGACTTTGCCCTAGCCAGGGAATACGTGGATCGGCGCAAGCAGGACAGGATCCGGATGACCGCGTCATTGTATCTGTCCGACAACCCAACCAAATTGCAGCCTCGATTCGACGTGATCGAGATCTATGCCCCGGAGGGGATCCAAACGGACCATCCGGAAATCAACCATCTGGAGGATGCCTTCCAATGAACCTATCGGTTTTTGACTTTCACTGTGATACCGCCCTGGCCTTGCTGGGGCATGACCGCAATCAGGCGGGAAGCCTGAAAAGCAATCCGTACCATGTTGATCTGGATCGGGCCTCGGCGTTCCAAGGCTATGCCCAGTGCTTCGCCTGCTTTACCACGCCGCTGAAGCAGGACGTCTCCCCGGTGCTCCTGTTTGAGCGGGAGCTGGCCACCATCCAGCGGGAGGTTGCCAATAACAGCTCCAAAATCGCTCTGGCCTATTCACACCGCCAGGTTCAGCAGAACCGGGAGAAGGGCAGATTCTCCGCCATTTTGACTCTGGAGGGCACTGCCGGGATCGGCTATGATCCGGCGCTGCTGGAGGATCTTTGGAACATCGGCTTTCGGATCACCAGCCTTGGCTGGAATGAGAAAAATCCCCTTACCGGCTCCCACCTCACCGGCGGCGGTCTGACTGACCGGGGCCGGGAATTTGTGAAGGAAGCCCAGCGCCTGGGAATGCTGGTGGATGTGAGTCACATCAGCGACGAAGGCTTTTGGGACATTCTGAATATCACCCAGGGGCCTGTGATCGCCACCCATTCCAACAGCCGGCGGGTGTGGAACCACAGCCGTAATCTGACAGACGACATGTTCCGGGCCATCGTCGCCACCGGCGGTGTGGCAGGCTGCAACGTCTGCGCCGACTTCCTGGGGGAGGATCCCACCCTGGATACCATTTGCGATCACATCTTCCACTATCTGGAGCTGGATCCCACCGGAAAGCACATTGCTCTGGGCGGCGATCTGGACGGCGTGGAACATATGCCCAAGGGCTTCCTGGGCGTTCAGAGCTGGGGGGATCTGGCCCGGCGCCTGGAGGAACGGGGCCTGGAGGCGCACACACGTATGGACATATTCTGGAACAACGCCATTGGAGTGATGGAACGTGCTGTATGTAACCACCAGAAATGACCGTGACGCTTACACCGCCCAACGGGCCTTGCGGGAGAACCGCAGTCCCGACGGGGGAATGTATCTGCCCTTTCATATGCCCTCTTTTTCCGAGGCGGAGGTGGCGGAGCTGCTGGATCAGCCCCCCAATTGCTGTATGGCCCAGGTGCTGAATCTGCTGCTGCAAAGCAAGCTTACCGGCTGGGATCTGGACTTTACCGTGGGACGGCGGCCTCTGCGGCAACGGCCCCTGGGGCGCCGGACGGTGATGGGAGAAACCTGGCATAACCCGGGATTCCGGTTCGACCGCCTGGTGACGGATTTGACTGCCAAGATTTCTCAGACGGAAACGGAGCAACCGGGCAACTGGGCGAAGATTGCCGTCAGGATCGCGGCGCTGTTTGGACTGTTCGCGGCCCTGGGCAGGGAGAGTCTGGGAGACGGTGCGGATGTTGCCATGGTGTCAGGGGATTTCAGCGGCCCCATCAGCGCTTGGTACGCCAGACAGTGGGGTCTGCCCATCGGAACGATCATTTGCTGCTGCAATGAGAACAACACCCTTTGGGAGCTGATATACCACGGCCAGCTGCGCACCGACGCGGTGAGTATCGCCACCGATCTGCCGGAGGCGGATGTGGCTTTGCCGGAAAACCTGGAACGGCTGATCCGCGGCTGCGGCGGTGTGGACGAGGTGGAGCGGTATGTGGACGCCTGCCGCCGGGGGAAGGCCTACTGCCCCGGGGAACCGGTGCTTTCCAAGCTGCGGGAGGGTTTGGCCGTCAGCGTGGTCAGCAGTCAGCGGATCGAAAGCATTGTGCGCAATGTACAAAGGAGCTACGGCTGCGCCATTGCTTCAGACGCGGCGCTGGCCTACGGCGGCCTCATGGACTACCGGGCCAAGGGCGGGGCATACCGCCTGTGTATGGTTCTGGGGGAGAAGGCCCCGGAGATATAAGGAGAAAGAAGGTGGGGCTATGGCGCTGTACGCCATTGGCGATCTGCATCTGTGTCTGGGCGCGCCAAAGCCTATGGACGTCTTCGGCGGCGCATGGGTGGGATATATGGAGAAGCTGAAAGCGGGGGTCTCCTGCATTGGCCCCCAGGACACCACGGTGCTGCTGGGGGATCTGAGCTGGGCGCTGGATCTATCCGGGGCGAAGGCGGATTTTGCCTGGATCCATCAGATTCCGGGCAGAAAAATCCTGCTCAAGGGCAACCACGATTACTGGTGGAGCACGGCGGCGAAGTTCGACAGATTCTGCCTGGAAAACGGATTTGAGCGGATGCACCTGCTCAACAACAACTGCTACAGCTACGAAGACTATGCCATCTGCGGTACCCGGGGCTGGTTTTTTGAGGAGGAACGCTCCGACCAGCAGGATGAAAAGGTGTTCCGCCGGGAGCTGATGCGCCTGGAAGCCTCGCTGAAGGCGGCAGGGGAGCAGCCGAAGCTGGTGTTCCTGCACTATCCGCCCCGGTATAAGGGCTATACCTGTCCGGAGATCCTGGCCCTGCTGGAAAAATATCAGGTGCGCCGGTGCTTTTACGGGCATCTGCATGGAGCCAGCCGGAAGCTGGCCATGGAGGGCCTCTGGGACGGGGTTGAATACAGATTGGTATCGGCGGATCATCTGGATTTTTCACCGTTAATGGTAATTTCATAACGTGCTTATCGACTTAACACAGCCTGCGGCCCGCAGGGCCGCCTTGGCTCGCCCATTGGGGAGAGCTGTCGCAAATCTCCGATTTGCGACTGAGAGGTGGCGGGGAGCACCCGGTTCTATTTGAGCACTGGAGAAAAACGTACTGCGGTATCGACCTCCCAGTCAAAAATCAAAGATTTTTGCCAGCTCCCCTTCACAAGGGGAGCCAAGGGGCGCGAAGGTTTCTGAGTCGGCACGCGTCCTCCGCAATTTCTGCTGTTTAAAGTCGATAAGCATTTTTCATAAAAGAATTTTTCAGAAAAGTATGGACA
>CALWXQ010000070.1 GCA_944385545.1 uncultured Oscillospiraceae bacterium | reverse complement strand
GTAGCGTCTGCCGCTTCGGTAGCATCTACCGCTTCGGTAGCGTCTGCCGCAGGATTCTCGTCAGCGGACTGACAGCCGGCAAACATGGAAACTACCATCAGGACAGCCAGGAGCAAAGCAACATACTTTTTCATAATCATTCTCCTTTTCATTCTTTTCTCATAAACTATAAAAAAGCGGCAAGCAAACCCCAACCGCCTTTTCATACGCCGTAAATCCCCGGACTGATCCAAATACCCTAAAGCGCTCACAGGATCGGAAGCAATGAGACAGAGCGCTGTCGGTCAGTCGCCGAATCGGGGGATGAAAGAGCTACGAAAGCCCGGGAAATCTAGGGAAACGGAACAACTTTCTTTCCCTTTTGTCCTTGAACATGGATGTATTGTATCTCCTGCGAGGACATTTGTCAACGAGGAAAACACCACAGAAACTGTGGTGTTTTTTCTGTATTTTTGTGTGCAATGCACAAAGGATTTATTCTCCGTCCATAACCGCTTTGCACGCGGACAGTACCTTGCTCAGGATCGGTACACAGGTATGGCTGCCATAACCGCCGTTTTCCACAACCACAATGAAGGCCAGAGGGTATTCCTCATTCTGCACAAATCCGGCAAACATGGCGTTGGGATCCTGCTCTCCCCCCAGCTGACTGGTACCGGATTTGGCGCATACGGACAGGCCGGGGAAATTCCCGTCGCCGTAGACGCTTTTCACGTTGTTGCGCATATACTCCCCCAGCTTCTCGGCGATCTGCTCAGACATGACCCGTTGGGATGTGCTGGTTCTGGCACGATAGGTGGTGCTGCCGCCGCATTCCACTTCGGATACGATGTAAGGCTCCGCCCCCCGTCCACCGCCGGCAATGGCTCCCAGAAAGGTCATGTACCTCGCCGGATTGATCAGGTCGTTATACTGGCCGATGCAGCTCCAGGCAAAGGAAACCGGCGCGGCCTGGGACACGTCGTAATTTCCCTTGGCCGTAGCGACGCCGTCAATGGTCAGACTGTCGGCGACAGCGAAGGCGCTTACGTAGCGGGTCATGTTGTCCTTTCCGATCAGCTCCGCGATTTGGGCAAAGGCACAGTTGCAGGAATTGGCAAACGCCTTTTGAAGGCTTTGCCGGCCATGGGCAGTTTCGCAGGTGACCGCCTCACTGCCGTACTCCACCTTCCCGTAGCAGGTAAAGCTTCGCTCCTCGATATCCTCGACGCAATCCAAAGCCGCCGCCGTGGTAACGATCTTATAGATCGAACCAGGAACATAGGCCGATTGCAGGAAGCGGTTCAGGTAAACCCCGTCATAGGCTCCCGTTTCATCCCCGGCAATATCCGGTACGTTATCCGGATCGTAGGTGGGCGTGGTCAGGGCGCAGAGAATCTCGCCGGTTTTGTAATTGTATACAGCGATTGTGCCTTTTCGGCTGCCCATGGCCTCCAGCGCGGCGTTTTGCACCTGGGCGGAAATGGTCAGCTTGGTAACGCCTCCGCCTGCGGAATCGTAGATCCCGTTCACCAGGTCAAAGCCTGCCATATGCGCGGCGTAGTTGGATACCGTGGAGGCTTTGATATAGCCGTCCCGGTCTCCCAGCCAGTGCAGCGTGGATTTCCGGGTGGTAGCGTTTTCAGAATACGTTCGTCCGTCGGACATCACAAGGAGCGTCTCACCGCTTCGGTCAGTAACTGTGCCGAAGCCAATATTGGTTCCATTATAGATATGAGGAGAGCCGGAGAAAATCACCCAGTCCGAGGCTTTGAAGGCATATTCCCCCAGGAAGAACAGCAGGCCGCCCAGCAGCGCCAGAATAAACAGGCTGATCATCCAAGTTCGTTTTGTAACACGATTCATACCCTCACTCCCCTTTCTTCACAAGCCGTACAGCAAAGCTGGCGTTCTGGCGGGTGTCTGCAGCCTTTACAAAGGCCAGCAGGCCCCAGGCGCCGATCATGCTGGTGCCGCCGTTGGAGACGAAAGGAAAGGTCACGCCGGTAAACGGCAATACATCCACAGTACCCAGGCAGTTTAAGATGGTCTGGATGGTCAGAACGCTGGCAGCGGTACAAGCGCCAATGGAGTAGAAGCTACTTCTGGCCACCCGGGAGGTGCGAATGGCAAAGAAGCCAAATACTGCAATGCACAGCACCGTCATAACAGCGGTCAGAAGGCCCCATTCTTCGGAAATGGTCGCGAACACAATATCTGAGTCAGCCGCGAACACATATTGCAGCAGCCCACCTTCCGGGCCCAAGCCCAAAAGTCCACCGGAGGCGATACACATCAACGCCCTGGTCTGCTGATAGCCGCTGACCAGCGGATCCTCCCAAACATGCCGCCAGGTGTCAAACCGCTGCAAGGCGTGCGGCGCGATCTTCAGCGCCAGAACACCGGCAAAGGCCAGGGCTGTAATAGCCAAAGCAATGGTTCCCACGCTCCCCGAGCGAAGATAGGCAATGACCAGGAAGGCGCAGAAGAAGATCAGCGCTGTACCAAAGTCATTCATCAGAGTCAGGAATCCGCAAATGACCACCGAATACACAATAAACAGGAACAGGTTCCGCTTATTGATGATTCGATCCATGGTGGAAGCCCCGGCAAATACAAAGCAGACCTTGCTCAGCTCCGACGGCTGCAACGACATGCCATTGATAATGATCCAGTTCTTGGCGCCGTAGTACTCCGTACCAAAAACCAGGGTCAACGCCAGAAACGCCACTCCGGCAACCACCGCCAGGTAGCGAACCTTTTTGGCCCGCTCCAGATCCCGCAGGGACCAGCCGATGAGCAGGAAGACCACAATGCCGAATATCAAAGCGAACATCTGCTTAACCGTTTCATCCGGCTTTACCGTGGCAATGGCCGCCATGCCCATGGTACACAGGAACAATGCCATAGTTTCCAATTCAAAGGATTTCCTGCGAATCATGGCGTAGAATATAAAAAGCAGCCACTGGCACAGGATAATGCCGCCGAAGCCCTGGAAAATGCTGATAAAATCCGCGCGCTGGGCCTTGAGCATAAAACCGATGAGCATCAGGCACTGTAAAATCGTCAGCAGGAGCAAATTCGTTACACTGTCCCATCCGCTGGCAGCCTTGGTGCGCAGCTGGGCTTGCCGCTCCTCCTGACGCTCGGTGATAGGCTGCAGATGCATGTCCACCCCGCCGATGGAGATCCGATCCCGGGAATCCAGGGCGCACATCTGAATGCTCTTGCCATTGACAAAGGTGCCGGCCTTGGAACCGGCGTCGCTGATAGACCAACTGCCGTCGTCATATCGGGTCAGCACCGCGTGGTTTCTGGAAACTGTGGATAATTCGATGATTACGTCACAGGCCTTGCTGCGGCCGATGACATTTTCCCAATGGGTAATGGGGATCTGATTGCCGTCAGGCATATTCAGCCACGCCCAGATTTCCGGTTCCCGACGGAAGGTCAGCAGCGGCAGGGCGCACCGCAGCAGCAGCAAAGCCGTCAGTATGGGCACCGCCAGGCGCAGAAAGTTTATGTACTCCCCGGCCAGCGGTTCCTGGGCCAGGGCAATTTGGTTCCATAGTTCTTCCATTCTTCTCACCAATCTTTCCGGGTACGAGAGCCTTTACTAATAAAATGACATATTTCGCGGCATATGTCAAATAAACTTTTTCTTAAGGAACCTCTGATTCAATGAGCAAGCGCTGACGCCGGGAGATTTTGGCGCAGCAGCATCGGTTGCCACGCAAGAGGCGAGATGCTGGCATTTATTAAAAAATTTACTATGAACGCGGAGCTTTCATCATAAATCCGCGGTTCGCCCTTGCCGGCTTATGCCAGGGTTCCTTACGATTTCATGCTGCGCAGAAGGGCGATTTCTCTTTGATAACCCGGCAATTCGTTGGGCGTCTCCAGAATCATGGGCTTGTCCTTCAACCGTGGGTGGTTCACAATCTGCCGGAAGGTTTCCAGTCCCAAGCTGCCTTCACCCAAGCAGGCATGACGGTCCTTGTGGCTGGAGAAGGGATTTTTGGAATCGTTCAGGTGCAGCGCGCAGAGCCGGTCCAAGCCGATCACCCGGTCAAATTCCCCTAAAACACCCTCCAGATCATTTACCACGTCATAACCGCCGTCATAGACATGGCACGTATCCAGGCAGACGCCCAGGTTTTTGCTGCCTACCGCGTCCAGAATCGCTTTCAGCTCCTCAAATCTTCCGCCGATCTCACTGCCTTTTCCGGCCATTGTTTCCAGCAGTACCGTCACAGGATATCCCGGCTCCATGGCTCGCTTCAATGCCGCGGCAATGTAGGCGATTCCGGCTTCCACGCCCTGCCCCACATGGCTTCCCGGATGAAAATTGTAGAAATTCCCGGGCAAAGACGCCATCCGGCGCAAATCATCCGCCAGAACGTCCCCGGCAAAGGCTCTCGCCTCCGGATCGGCCGTACACAGATTCATGGTATACGCGCCGTGGGCGACCAGCCTTCCAAATCCATGCTCCCGCATCAGGCTCACAGCCAGAGCGTCATCGCCGGGATCCTGCTTTTTCGCCCTGCTTCCCCGGGGATTTCGGGTAAAGAACGCAAAGGTATTGGCTCCGATGGACAGAGCCGTTTTCACCATGGCGGCATTGCCGCCGCTGGCGGATAAGTGGCAACCGATATACATACACATATCTCCTTTTGGGGCATTATAGCATATTGCGTGGAAAAATGCAAATTTCCCTCTCCCCAAAGGCCTGGAAATATGATACAATACCTTGAAACGGTCATGGAGGCGCTAGCGGAGGTGATTTCGCCCGCCATGGATTCCTGACGATTCATTCATCGGGACAGGAGGAATGTTTATGCCAAAATCCAGCAACCAAAAGCTGAAGATCTTCTATATTCTGGATTATCTGCAAAAAAACTCCCACCAGGATCACCCGGTGAGAGTATCGGAGCTGATATCCATGCTGGAGCGTCAGCACGGCATCGCCTGCGACCGGAAGACGGTCTATTCCGACATCGCCGCTTTGCGGGATTACGGCGTGGATATTGTGTCCGTCCCCGCCCGGAACGGCGGATACTTTGTGGCCTCGCGAAACTTTGAGCTGCCGGAATTGAAGCTGCTGATCGACGCCGTGCAGTCCAGCCGGTTCCTGACGGAGAAAAAATCCCAGGAGCTGATTGAAAAGCTGTGCAATCAGTGCAGCGTCTATGATGCCAAGCTGATGCGCCGGGATGTGCTGGTCAGCGGCAGGGTCAAGAATATGAATGAGACGATTTACTATAATGTAGACGCCATTCAGGAGGCCATTGCCCAGAACCGTCAGATCAAATTTCGCTACTTTGATTGGGATATCCACCGCAACCGGCGGTACCGGGATCGAGATTACCAGGCCAGTCCCTACAGCTTGTGTCAGGACAACGAAAACTGTTATCTGCTGGCCCATTCCCAACGGCACGGCGCCACCTCCTACCGGGTGGATCGCATGAGCGATATCCTCCTTCTGGATCAGCCTCGGGATCCCTGCCCAGAATTGACCGGAAACGCGCTGATCGAGCATGCTAACCGGCTGTTCCAAATGTACTCCGGCGAAACCGCCGCCGTGAAGCTGCGCTTCCACCGGAGCCTGATCAACGTGGTCATTGACCGCTTCGGGCGGGATACCATTCTGATCCCCGACGGCGACGAGCACTTTGTATTTACCGTGGACGTCGCCATCTCTCCCATCTTTTTAAGCTGGGTGGTGGGCTTTGGCGGCAAAGCAAAAATCCTGCACCCCAAAAACGTGATTGACGCTTGCAAGGCGCTGTGCCGGGAGGCCATGGCCCAATATGACTAAGCGGCGTCGCCGGCAAGCAGATCAAAGGAATTGAAAACGCTGCTCCAAACCACCTGAGAGGTTTCCGTGGTGGATGCGTCACGAAGGACAGACATACAATAATGATAGTTGCCATCGTCCAAGATCACAGCTCTGCCCAGACGTTCTCCGGTTTCCCCGGCGGAAGCCCACACGAACTCGTAGCGATCCGCGTCTGCGGTATTGGTGTGCAGTATGGTCAGTTCCTCCTCGTCGTAGCCGCAGAGGCTTTGAATGGTGCCGTCCAAATCCCCCGCCTCCACGGTTTCGATGATGATCTCATAGTCCTGGCATAAATAGATCTGCTCGCCGGCGCTTTCCAGTACCGGCGCTACCGCGTCATCCGGCAGCTGGACGGTGATCTGACGCGGCTTGGCCTTTGACGGCTGGGCCAGATCATCCGCCACCGTCTCAAAGGTCTCCTGGGCCGCGCAACCGGTCAGCAGCAACGTCAGGGCAGCAAATATCCAGATTCTTTTCAACCCGATCCCTCCCGAAAGGTAATGAAGTATGATCCTGAGCTACCTCCTTATTATCAATGCGGCAGGCTTCCTGCTTATGCTTGCGGACAAGTATAAGGCCCGCAAAAACCTATGGCGGATCCCGGAATCCACCTTGTTTCTGACGGCCATTCTGGGCGGAAGCCTGGGAAGCCTTCTGGGCATGTATGCCGTACGCCACAAGACCAGACATCTGAAATTCACCCTGGGAATGCCGGCAATCCTGGGCGCGCAGATCTGTCTGTCGCTTTGGCTCGCCGGCACGCTTCGCCTTGGATAACCCCTGAATAACAACCGACGATCCCGGGGCTGCCCCCGGGGAGCCTTTGAGGTGCAACCATGCGTATTTTGTTGTTTCTTATGTGTCTGGCGCTTCTTTTCAGCGGCTGCTCCGCCCCGGCGGCCCAGACGACCGTGCCCACTGCCGTCTTGCCAACACAGCCGCCGGAGACCGCCATGACCACCCTGCCCACACAGACCCAGGCGCCGGATCCTGCGCAGCTGCTTCTGGAGCAGATGTCCACGGAAGAAAAGGTCGGCCAGCTGTTCCTGGCGCGGTGCGACAGCGCCACAGCCCTGGACGATATCAGACAGTATCACCTGGGAGGGCTGGTGCTGTTTTCTCAGGATTTTTCCCAGCAAACGCCGGACTCTTTCCGCCAGACCCTGGCATCGTACCAGTCTGCCGCCGGCACCCCGCTGCTCATTGCCGTGGACGAAGAAGGCGGCGACGTAACCCGAATCAGCCGGTATCCGGCTTTTCGGGAAAGTCCCTTCCCTTCCCCCAGAACCGCCTATTCCCAAGGCGGTCTGGATCAGGCGCTGGCCAATGAGGAAGCGAAGTGTGACTTATTGGCCAGCTTGCGGATCAATGTGAATCTGGGGCCGGTCTGTGACATGGCAACCGATCCCCAGGCGTTTATGTACCGGCGCTCCCTGGGGCAGGATGTGCAGGAAACCGTCTCGTATGTATATGAAACGGTGAGCATCATGCGCCTTAAAGGGATCGGCAGCGTTCTGAAGCACTTCCCCGGTTACGGCAACAATCCCGACACCCACACAGGCATCGCCGTAGACAGCCGTTCCCTGGAGGAGCTGCAGCTGGGGGATCTGATCCCCTTTGCCTTTGGGATCGCTGCCGGCTGTGACGCCGTCCTGGTCAGCCACACCATCGTAGAGGCATTTGACACGGAATTCCCTGCGTCCCTATCCCCTGCGGTTCATCAATATCTGCGGGAGGAAATGGGCTTTTCAGGGGTGATCCTCACCGATGATTTGGTCATGCAGGCCATCACCGATGCTTACGGCCCCGAGGAAGCGGCCATTCTGGCTGTGCTGGCGGGAAATGATCTGCTGTGCTCTACGGAGTACGCGATCCAGTACACCGCTGTCTACAACGCGGTTTTGGATGGCCGGATCCCAATGGACGCCCTGAACGCCGCGGTGGCCCGGGTACTGAAGTGGAAAATGGATCTGGGACTTTTGTGAGCTCACGCCCTGGGGAACCTTTGAATTCATCCCCCGCAGCCGTACACCGGTTTGTTTCCCCGGCTATCCTTCTTCAAACGGCAAAAACCTCCTGAACGGATGACGATCCGCTCAGGAGGTCTTTCTTTTTCCAACGGCGCTTTCTCGCCGCGGTGTGAACCGGAAAAGGACGTTACCCCGCGTTCCGGATCGCTTCGATCACGGCGGCCACAGGCGCGGTGTCCACCGTCTCCATAAGGCCGCTGTCATACGCCTCCGCTACGGCGGGATCAATGGGCAAACGGGCCAAAACCGGCAGCTGGAACTGCTGGGCAATGTCGTCCAAGTGGCTCTTGCCGAACACCTGGATCTGCTTTCCGCAGTCAGGGCACCGGATATAAGCGTAGTTCTCCACGAAGCCCAATACGGGGATGTGCATCATTTCCGCCATTTTGACCGCCTTTGCCACGATCATGGATACCAGATCCTGAGGGCTGGTCACGATCACCACACCGTCCACAGGCAGGCTCTGGAACACCGTCAGCGGCACATCGCCGGTGCCGGGAGGCATATCCACAAACAGGTAGTCCACATCCTCCCAAATCACATCCGTCCAGAACTGCTTCACCGCTCCGGCAATGACCGGGCCGCGCCATACCACAGGATCGGCAGGGTTATCCAGCAGCAGATTGATGGACATGACCTGAATGCCGGTGCGGGATACTGCCGGATACAGGCCGTCCTCACTGGCGCCCTGGCACTCTGTGACGCCAAAGGCGGTGGGTGCGGAAGGGCCGGTAATATCCGCGTCCAAAACGCCTACCCGCTTGCCCCGTCTGGCCATGGCAACGGCCAGCAAAGAGGTGACTGTGGATTTGCCCACGCCGCCTTTGCCGGAAACCACAGCAATGACCTTTTTTACATTGGACTTGGGATTGGGCTGCGCCAGCAGGCTCTCCGCCTTGCGATCACCGCAGGTAGAGCTGCCGCAGCTGGAGCAGTCGCCATTGCAAGAACTCATGCTTCATTCGCTCCTTAGTGTTGTTTTCTTCCGTATTATAGTGCTTTCCGGGAACTGTGTCAACCGTTTGTATAACTCCCACTCAGCAAGGTATGTGTCAAGTAATAATTGGCAAGAATCCTTTTCACGAAACCAAGTGAAAAATCTGACTGCATCCGGTAGCACAGGAGCAGGTCACTGTCAAGGCTAAAGTGAACGCCGGGGCGGCCTTGACAGTGACCCGCTCCTGTGCCGTGTAGTAATCAAGACGGCGTAAGCCGCAATTTGTTTGTTTACCCTGAATTATTCACGCCACCCAAGGTAGTGCGCTGAAGCCATGGATCCAAACACAATTTGCAGCATATCTTCGCA
>CALWXQ010000069.1 GCA_944385545.1 uncultured Oscillospiraceae bacterium | reverse complement strand
TCGTTGTTGGGGCCGTAGTCGGTATCGTCATAGTCGGTGACGCCATCGTTGTTGGGGCCGTAGTCGGTATCCACATAGTCGGTGATGCCGTAGTCGCTCTCCCCTTCCAGATCCACAGGGGCTTGCCACTGATGATCGCTTACGTAAGCCCGGACATCCTCCACCACCTCATTGAGGAAGGTGTCGCTGGGCAGCCGGGAGCCGGCTTCGATTTCAATGACGATCTGACGGCCCTGACCTTCCACTTCTTCCACGAAGTATCCGGCTTCTCCAATGGCTGCCACCAGTTCCGTCACCACTTCCCGGGCAGCCTTACCGGTGTAGTCGGTGTAACCGGTGAGGATCTGCTCACCATCGTCATTGCGGGCCTTCACACCGGTGACCAGGCCCTGTTCGTCATAGTTGACAGCAATCTCCGGGTTGACCCGGAGCACCAGCACACCGCCGGCAGCCAACTTCGTTCCAGTTGCAGAGGGTTCGCTCTGGGCGCAGCCTGTCAGGCAGCTCAGGGCCAGCAGCAGCGTCAGCAGCGCGGACAAAACAGCAATCATTTTTCGGTTTTTCATGTTTCATTCTCCTTTATGGTTGATTGTTAAGTGCTTTTTCTTTGCCTTACATGAATAGATTACGAAGGTCTCCCGGCAAAAACGGGGTCGCCAGGAAAATTTTTCAAAATTCATGTGCAGGCTCACGGATCGGTATCTCAGTCTTCGGAATCAGAGTCTGACTGCCCCTCGTCTGCGTATGGGGAGTCATCCTGTTCCTCTGCCGGGGAGGTTGGCTGGGTCTGGCCGTAGTCCGTCAAGCCATAATCCGACTGCCCCGCACTGCCATACGCGCTGTCGGATGGCGGCTCCTCCCATAGGGTATCGTCATCATCGCCGTCGTCGTCATCATCGTCTCCGCTTTCCTGCCAGGTTCCGCCATAGTCCGACTCGCCATAATCAGAATCCCCAAAGCCGGATGCCTCCGTGGAAGCAGATCCCTGATGAATGGGGATCACGACCTCCTGTCCTTGCTCGGCCTGGTTCGACTGATCGCCGGCGCGATTGGTTTCAATTTCTATGGTATAGGTCAGATGCTGGGACAAATACTCCTGCAAGTGGGAGGTCAACGTTTCCTCTTTTTCCACTACCCAGGCTTGATTCTCGGCGTCCAGTGTCAGCGTGATCTTCCCTCCCTCATGGAGGTAATCAGCTGCAATGGCCAATTCCACCAGCTCGTCCATCACCGTATCCAGCTCTTTTTTCCGGTAGTCGTAGCCTTGGATCAGCTGCCTGCCATCGTCGTTGATGCCCTCCAGCCCCACAGCCAGATTGTTTCGGTTCACATCAATGCGAACCTCCGGGTTGATGCGCATGTACACCGAGGCATAGGGCCGGTTCTCCAAGTGGAACAGCGCACCGATCACCAGTACCAGACAGGCCGCCAGTGCCGCCAGAGAATAGAACCATCTGCCCTGCTTTATTTTGGGCGGCCGCTCCCGCATAGGCTCGATCCGGGAAACCGTCTGGCCCACCTGGTAGTGCAGATTGGCCGCTTTCAGGAATCTGCCTTCCTCGTCCAGCACCACCGCGTAACCGGGATGGCATTCCATGACCAGGTATTTCATACCGATGCGCCTCCTTTCTTCAAAACATGAACGATATGTCCGCGAATGATCTCATAGCCGTTGGTCTGGATCAGAAGCATAACCAAAATGTACTTCCGGTGGCGCTCCAGCGTCTTGCGCTCTACGCCGGTTCCCGCCGCCAGTTGTGCCAGGGGCAGGCGCTTGGTCTTCAGCAGCTCCTCCAGCAAGTGTGGATTCTCCCCACCGTAGCGCACCACCTGGGCGCAGGCCGCCAAAGTCCTGCTCTGCTTGGGGCAGTTATCTGCCACATCCGAGAAGCTGACCCCGAAGGTCTCCATAACAGCGGCCAGCTCACTGATCTCCTGCAACGTCGCTTCTCGCTGGACAAGGTCATCCATATGGTCTTTGCCGTCCGCCAGGGTATCCATCAGAGTCCGATCATCCTCGCCCCGTTCCTCATACAGAGAGAGGTGTCCCTGGTGCCTGGCCTCTTTGCGCAGATAATCAATGATTCTGCTGCGGATCAGCATGGCGGCATAGCCCAGGAATGCGCCCCGGCTTTTTTCATACCCCACGATTGCCTCATGGAAGGCGATCATGGCAATGCTGTATTCATCGTCCTGCTCCGTACACAGCCGTGAGATCACCTTGGACGCCTCCGCCCGTATGAACGGAATATAACGCCGGATCAGATCGTCCGCTTTGCGAGGATCCTGCTTGGCTTCGTAAACCTCCTTCACCATCTGCTGCCCCTCCGTCATGATAGCACTCCTTCTTTCCCTATAGAATACGTAAGCCGCTCCGTATAAACGGGGTCGGCTCCGCAAAATATTCAAAAAACAGAATATACCAGTATGAATCCTACCATAACGCAAAGGGGGGCGAAACCGGTGTTGGGTTAAATCCATGTAAAATACAGGTAAAGTCAAGCGTCCCGGAGAAAAGCGAAGGCTTTCCCCCGGGACGTTCCTTTTTCTGTTATGGACTCTCCTGCTTCACCACAGCCAGGATCCTGCGCACCAGCTCCTCCCGGCCATTTCCCTTCTCCGCGGAAAATGGGATCACCGGGCAGCTATCCGGCAGCGCCAGATCCTGACGAATGGTATTCAGATTCGGCTCCAGCTCGCTTTTCTTCAGCTTGTCCATCTTGTTGGCCACCACTACAAAGGGACAGCCGGTTTCCAGAAACCAGTTTGCCATGGTAATATCGTTATTGGTAGGCGGATGGCGGTAGTCAACAATCAGCACGCCCAGATCAATGCGGCCTGCCGCGAAGTAATCCTCCATCAACCGGCCCCAGCGCTCCTTCTCCTTCTGGGAGACCTTCGCGAAGCCGTAGCCCGGAAGATCCACCAGATAGCAGGCCCGGTCAATGACAAAGTAGTTCACATGCACCGTTTTACCGGGCTTGTCACCCACCCGGGCGAAGTTCTTTCTCTGGAGAAGCCGGTTGATCACCGAGGACTTGCCCACATTGGACTTTCCGGCAAAGGCGATCTCCGGCAGCCGATTCTGAGGAAAGTCCTTGGTAGAGGCGGCGGAAATCAGAAATTCCACATTTTGAAAATTCATACCGTCACCTCATTTACTGCCGCAGCTCCGGCTTTCTGACCTTGGCCTTGACCTCCTCGGGAATGGTGCCCAAAATGGTGGGACTGATCTGGCTGGGGCGGTTCAAGGCTGCCTCCAGCACCGTATCCATGGTCTGGGCGCTGATGAAATTCAGCTGGCGGCGAACGGTCTGGTCGATCTCCTCCAGATCCCGCTCGTTGTCCTTAGGAATGATCACCGTGCTGACCCCATGGCGCAAGGCTGCCATGGTTTTCTCCTTCAGGCCGCCGATGCGCATGACCCGGCCCCGCAGAGAGATCTCGCCGGTCATGGCCACGTCTCTGCGGACACTGACGCCGGTCAGAGCCGACACCATGGCCGTACAAACGGTCACGCCGGCAGAAGGCCCGTCCTTGGGAACTGCGCCCTCGGGGAAATGGACGTGGATGTCCTTGGTTTTGTAGAAGTCCTGGGCCACGCCCAGCTTCTGGGCATTGGCGCGGATATAGCTCAGAGCCGCATGGGCGGATTCCTTCATCACGTCGCCCAGGTTGCCGGTGAGCTCCAGCTTGCCGCTGCCGTCCATCACATTGACCTCCACCTCCAGAGTCTCGCCGCCGACGCTGGTCCAGGCCAGACCGGTGACCAGTCCCACCTGATCCGTGCAGGGCAGCCGATCCGGTAGGTACTTCCGCACCCCCAGAAAATCCTCCAGCCGGGTAGCATTGACGGTGATCCGCTTTGGCGTCTCCTGGGTAACGATTTCCATGGCAACTTTCCGGCAGATCTCGCCAAAGGCCCGCTCCAGGCTCCGCACACCGGATTCCCGGGTGTAGCAGGAAATGATCTCCCGGATGGCGTCGTCGGTGACCCGAAGCTGCTGCTTGTTCAGGCCATGCTTCTTCATCTGTTTGGGTAGCAGATGGTTCTTGCCGATCATCCGCTTTTCCTCGTCTGTGTAGGAGCCAAGCTCGATGATCTCCATCCGATCCAGCAGGGGCCGGGGTACGGTATCCAGGGTATTGGCGGTGGTGATGAACAGCACATCAGACAAATCAAAGGGGATCTCCAGGTAGTGATCCCGGTAGGTGTGGTTCTGCTCCGCGTCCAGGACTTCCAGCAGGGCGGCGCTGGGATCTCCCCGGTAGTCGGAGCCCATTTTGTCGATCTCGTCCAGCAGCAGCAACGGATTGGCGCTACCCGCCTGGGTCAGCGCGGTAATGATCCGGCCGGGCATGGCGCCTACATAGGTCTTCCGGTGGCCCCGGATGTCCGCCTCGTCATGGACGCCGCCCAGGGAGATCCGGGCCATTTTTCGGTTCAGGCTCTTGGCAATGGAATAGGAAATGGAGGTTTTGCCCACGCCGGGAGGGCCGACAAGACACAGGATCTGGGGCGGCATTTCCGGCGCCATCTGCCGCACGGCAATGGTTTGCAAAATCCGCTCCTTCACCTTCTCCATGCCGTAGTGGTCATGCTCCAGGATCTTCCGGGCGGCGGCCACATCCACCCGTTCCTTTGTCCGGGTGTTCCAAGGCAGCTCCAGCACGGTATCCAGGTAATTGCGCAAAACCGCCCCCTCCGAGGAGCCAAAAGGCTGCTTCTTCAGTCGATCCACATCCTTGAGCAGCTTCTTTTCATATTCCGGAGCCAAGCGCAGCGCCCGGATGCTCTTGGCATAGGCTTCAAATTCGTTTTCGTCTTCCCCTTCTCCTAGCTCCTCCTGGATGACCTTCAGCTGCTCGCGCAGGTAATAGTCCTTCTGGTTCTGGTCGATGGCGTAACGGGTCTTTTCCTGGATGTCCGACTCCAGCCGCAGCACCTCAATCTCCTTGCGCAGCAGACGGATGGCGTTCTCCAGGCGGCGGGTGGGGTTGAGCTGGCACAGGAGCTTTGCCTTCTCAGGAAAGTCGATACCGGAATTTTGGGCAATGGCGTCAGCAAGGAAGCCGTCGCTGTCGCTGGCCATCATGCGAAGCCGCACGGCCTGGGCAGAATGCTCAGACACTTGCAGGTACAGGCTGTAAAGAGCGTTGGCCTCCCGGCGCAGGGCCTGAGAGCGGAGCGCGTCTCCGGTTTCCGGGCAGGGAACAGACTCCACCAGGCCGTTGAGGTATGGCTCGGTCTGCTGCAACTCCGTGATCTTGCCCCGGCAAATGCCGGTAACCAGAACCCGCAGGTTCTCCCCTTGGGTCTTGAGCACCTGCTTAACCTTGGCAATAGTGCCGATGGCGTAAAGATCCGTCAGCTTGGGGTCGTCCACCAGCAGATCCTTCTGGGGGATCAGGAACAAGGTTTGATCCTGCTGCATGGCAGCCTCCAGGGCCTGGATGGATTTGGATCGGCCCACTTCAAAATGAACGGTCTGTTCCGGAAAGATGGCCAAACCCCGCAGGGCCAGAATGGGCATTCTCCCGGCATATACGATTTCAGTCAAGGGAAATTCCCTCCTTTAGGGAAAAAGGGGGTAGATACCTACCCCCTCGCAAAGTTTATCTTCTGCCGGAAAGCTTCTCTCTGGGGTGGGCAGGATCCCGCACGATAACGGGAGCGCCCCCTTCAATGGCTTCCGGGGTGATGACCACCTTCTTGATGGACAGGTCAGAGGGGATCAGGAACATGATGCTGGTCATGACCTTCTCCAAAATGGCCCGCAGGCCCCGGGCGCCGATCTGACGATCCAGAGCCTTCTGAGCAATGAGCAGCAGGGCCTCATCGGAGATCTCCAGCCCCACGCCGTCCATCTCCAGCAGGGACTGGTACTGCTTGGTCAGAGCGTTCTTCGGCTCTACCAGGATCCGCACCAAATCATTCTGACTCAGGCTCTGCAAGGTGGTAATCACCGGCATACGGCCCACCAGCTCCGGAATGATGCCGAATTTCAGCAGATCATAGGGCTCAACCTGATTCAGGAGCTGACCCACATCCCGCTTGCTTCTGCTCTGCACCGGCGAGTCAAAGCCGATGGCGCTTTTATCCGTCCGTTTTTCAATGATCTTATCCAGGCCGTCAAAGGCGCCGCCGCAGATAAACAGGATGTTGGTGGTATCGATCTGGATCATTTCCTGCTGGGGATGCTTCCGCCCGCCCTGGGGAGGAACATTGGCAACGGTGCCCTCCAGGATCTTCAGCAGCGCCTGCTGAACACCTTCGCCGGAAACATCCCGGGTAATAGAGGTATTCTCACTTTTCCGGGCGATCTTATCCATCTCGTCGATGTAAATGATCCCCCGCTGGGCCAGCTCCACATCAAAGTCAGCCGCCTGAAGCAGCCGCAGCAAAATATTCTCCACATCATCGCCCACATAGCCAGCCTCCGTCAATGTGGTGGCGTCGGCAATGGCAAAGGGAACGTTCAGGATCTTGGCCAGGGTCTGGGCAAACAGGGTCTTGCCGCTGCCGGTGGGGCCAATCAGGAGTATGTTGCTCTTTTGCAGCTCTACCTCGGAGTCCGCGCCGAAGTAGATCCGCTTATAATGATTGTACACCGCCACGGACAGCGCCACCTTGGTATCATCCTGGCCGATGATGTAGCGATCCATGAAGGATTTGATCTCCATGGGAGTGGGCAGCTTCTCCGGGGCCGGAAGGCTCTCCGTACCCAGGTCATATTCATCTTGCAGCAGGGCGCTGCAAGCGTCCACGCAGTCGCTGCAAATATAAACCCCGGGTCCGGCGATCAGGCGGGAGGCTTGGCCCTCCCGCTTGCCGCAGAAACTGCACCGAATCGGCTGCTCCGTTTTTTTAGGCATGCACCCGGTACCTCATTTCTTCTTATTTTGATTTAGGGAAACTCTGATGAAATCGGCAAGAGCTGACAGCGAGAGCTTTTGACTCAGCCGAGCCTTCAAATCGTGGAGAATCCTGTATAGATTCTCCGCTTTTTCAGCTGCGCGGATGGGGCAAAGGATTTCGGCATAGGCCGCCATCCGACGAATTCAGAAATCCCTTAGTGATGTTCCAAAACCCGATCGATCAGGCCAAAGGCCTTGGCCTCCTCCGCGGACATAAAGTTGTCCCGCTCGCAGGCGGCGGTGACCTCCTCCACGCTTTTGCCGGTGTTCTGAGCCAGAATGCTGTTCATCCGGGCCTTGATGGTCTCCAGACGCTTCAGGTGGATGGCCATGTCCGTGATCTGGCCCTGGGTACCGGCGGAGGGCTGATGGATCATAATTTCCGCGTTGGGCAGCGCCATACGCTTGCCCCGGGCACCGGCGCTGAGCAAAAACGCGCCCATAGAGGCAGCCATGCCCACGCAGATGGTGGCCACATCGCACTTGATGTACTGCATGGTGTCGTAAATGGCCATACCGGCTGTTACGCTTCCGCCGGGGCTGTTGATATAGAACTGGATGTCCTTATCCGGATCCTGAGCCTCCAGGTAAAGCAGCTGAGCGACCACCAGGGAGGCCGTGGTATCGTTGACCTCCTCGGACAGGAAGATGATGCGGTCATTGAGCAGGCGGGAGAAAATGTCATAGCTGCGCTCTCCGCGGCTGGTCTGCTCCACCACATACGGGACTAAACTCATGGTGATGTCTCCTTTCATAGGGGTTTGAAACATTCTAACCATTGCGCAGGAAGGTTATTCCTGATGGGATCAGAAGTCTTACTTAGGATACTTTGAATCAACCGGCAAGCACTGACGGTAAGAGATTTTGGTTCAGCCGAAAAATCCGTTGCCCCGCCCCAGACGATTGATTCAGGGGTTTCCTTATTCTTCGGTGGTCTCCGCGGCCTTCTCCTCAACCTTGGGTGCCACAGCCACGGCGGATTCAGCGATGAGCTTCACGGCCTTGCGAGTGGTCAGGCTGCCGGTGAGTTCGTCCATGGGAACCATTTCCTTGACCTTGTCCACCTCCAGCTGATACTGCTCAGCCAGGGACTTAAACTCGTTCTCGATCTCCTCGTCGGTAGCGGCCAGGCCCTCCACCTCAACGATCTTTTCCAGAGTGACGCTGATCTTGGCCTGCTTTTCAGCGGCGGGGCGGAAAGCATTGCGCATGGTGGTGATGTCTCCGCCCATCATCTTGGCGTACTGCTCCATGGAGTAGCCGCTCATCTGCAGCTGGTAGGCAAACCGCTCCATCTGGGTGTCCAGCTCGGACTCTACCAGCGCCTTGGGCATCTCCACCTGGGTATTCTCGGCAGCCTTCTCCACAGCAGCCTGTTCGAAGGCGGACTGGATCTGCTTCTGGCTCTGCTCCAGCGCCTTGGCCCGGATATCGGCCTTCAGCTCCTCCAGGGTTTCGAACTCAGAAACGTCCTTCGCGAACTCGTCATCCAGGGCGGGCACATTGGTCACGGTGAGCTTGTTCAGCTTCACGTGGAAGACAACAGGCTTACCGGCCAGCTCGTCATGGTAATCCTCGGGGAAGGTGACGTTCAGATCCTTCTCCTCACCCACGGACATACCGACAACCTGCTCCTCGAAGCCGGGAACAAACTGGCCGGAGCCAAGCTTCAGATCAAAGTTCTCGCCCTTACCGCCGTCGAAGGGCACGCCGTTGTCAAAGCCTTCAAAGTCGATGGTGGCAGTGTCGCCCATTTCGGCGGGACGCTCCACAGTCTCGGTGGAAGCCACATTTTGGGCCATCCGATCCAGCTCAGCCTGCACCTGCTCGTCGGAAACGGAAGCCTCCGCCTTCTCCACTTCCAGTCCCTTGTACTGCCCCAGAGTGACCTCGGGATAGACCTCGGTCGTCAGGGTCAGCGTGACGATGTTGTCCTCACTGATCTGCATATCGGTAAGGCTGGGGCGGCCGATGGCCTTGAATTCCTGGCCGGCAACAGCGAAGTCGTAGATTTCAGGGAAGATCTCCTCCAGGCCGTCTTCGTAGAAAACGTGGGCGCCGTACATCGCCTCCACCATCTTCCTGGGAGCCTTGCCCTTACGGAAGCCGGGGATTTGGATATTCTTGCGGGCCTTCAGGTAAGCCTTGTTGACGCCGGACTCCATCAGTTCCTTGTCGATCTCCACAACAACAACGGCCTCATTGCCGTTTCTCTGCGTGCTCTTAACGATCATGTTTCTGTAATCCTCCTAAATTGGTTCGCATAGCGACACCATTGTATATTGTTACATAGCCGATTTATTTTACCAGAAGGAACGGCTTTTGTCCATACTTTTCTGAAAAATTCTTTTATGAAAAATGCTTATCGACTTTAAACAGCAGAAATTGCGGAGGACGCGT
>CALWXQ010000068.1 GCA_944385545.1 uncultured Oscillospiraceae bacterium | reverse complement strand
GCGGCGCCGCTTTAGAGTCTGAGATCACAAACTACGGATTTTCTATTTCTACATATCCGGGTATATAGATAAGAATAAAAACGATAGCAGAAAGCAAGTGTATAATAGAATTTTGGCGTTAGGTGTTGTCACTTGCCTGTCTGACTGGTTTGAGAATTTCTGTATGATAGGAGTTATTCGTTCTTATAGTCTGCCGCGGATGATATTTGCTGTTTTGGCAAGGATCCTGACTTCTGTAAAGTATATTTTTATGGTGGTCTTCGTTATCGTATTGATTCGAGAGTTCAGAAATACAAAAAAGAAGAACGCGAGAGCATAGACTAAAATTTATTTGCGGAGACGATATCCATGAAGTCGGAATGACTACGGATACTCTTTCATCAGAGCTTCCTGAACGCGAAGGGGTGTCTCAAACAAACGGTTCGAGACACCCCCGGGGGATTATTTCATGGATTCCACAATGCCGTTGGCCATGCCTACCAGCCCCTGCAGTTCGCTGGGGATGATGATCTTGGTGGCCTTTCCGTCGGCTACCTTCTGCATGGCTTCGATGGACTTGAGCTTGATCACCTGATCGTTGGGGGCCTTCTGGTTCAGCAGCTCCAGGGAGTCGGCCAGGGCCTTCTGCACCGCCAGGATGGCCTGGGCTTCGCCGTCGGCCCGGAGGATGGCGGCCTGCTTCTCCGCTTCGGCCTTGAGGATGGCCGCCTGCTTATCCGCGTCGGCCCGGAGGATGGCGGATTCTCTCTCGCCTTCGGCGATGAGGATGGCGGACTTCTTCTGGCCTTCGGCCTGGAGAATGGCCTGGCGGCGATCCCGCTCGGCTTTCATCTGCTTCTCCATGGAGGACTGGATGTCCGCCGGAGGCAGGATGTTCTTCAGCTCCACCCGGTTGACCTTGATGCCCCAGGGGTCGGTGGCCTCGTCCAGGATGGCCCGCATTTTGGTGTTCACCACGTCCCGGCTGGTCAGGGTCTGATCCAGCTCCAAGTCGCCGATGATGTTACGCAGGGTGGTGGCGGTGAGGGTTTCCATAGCCGCCATGGGCTGCTCCACGCCGTAGGCGTAGAGCTTCGGATCGGTGATCTGGAAGTAGACCACGGTATCAATCTGCATGGTGACGTTGTCCTTGGTAATCACCGGCTGGGGAGGATAGTCCAGCACCTGCTCCTTCATGCTCACCTTCCGGGCGATCCGGTCAAGGAAGGGGATCTTCACGTGCAGGCCCACGCCCCAGACGCTGTGGAACGCGCCCAGACGCTCAATGACGTAGGCCCGGGACTGCTGAACCACGACAATGTTGGTAATGACCAGGATAAAAATGATAACGACTAAGATCAAAAATGAAAATGGAATCATGCGTGTTCCCTCCTGTTTTGTGTGATAGATTGACAAAGCCTGGGATCAATGGGGCTGCGCGGGGGTTTGCTCCGGGGTGACGAAGGCCTTCACGCCCTCAATATGGTCCACCTTCACCCGGGTGCCGGCGGCGATGCGCTCGCCGGTGAGGCTTCTGGCCGTCCACTCCATGCCGCCCAGCTTCACCTGTCCGGTGGCCTCCACGTTGTCGATGTCCGTGGTGACGATGCCGACGGAGCCCACCAGGGCGTCAACGTTGGTGGCTACCAGATTGGGGTTCATGAATTTGCGGATGAAGGGCCAAAGCAGAGCCAGCAGGGCGGCGGAGGTCACCAGGAACAGAACCAGCTGCAACCACAGCGGGCCGCCCAGGGCGCTGACGATCATGCCCACCAACGCGCCCACGGCGAACCAAACGGACACCAGATGCACCGGACAGGCGGCCTCCACCACAAGGAACAGCACCAGCAGTGCCAGCCAGATCAAAGGACGCATAGGGATTCCTCCTTTCTTCAGGTCTTCAATAGCATTACTATACCAGAAAACCCGCCGGCGGTCAATCGCCGAAATACGCAAAATCCGGTAAAATTTAGATAAAATGGACAAAGAAAATTTGGAAGGACCCGGGAAAATGCGGCGGTTTTCCTTATATTTGGGAAAAGATGGAAGAAAGTAGGGAAACCGGGCGTTCAAACGCTGGATATCCCGGCTTTGTCGGAACCGGGGTTTCTTTGCCGTTTTTTAGCCGCGGACCATGCCGGGGAAAGATCCCGGGGTTGTCATTTCCCGTAAAAAGAATTATAATTTCAGCAAGAGGTGAATTTCATGGGTACGCGCAAACAAATGATCCGGGACGGTGTGTTTATGGCGGCGGTGCTGCTAGGGGCCTTCGCCGTCAATCTGGTGCTGCTGGAGCTGTTCGGCACCCGGAGCATGATCCCCATGATCTTCGTGCTGGGGGTGATGCTGGTGTCCTGCCATACCACCGGGTATTTCTGGGGGATCGCCGCCTCGCTGCTGAGCGTGCTGGCGGTGAACTATGCCTTTACCTATCCGTACTGGGCCTTTGACCTGATCTCACCGGAGTGCATTTCCGCGGCGGTGGTGATGCTCATCGTGGCCTCCCTGACCAGCACCCTGACCACCAAGCTCAAGTGCCAGGAGCAGGTCAAGGCGGAGGCGGAAAACGAGCGGATGCGGGGCGACCTGCTTCGGGCGGTGTCCCACGATCTGCGCACCCCCCTGACTTCCATTTACGGCGCCTGCTCGGTGATGCTGGACAATTACGACGACCTGCCCCGGGAGAAGCACCTGAAGCTGCTCCAGGACGTCTGCGCCGACGCCCAGTGGCTGGTGCGGATGGTGGAGAATCTGCTGTCCATCACCCGGGTGGACGGGGTGCGGGTGAAGCTTGCCAAGCAAGATACGGTGCTGGAGGAACTGACCGACGCGGTGCTGGTGAAGTTCCGCAAGCACTATCCCAACCAGACGGTGCAGATCTCGCTGCCGGAGGAATTTGTCAGCGTGCCTATGGAGGCAATGCTCATGGAGCTGGTGCTGATGAATCTGCTGGAGAACGCGGTGCACCACGCCCGGGGGATGAAAAATCTGTGGCTGAAGGCCTTTGTGAAGGGAAATCGGGTGTATTTTCAGGTGGAGGACGACGGCTGCGGCATCCCCGAGGACCGGCTGCCCCGGCTGTTCACCGGGCTGCTGCCCAGCCAGACCCCTCGGGACGCCAGCCGCAGCAGCATGGGCATCGGCTTGAGCGTGTGCAGCGCCATTATCAAGGCTCACGGCGGGAAAATCACCGCCAGAAACCGTCCGGAGGGAGGCGCCAGCTTCTGCTTCTGGCTGGAAATGGAGGATACAGACCATGTCAAACAATAAATACAAGATCCTGATCGTGGAGGACGACCGGAACATCGCTAGCTTCGTCCAGATGATCTTTGAAACCAACGGCTACCAGGTGCTTACCGCGGAGCAATGCCGCCAGGGGCTTCTGATGTTTACCTCCCATATGCCGGATCTGGTGCTGCTGGATCTGGGCCTGCCGGATATGGACGGGGAGGTGTTCATTCGCCGGGTCAGGGCCGAGAGCGCCGTTCCCATTATCGTGCTCTCCGCCCGCAGCGACGAAAGCGACAAGGTCTCCTCCCTGGATTCCGGGGCCAACGACTATATCACCAAGCCCTTCGGCACCGCGGAGCTGCTGGCCCGGGTTCGGGCGGCGCTGCGCACCAACCGCAGCAGCCTCCGGGCCGCCGCCCTGGACGGCTGCTTCCGGGTGGACGACCTGTGCATCAACTACGACCGCCGCCAGGTCACCATCGCCGGGGAGCCTGTCCACCTGACCCAGACGGAATACAATATCCTGGCCCTGCTGTCCCAGCACACCGGCAAGGTGATGACCTACTCCTCCATCATCCGGGAGATCTGGGGGGCCATGGACAACGGCAACGTCAAGAAGCTCCAGGTGAACATGGCCAATATCCGCAAGAAGCTGGGCTGCCGCCCCGGGGACAACCGCTACGTCACCAATGAGTTGGGGGTAGGCTACCGAATGCTGGACGAATAGGCGTCATTTTTTGGGGTAATTCACAAAAATTTCATGATTTCACGGTTTTGCTGTTTTCTTTACCCAATCTTTACCACTTCGCCCCTATAATGAATCTGTTAAGTTTTTATTACGGAGGATCCATATGCAAGAACTACTTCAAAATCTGAGTGTGCTGCTGGTGAACTTCCAGTACATCGAATGGCAGAACCTGGTGATGTGGGTTATCGGCGGCGTGCTGATTTACCTGGCCATCGCCAAGGAGATGGAGCCGACGCTGCTGCTGCCCATGGGCTTCGGCGCCATCCTGGTCAACCTGCCTGTGGCGGTGGAAGGCACCGGCATCCAGCATGTGCTGCAGACGCTGTTCAGCATCGGCATTGAGGGCGCCGAGCTGTTCCCGCTGATGCTGTTCATCGGCATCGGCGCCATGATCGACTTCCAGCCCCTGCTCACCAATCCCAAGCTGATGATCTTCGGCGCGGCGGCCCAGTTCGGCATTTTCTTCACCCTGGCCCTGGCCTCTCTGCTGGGCTTCGAGCTGAAGGACGCCGCCTCCATCGCCATCATCGGCGCGGCGGACGGCCCCACCTCCATCTTCGTGGCCACCCAGCTGGGCTCTAAGTACCTGGGCGCCATTATGGTGGCGGCCTACTCCTACATGGCCCTGGTGCCCCTGATCCAGCCTCCCATCATCAAGCTGTGCACCACCAAGGCCGAGCGCCGGATCAAGATGCAGTACACCGGCAAGCCTGTGCCCAAGCTGACGAAGATCCTGTTCCCCATTGTGGTGACGGTGATCGTGGGCCTGGTGGCCCCCGACGCGGTGGCCCTGATCGGCTTCCTGATGTTCGGCAACCTGATCCGGGAGTGCGGCGTGATGAACTCCATCTCCGATACCGCCCAGAATGCCCTGGCCAACCTGATTACCATTTTCCTGGGCATCACCATCGCCTCCCAGATGAAGGGCGCCGACTTCCTGCAGCTGGACACCATCATCATCATCTGCCTGGGCCTGGTGGCCTTCATCTTCGATACCTTCGGCGGCATCATGGTTGCCAAGCTCATGAACCTGTTTTCCAAGACCAAGATCAACCCCATGATCGGCGCCGCCGGTATCTCCGCCTTCCCCATGTCCGCCCGGGTGGTTCACAAGATGGGCCTGGCCGAGGACAATTCCAACTTCCTGCTGATGCATTCCATCGGCGTCAACGTTTCCGGCCAGATCGCCTCGGTTATCGCCGGCGGCCTGATCCTGGCCCTGGTCAATGCTGCTATCGGAGGGTAATGCTATGCGTGTAGATCTGCTTCTGGAAGCCCTGCCCATTATGGGCACCGGATATTTGGGTATTTTCATCGTCACCGGCGTGATCATCGCCGTGGTGACCCTGCTCAACAAGTTCACCTCCAAATGAGACAACTCATTGCGTAAACACCCCAGGCCGGTGGATCCCTTCATGGGGTTCACCGGCCTGAATCCATGCGGTAAAGAAATCCTTACCGCCCCGTTTTGGAAAGGAAGGTCATTATGCTGCCTGCCATTTTGCTGTTCGCGGTTACCTATGTGCTGATGCTCACCTTCAGCCGCTACCGCCCTTACTTCGCCCTGACCTCCGGCCTGGTGTTCATCCTCACCGGGATGCTGCCCTTGGAGGATATCCTGCCCTCCCTGGACTTTAACGTGCTGCTGATGATCGGCGGCACCATGGGTCTGGTGCAGCTGTTCATCGACAGCCACATGCCTGAGCGCATGGCCGACGGGATCATGCAGCGGGTGCCTACGGTGCAGTGGGCCGCGGTCTGCCTGAGCCTGTTCGCCGGGATCATCTCCGCCTTTGTGGACAATGTGGCCACGGTGCTTATGGTGGCTCCCGTGGCCCTGGAGATCTGCCGGAAGCTGAAGACCAACCCGGTGCCGGTGCTCATCGCCATCGCCGTGTCCTCCAACCTCCAGGGCGCCGCCACATTGGTGGGGGATACCACCGCCATTTTGCTGGGCTCCGCCCTGAATATGAGCTTCCTGGACTTCTTCGTCTACAATGGCAAACCGGGTATGTTCTTCGCTGTGGAAATGGGCGCCGTGTTCTCCGCCATCATCGTCTACTGGCTGTTCCGCAAGGAAAAGGGCGTCATTGAGAAGACCAACCAGCTGACGGAGGTCACCGACTATGTACCCACCGTGCTGCTGTTCGGCGCCATCGGCCTTCTGATCTGCGCCTCCTTCGCCCCGGACAGCTGGAATCTGCCCGACGAGATCAACGGCATCATCTGCTGCACACTGCTGGCGGTGGGCCTGGTGTATAACTATCTAAAGAGCCGCACCCTGGTGTCGATTACCGGCCCCTTGAAGGCCATCGACTTTGAGACGCTGGGCCTGCTGTTCGGCCTGTTCCTGATGATCGGCGGCATCTCCCACATGGGCGTCATCGACGCGCTGGCGCAGCTGCTGGCGGATCTGGGCCGGGGGAACGTGTTCCTGATGTACAGCATCATCGTCTGGGCCTCGGTGCTGATCTCCGCCTTCATTGACAACATCCCCTATGTGGCCACCATGATCCCGGTGATCGGCGGTCTGGCCGTGCAGATGGGCTGCGATCCCACGCCCTTCTACTTCGGCCTGCTCTCCGGCGCCACCCTGGGGGGCAACATCACCCCCATCGGCGCCTCCGCCAACATCGCCGCCATCGGCATCCTGCGCAAGGAGGGCTATGAGGTGAAAAATACCGACTTCTTCCGCATCGGCATTCCCTTCACCCTGTCCGCGGTGATCCCTGCCTACATCTACCTGTGGCTGGTCTTCGGCGTGTGAGCCGGCAAATGTTTTGGGCGCCCTGTAGGGGCGCCCAATGCGTTGGTATGGCGCGGACTTAGCAGCAGCCGCAGCCGTTGTTGTTGTTCTCGCAGCCGCAGCCACAGCCGCTGGTGTTCCAGGTGCCCCAGCTATTGCCGTTGCAGAACAGGAGCAGCAGGATGATGATCCACCACCAGTTGTTACCGAAGCAGCCACAGATACCGTTGTTGTTACACATAAGAAATACCTCCGAGAATTTTCTTGAGCTTCACCGCTCATTCCATGGTATTCCCGGGGGCGAAAAATGTGCGTCCGCCCCGAGAAAAAGGGGCGGGGCAAAAAAGTTCCGTCCTTCAGATTCTTTTCAGGCAGATGGTGTATACTCTATAAGAAAAACGCTGAATATCAGGAAGGAAGATTCTTATGAAGCAATGGATTGCCCTGGCGCTGTGCGCGGCTGTGCTCACCGGCTGCGCCGCCGGAAACCAACCGGCCCAAACGGCCCCGGCCACCGAAACCGCTGCCGCCACCCAGCCGGAGCAGACCCAAACCGCCCCGGACTACGTCTCCCGGTTTGAAACGGAGACGGCGGTGACCTTATCCGACGACGGCATTCTGGTCAACGGCGGCGGAGAGACGGAAGCGGTGTACACCAGCCGTGACATCATCTATTATGAAGACCGGGATACCTACCCCAGCGGCAACCCCTACGGCGAGGGAGAGGCGGCGGATCGCCACAGCGCCGAGGAAGCGGCGGCCCACACCGTGGTGAACATCACCGCCCCCGGGGCCTACCGGGTCAGCGGCGTTCTCAGCGCCGGACAGATCCGGGTGGATCTGGGAGAAGACGCTTACGAGGATCCGGAGGCGGTGGTGGAGCTGATTCTGGAGAATGCGGACATCACCTGTACCGTGGCCCCGGCCATTTTGTTCCTGAACACCTATGAGTGCGACGGCGCCTGGTCCAAGGATACGGCCAGCGCCACGGTGGACACCTCCGCCGCCGGAGCCAATCTGATCCTGGAGGGAGAGAACCGGGTGGCAGGCTCCTACGTGGCCCGGATCTACCGGGACGAGGAGGAAGAAAAGAAGCTGTGGAAGCAGGACGGGGCTATTTACGCCTATATGTCCCTGAACGTCTTCGGCCCCGGCGCTTTGACGCTTACCGCGGAGAATGAGGGTCTGGATACTGAGCTGCACCTGAGCGTCAACGGCGGCAACATCACCATCCGCTCCGGCAACGACGGCATCAACACCAACGAGGACGGAGTCTCCGTCACCGCCATCAACGCAGGAACCCTGCGGATCCTGGCGGGCCTGGGAGAGGAAGGGGACGGCATCGACTCCAACGGCTACCTGGTGATCAACGGCGGCACCGTGGTAGCGGCGGCCAACCCCGCCGCCGACGCGGGCCTGGACTCCGACCTTGGCTCCTATATCCACGGCGGCACCGTGGTAGCCCTGGGCGCCGCCATGGACTGGGCGGAGAGCGACTCCGGCCAGGTGACCATGAATCTGCAATTTGCCCAGTACCAGTCCGGGGACACGCCCCTGGTGATTACCGACGAGGCCGGAACGGTGCTCTTTGCCTTTGATCCCGCCGGGGATCCCGTTCTGGGGGAGAATCGGCGCCGGTATCAGGGCGCCATTGTGTCCAGCCCTGCCCTGGTTCAGGGACGTAGCTGCCAGCTGTGGCTGGGAGGCGACCTCACCGGGGAAGCGCAAGGGGGCTTCTACACCGAAGCCGGCTATGCAGGCGGCGTGCAGATGGCCTACACCGGCACCGACGTGACCGACGGCCCCGGGGGCAGAGGAGAAGGACGCCCCCAAGGCCAGACCCCGCCGGAGGGCCAGCGTCTGGAGCCTTCGGAGGGAGAGAGCTTCCCGGAGGGCCAGCGTCCGGAGCTTCCGGAGGGGGAGAGCTTCCCGGAGGGCCAGCGCCCGGAGCTTCCGGAGGGGGAGACTTTCCCGGAGGGCCAGCGCCCGGAGCTTCCGGAAGGGGAGACTTTCTCGGACGGCCGGCAACCGGCGCTCCCGGAAGACGGCGACCCGGCGGCAGACCAATCCAACCAGTCCCAGACCGGGGCCAGCACTCAGTTCTACCTGCAAGATATGGTAAACTTCTTCTCCGGCATAACACCGGCCTGATCCAATTCCTCAAAAAACCCCAGGGGCTGTCTCACACAAATGAGACAGCCCCTGGCTGTTCACAGAACCTCTGAATCCATGGCTTGCGCCGAAATCCGTTGTCCCATCCCCGGGGCGGAAAATTTGGGAATGCTTTACAGCGGGACGATTGTATGGGAGGCTCCTTAGAAAATGGTCAGCAGGGCCAGAACGGCGATCCCCGGCAGCCCCCCCGCCCCGGCGATCAGAGTGGTGACCAAATTGATGGGGAACCGGATCCCGGTGAAGGGGGCCACGGTGTTCAGCAGCCACAGGCATAAAAAGCCGAAGAGCACATGCAGCCCCAGCTTCCAGATCAGGCGCATGGGGATCAGCAGCAGACGAACCAGGATCACCGCCAGCAGGGCGGGGATCAGCAATGTTAACAATTGTTCCATAATTTTCCTCCGAATAAGGAAATTCCATCCGGGCATACTACCCACGGACGGCAACGAAACAGAAACCCTTCGCGACGGTGAAGACAAGTTCTGCTTCCCTTGCCTGTCAAGTGTGTCAACGCAGGCGCAGCGGCTTGACGCGAACAGCAGGGGAGAAGGGAACGGCTCACCTGCGTACATTGTGCCACGATTCCGGGGAGAATAAACGAGAAACAGAGCGCGGCCCCGGCAGACTGAACGAACCCGCGCGCCGTCAGGGAACGCCAAACCACAGGCAAAGAAAAAAGAGGCGCTGTC
>CALWXQ010000067.1 GCA_944385545.1 uncultured Oscillospiraceae bacterium | reverse complement strand
CTTATGCTTCCGGGCATATCCCACGCAAGCATCAATGGACCAGTTACACTGGCGCATCTGCTTCAGCACCCAACGAAGCTAACGGATATGATACGCAGGGCCGGAGTTCCAATGCTCAAAATGGAGGCGCTGGCAGCGAAAATAGAAATCAATTCTTTCGGGAAGGCCATGAAGGTTAGCGTGCCCAGTACCATAACGCCGCTGGAAATCCTGATTGCGTAGCTGAGTGTATCGTTCACCCGCTTGTTGTTTTGCGCGCCATAATTGAAGCTGATAACGGGAACAATGACCTGCTGCAATCCCATAAGGGGGATGAAGAAAAAGGTTTGCAGCTTATAATAAATTCCCAAGACGGTAACGGCGTCCTCTGTAAACTGCTTGAGGATCAAATTCAGCCCCACAATATAGAGAGTATAAAGCGACTGCATCATAATAGACGGAAAACCGCTTCGGTATATCTGAACACAATCTTTGAATCGAAAGCTTCCCCGCGTATCATAGGTATGAAACACGGCTTTGAGGGTAATAAGCATGGCAACCCATTGCCCCAGGATCGTCGCTATCGCGGCGCCAGCCACTCCGAGTTCCGGAGCGCCGAATCGCCCAAAAATAAGAATGGGGTCAAATACAATATTGATTACAGCCCCGGCAACCTGGGCCAGCATGGGGGTTACCATATTCCCTTTAGCCTGCAGCAATTTGGTGCAATTTGACTCCATAAACAGGCCAAAAGAGCCCAAAAAAATAATTTGCGCGTACTGGATACCTTCTGCCCGGACAGCCGCTTGATCGGAAGATACAGCATAGTAGCTTCCAATCAAAAGCATCCCCATACAGGTGAATGCCAGAAAATTCCATACACCCAGGTATAGCCCACTTTTTACGACATCTCTTTGACGCGCGGTTTCACCATTCCCGTCCATGCGGGAGATCAGAATATTGAGTCCCGTCCCTGTTCCTGTTCCCAATGCCGTCATAAGAAGCTGAATGGGAAAAATAATGGAAAGAGCTGTTAACCCACTTAATGAATATTGAGAAACAAAGTAGCTGTCCACGATGTTATAAATGGACTGGATTAACAACGCCAGCATGACGGGCGGAGACAATTTGCGTAGTAATTTTCCGATTGGCGCATCTGCCATGACGTTCACCCCTTTCTTTTCCAAGAATAAGGGATGGAGTAACTACACGGTCAAGAGGTTTTTTCAATTTTTTTCAGGGAAGCTCTGATGAAATGGGCAAGATGGGGATTGATTCAGAGCTTCCTTAGATGCGCCTTGATTTGGCAGTAGTAATTATCCATATAGGGGAAAAGCTGAAGGCCAAGTTCTTCCGCGAATACTGCGTCTATCTCTTTATCGTGCTTTGCAAGCCAGTCCAAAAGAGGGGAAAAATCGGCTTCTTCATTTTTGATTTGCACGGTAAACAGGATGTACGTTCCAGCCGGTATCTGATAAAGATTATCCGGGGAAATGTGAGCATACTCCTGATGTTCCATCTTTAGATATTCTCTGCGCTTGATAAACTTCCCCGCTTCCAAACCTGCCATATCCAAAACATATCCATACCTTCTCCTGATAGATGGGGCATGGCGCAGTTCCTCTTTGGCCGCTTCTTGTAAGCTCGCATGGTAAGATTGCGCATCTTTGCTGAATTTTCCCGCAATCACAACTTCTTCATCCAGCCATTTTTCTTGAATCGTCGTTATGTCCTTTTGGCGCTGGATCCGTTCATGTTCTTCGCCATACCATAAAATATCTTCTGCCACTTGCTGATAATATTGACTAAGACGGATTGCCTCTTGCCGATATTCCATTAAAAGCTTTGTAATTTCCCCATTGTCATGCAGAGATAGAATTTGCTTCACGGTTTCCAGCGGGATATTCAACTTCCTGCAAGTTGTAATAATATCCAGCTGCCACAAATTTCTTAATGAGTAGTAACGGTACTGATTATTGGGATCAATATGATCAGGTACAAGCAAACCGATTTTATTAAAGAAGTGAAGCGTATCCTTTGAGATTCCGGTGACCTGACTGACTTGGCCTATTCTGTAACAGGTATGTTCCATTTGACACCCTCCTGCCCTTTGGGGCTAATCGAAACGTCTCTGTGATTCATTATATTGGTGGAGCAGGCATAAGGAAAGCCCCTCCTGTCGCGCGAAGGAAAAAGAAAGGAACCTCTGATGCAATCGGCCGCGGCTGAATGCCGATTGTTTGCCCCATCCGTGTAGTTCAAAAAGCGGGAAATCCATGCAGGATTCCGCCACTTTTTGAACACTCGGCTGTGCAAAACTCTTTCGGCGTCAGTTTATGTCGATTTCATCAGAGGTTCCCTGGAACCGGCAGGTATTTCTGGGCTGTTTTCTGACAGCCCTTGTATTATTTGGCTGTGCCGGGGAAGATCAGGGTGACTTTGAACAGGTCGCCGTCCACCAGCAGCTGCAATTGCCCTTTTTGCAGCTCCATCAGGCTCTTGGAGATATTCAGCCCAAGGCCGCTACCTTCGGTGTTTCGGGAGCCGTCCCCCCGGACAAAGCGTTCGATGAGCTCGTCGGCGTCAATGTTCAGCTCGTCACGGGAAATATTCTTCATGGAGATGATCACCTTGCCGTCCAGGCGTTCCAGATCGATGTACAGCCGGGTGCCGGGCATGGCGTATTTCACGGCGTTGCTTAACAAATTGCTCAGTACCCGCCATACCAGGCGGCCGTCCGCCGTCATCTCCACCGCTTCGTCGCTGTGTCGGAAGACCGGCTGGATCTGGGCTTTTTCCAGCTTGTCGGCGAATTCTCCCAGGGCCTGGTTCACAGACTCCACCGCGTTGAGAGGCATCACTTCCACGGGCATGTTGCCGGTGCTGGCCTTGCTCATGTCCATGAGATCCTCGATGAGCTTCTTCAGCTGCTGAGACTGCCGGTCAAGAACTTCCAGATACATCTGCTGCTCATCGTCCGTGTGAGGCCGCTGCAAAAGATCCACATAATTGATGATGGAGGTCAGAGGGGTCTTGATGTCGTGGGAGACGTTGGTGATCAGCTCGGTCTTCATCCGTTCGGACTTCAGCTGTTTCTGGGCGGCAACCACAGCCACGCCGGCCAGCCCGTCCAGCTCCTGGGCGAAGCTGGAGAAGCAGCCCACCAGGTGCTTGCGGTCAACGGGGGTGTCCAGATCACCGCTGTGCATGTTTTTCGCGCTCTTGAGCAGAATGCCGAAGGCGTAGGCCCCGTAGGCCAGGATCCCAATGGCGCCTGCCAGACACACCATGGTAAAGAGGAAGCTGCTGGTATTCAGGGCCAGGAGGATCAGAATCAGCACCAGGATCCCGGCCAGCAGCCACTGCCAGATCAGGGGCAGCAGGGAGATCAGATTCCGGATTCCATCACCCAAGCGGCGCAGCAGCTTATTCAGCAGGGCCAGAACCCTTCCGGCCTGGACTGCCAGCCAGCGCCACATGACCTTCAGACATTTGCCGATCCAGGGCAGAAGCCGGGTGAACAGGAATTTCTCCAGCCAGCGGCAGAACCGGATGCAGCCTACCAGGAGACGGCCGCAAACACTGCCGCGCCACCAGTAGCCGCCGGGGGTCTTGATCTGGGCGGTGAGAGCAAATCCGAAGCTCACCAGCAAAAGGCTGGCGGCGTAACCTAAGCCAAGGGCAAACACGCAGCCGGTCTGGAGGCTTTTCTGCAGCACTGCGGCGGTGCCCTCCATAAGAACGATGCAAATGCAGGCAATCCCACCGCAGGCCAGCGCGGCATACAAATCCAGAGGAAGACGGTTCAGACCGCCTGCCTGGATCGCGTCGCTTTTTGGGGTGTGACCGGCGGCGCAGCACAGATACACGGCCAGCACCGCAAACAGCAGCAGACAGACCCCCAAGAATAGGAACAGGTCGGTGCGGTAGGCCCGTACAAAACGAAGGACATCGTATGCCGATGCGAAGCGCAGATCCGAGGTATCGATGTATACCTCCACGGTGTACTCCGGCATGGGTACATATACGTAGCTGGCTTCCATCTGCTGTTCCGTGTCCGAATCATAATATGTGAGGGTATGCAGAGCGTACTCGCTGAGGGGACGGCCGTTGATCAGAACCGGATCGTCGGCCTCCTGGACGGTGGGTTCGGGATCCGTCGGGGCGGCCTCTATGGGATTGGTTTCAGGGACAGTTTGCTCCACAACAGCTGTGGCTTCCGTGGAGTCGATCTGCTCCACAACGGCAGTGGTTTCCGTGGAGTCGATTTGCTCCTGACCGTCGGCCTGCCCATCGTCGGATTGCGGCGGTTGGGCGTCCTGCTGGTCTGCCGGGGCAGAACCGGAGGATGTTTCCACAGGTTCCTCGCTCTGCGCGGTCTGACCGGCATCCGGGTAGAAGGAACGGTATTGCATGTTCCCGTTTTTCCCGGCGAAGGCCACACCGATGCCGTCAGCGTCGGAGGCGTCATAGATCCGTTCTTCGTCGGTATCAAACAGCACCACACGGTAGACGGTTGCAGGCAGCTCGATATCGCCGCTGAAGTCATCCCCGGAAACGTAGGACACAAAGGTCAGACAGCCGGTGGCGTCATAATACAGGTATCCGATGGGCTCCGTGCTGTATTTTTCCCAGACCTGTTCGTCATTCCGGTTATAGAACAGGGCGGAGTACACCTCCTGCTCCGGGGAGGCCTCGGCGGCATCCGCCGGATCACCGGTCTCTGCGGGCGCGGTCTCCTCCACGGTTTCCGAGGGAACCGGCTCCTGGAGCATGGAGAAGTAGATCAGGTTGTCATCCGAACCCCGGGAGATCTGGCCCACCGGCTCCTCGCCGCCGGCCTGATAGACCACTGTGCCGTCTGCTGTCTGGAAAAAGGCGATTTGAAGCACCTCGCCGGTATCCAGAAGATCCTTTCCGTTCAGCTGACAAATCACCTGGCCCAGGTCGTTGCGGAACAGATACCCGATGGTATCGCTGCTGCCCAAGGAAACGTTGCCCACGGCTGGGTCGGCATAACTGACACGGACGCCGGTGATCTGCGCCCCTTCGTAGGGAATCATGTCATAGACCCCGGATTCCTCCCCCAGGGGCATCTCCGAAAAGGAAGGCGCTTCCAAAAGCGCCGGCTCCTCCACCGGTTCCGTCACCGGCCCTGTCTCCGCTACCGGCTCCGTGGACACCAAATGCATGTATCGCCCGCTGGCGGGGAAGGTATAGACCGTGGCGGACTGACGCAGCTGCTGGTTTTCCCCGGTGAGTTCCTGACCGTCCTGGTCAAATATGGCATAGCCGGTGCTGGTTTCCGGGGAAGTGACCAGGGAATCCAGGGTAATGCTTCCATAGGACTGGTTCCACAGATCCTGGGGGCATTGGCCCAAGGTTGTGTTGGTATAGAGCTGAACCTTGTTCTCAGCCAGCCAGGCGCTTTGCTCACGGATGTTTTCCTCAATGAGCTGATCCACAGACTTGTTGTAAAGATCCGTGGTGGTGAGGACGGCTATGGCCACAACGCTGCCTACGGCGCCCAGCAGCGTCAGCGCGCACAGAAGCAGAGCCAGGAATTTAAAGACAATGTGATATTTCATTTGTCTCCCCCTTCCATTTTATATCCCTGGCCCCAGACCACTTTCAGGTAGCGGGGATCCGAGGGATTGATCTCGATCTTTTCCCGCAAATGGCGGATATGTACGGCCACAGCGCCTTCGCTGCCCAGGGCGGCCTCCTGCCATACAGATTCATAGAGCACCTTGGTAGAGAAGACCTTCCCGGGGTTGGTCATGAGCAGATGCAAAATGGCGTATTCCGTGGGGGTCAGGGATACCGGCTTGCCTTCCACGGTGACGGACTTGGTTCGGTCGTCCAGGGTAATGCCGCCGATGGTCAGCGTGCCGCTGGAGGGCTCGGGATAGCTGCCCAGATGGGCGTACCGCCGCAGTTGGGAACGCACCCGGGCCAACACCTCCACCGGGACGAAGGGCTTGGTAATGTAGTCGTCCGCGCCGACGTTCAACCCCAGAACTTTGTCCTCGGTTTCGGATTTGGCGGTGAGCAGGATGATGGGAACGTTGGAGAAGGCACGGATCTGGGCGGTGGCGGCAATGCCGTCCATCACCGGCATCATCACGTCCAGCAGAATCAGGTGGATGTCATTCTCCTTGACGATGCGCACCGCTTCATCCCCGGTGAAGGCTTCGTACAGGTTGTAGCCCTCGGGAGTCAGATAGATCTTCAGTGCGCTTACAATGTCTGGCTGGTCGTCGCAGATCAGAATGTTGTACATGGGACTTCAACCTCTCTCTTTTCGGTTTTTTCGTTGTGATACCATTATAGCACCGATCTTCTTAAGAAGAAAGGGGGTGTTTCCTTAAAAACGGCTTAAGACTCTGCAAAACCCCCGGTTTCCCTTGAAAATTCTGTATGCGAAGGATATAATAGTTCCAATAGAAGCATCTTCTGCCAACCCGGCCCCGGCAAACCGCCCGGAGCCGGATCTTCAAGGAGGGAACCGAACATGGACCTTTCATTTCTTTTGGAACAATCGGTGATCCGGCGGGTCTTCTGGGCGGTGATCCTGCTGATCCTGGGGATCCTGATCACCCGGATTATCTGCCGGGTGCTTGCCCGGGCGTTGGAGCGATCCCGGCTGGAGAAAGCGGCCCACAGTTTGATCTCGTCGCTGGTGAAGGTGAGCTTGTATCTGCTGATGGGGCTGATCGTGGCCTCCACATTGGGCATTGACATCACCGGCGTGGTGGCCCTGGCCAGCGTGCTGACCCTGGCGCTGTCTCTGGCACTGCAAAATATGGTCTCCAACGTGATCGGCGGTTTTACCATCCTGTATACCCATCCCTTCCACTCCGGCGACTTCGTGGAGATCGCCGGCTATTCCGGTACAGTCCGGGAGATCAATATGACCTACACCATGCTCTCCACCGCGGACAATGTGCTGGTGTCTATCCCCAACAGTACGGTGGTGGCGGAGCGGATCATCAACTACTCCACCGCCGAGACCCGCCGGGTGGAGGTGAAGGTCGCCGCTTCCTACGCCATGCCCGCCCAGCGGGTCATCGACGCCCTGATCCAGGCGGGAACCATGGACAATGTGCTCCTGGATCCGGCTCCCAGCGCGGTGGTCACCGGCTATGGGGAAAGCGCCATTTCCTACAGCCTTCGTCTGTGGGTGAAGAATGCGGACTACTGGGATACCTACTTTGCCGTGAACCAGCGGGTGAAGGAGGTCTTTGACCAGCAGGGGATCGAAATGACCTATCCCCACCTGAACGTGCACATCGCCAAAGAATAGATCTGAATCCATCGTCTTGGGCGGAATGCCGGATTGCTTGCCCCATCCGCGCAGCGGAAAAAGCGGGAAATCCATACAGGATTCCTCCCCTCTTTTGAAGGTTGGGCTATGCCAAAATCGCTCAGCGTCAGCGCTTGCCGACGGAAGCAGAGGTTCCCTTGCCGCGAAACAATGTGCAGTTTGACCGAATTCCGGAGGGAATTCGGCCAAACTGCATGCAGGGGAAGCTCAGAACCTGCCGGCAAAAGCGGATGCCGGGACATCAGTCCGGAGATTCCCTTATATTTGAAAAATATTGCCCAGAACCACGCCGTTGCCGGGCTGCTCCTTGGGGCGCAGGGAATCGTAGGCCAGGGAGCGGACGACTTCCACCCGGCTGCGCAGGAACAAGATCAGGAAGAATTGTGCCACGGCGCTCAGGCCGTAGAAAACATAGTAGCCGGTCTGCGCCGACCAGGACAGCGTCAGGCCCAGCATCGGCAGGATCTGATCCCCGTAGGCGATAACGCTGACCAGTCCGGCGGCGGCATAGTACCACCAAAGGCGCAGATCCAGCCGAAACAGCTGCCAGCGGCGGAATCTGGTGAGCTGGCTGCTCTCCTTCATGGCAGCCAGGGCGCCCTGACCCGGCCGGTCGATGAGCACATACTCCGCCATGCGGTAGCAGTAAACCACGGGAATACAGGCCGCCAGGAATACCACACCGCTGATGATAAACAGGGGGGTCATGGCGGCGACAATCTGCTCATAGGCGGCGCCCTCCAGCAGCGCGGCGGGATCCAGAGCGGCCGATTCGCTGAGCAGGGGCATCAGGACGGAGATCAGGGACTGGGAAAGGGGCGTCAGCAGGTAGAGAATGGTGGACAGGTAGACGCTGCCCAGGCCGATGGCCATATAGATCAGCGTCAGCAGTATGGTCAGCCGCAGCAGGGGCCAGAACCGGTCAAAGCCCAGCCGCAGGCTTTGTCGGGAGGCGTACTGTCCCCGGGCAATGCGCAGCATGGCGGACAGATACCCCAGATTCAGGCACATGGAGATACCTTTATGCAGGTAGGACAGAACCGTCTGGACGGCAGACAGCACAGCCCGGGAGCCCATGCCCCGCAGACCGCCGGTCTGGGAGATTTGCAGCTGCAGCAAATAGTCTGCCAGACAGAACAGCACTGTCAGGGCCAGGGTCACACCGGCATAGATGCCGGTAATCTGCTTATGCGCAGGCGCCGCCTTCAGCCGCTGTCCGGCAAAGGCGATCAATTCGCTTCTGTTTTCGATATTCATAGACGATCTCCGATCCTCATTGTCAAGTACTATTGTTATAAACCAATTTCGGAAAAATAGCAAATTAATTTTTTGTAACACTGGAAAACCGTGGAAAACTCTGATACAATGCAGGTAAATGATAATTACCCTGGAGGAATGCCAATGGAATTGGGACAGAAGCTGCGTCAAGCGCGGCTGGAGGCGGGGCTGAGCCAGCGCCAGCTGTGCGGCGAGGAGATCACCCGGAATATGCTTTCGCAGATCGAGAACGGCACGGCCAGACCATCCATGAAGACCCTGGGGTATCTGGCGTCCCGTCTGGGGAAAAGCGTGGGGTATTTTCTGGATGAGGATAGGGGAATGTCCCCCCATTTGCAGGCCGTCACCCAGGCCCGGGCCTGTTATGACGCGGGGGATTTCGCCGGGGCTACCCGGGCTTTGGAGGAATGGGGGGAGCCGGATCCGGCGCTGGATCGGGAGAAGACGCTGCTGACGGCCCTGGCGTACCTGGAGCTGGCGGCACAGGCGGCGGCACAGGGCCGGGTGCGGCATGCCGAAGCGCTTTTGGAGAAGATTCCCCGGGAGCTTCCCTACTGCGCCCAGGAGCTGGAGCGCAGGCGGCTTCTGCTCCTGGGAACCTTGGGACGGCGGGTGAGCCGGGAGCTTCCCAGTCTGGACGACGAGCTTCTCCTCCGGGCAGGAGAAGCCCTGGCCGCCGGGGACAGCGGACGGGCGGCGGCTTTGCTGGAGGCGGCGGAGAACCACAGCGGCCCCCGGTGGGCCATGCTCCGGGGGGAGACGTATCTGGCGCAGGAGGACTATGCCCAGGCTGCCGCCTGCTTCCACCAGGCGGAGGCGGCGCTGCCCCGGGAGACGGCGCCCCGGCTGGAGATCTGCTACCGGGAGCTGGGGGACTTCCGTCAGGCCTACCGCTATGCCAAAATGGGCGGCCGGTAAGAAGGGGATTTTTGCCAAATGTACAAAGGAAACCGCTGAAAACCCGGATTTTCCAAAAAAGTTGCTGAATTTTCCCCGGCTCGGGAAAAAGGAGTTGACAGCCCACCCCGGGAGTGCTACGATAAACAAAATTGAATCGCTTGATAGAGGCGCGGCGTTCATCAGTACCGCTCCGGCAAGGCCAGGCAGCCGCCGGAGGGAAA
>CALWXQ010000066.1 GCA_944385545.1 uncultured Oscillospiraceae bacterium | reverse complement strand
TGGTGCCGCTGACGGGACTCGAACCCGTACGATGTTACTCGGGGGATTTTAAGTCCCCTGTGTCTACCGATTCCACCACAGCGGCGGGTGGACTGGTATATAGTAGCACAGTTTTTTCATAGCGTCAAGTCACAGCTGATCCAGGTTCAGGGCGTAGGCGCCCAGGCAATTGTCCAGGAACCAGTCCAGCTCCGGGCGCTCCATGGCCTTCATGGCGTCCCAGGTCTGCTTGGCGGCGGTGTCGAACTCCGTATTGCCCGCCTTCTGCTCCTCCAGGCACTTGATATGGGCGCTGAGCTTGTCCGCAGCCTTTACAAAGGGGAGCAGCTCCGGGTCGTCCTCCAGCACATAGCCCTCGTAGCTTTGCCGCAGGGCCGGGGGGAGCATATCCAGAAGGCGGTTACCCGCCACCCGCTCCACCTGCTTGTAGGCGCCCCGGATGTCCGGATTATAATACTTGATGGGGGTGGGCAGATCCCCGGTGAGGATCTCCGAAGCGTCGTGGTACAGCGCCGCCACGGCGCAGCGCTCCGGCTCCGGCGTGGGCAGGGCCAGGATATCCCGGCGGATCAGGGCCAGGGCGTGGGCCAGCACCGCCACCTGGTGGCTGTGCTCGGAAATGTTCTCGGAAAAGGTATTGCGCATCAGGCCCCAGCGGGTGATGTAGCGCATCCGCCCCATCAGGGCGTAAAATTCATTAGCCATGGGACTGCTCCTTTCTCAGGCATTGGGCCATGGAATCCAGCTGCCGGGGCAGCTGCTCCGGCCGGCGGCAGAAGCGCGCCGCTCCCGCCTGCTCCAAAGTCGCCCGATCCCGGAAGCCCCACAGCACGCTCAGGCAGGGGCATTGGGCGTTTTTCGCCGTGGCCACGTCCACCTCGCTGTCCCCGACGTAAACGCAGCGCTCCACGCCGATGGCCTCCATGGCCCGCAAGACCATGTCCCCCGCGGGCTTCCGGGGGCAGCCGGGTACTTCTCCCAGGGCGTAGATCCCGGGAAATTCCTCCGCGCACAAGGCCTTCACCGCCCCGTCCGGCTTGTTGGAGACGATGGCCAGGGGGTATGTACGGCCCAGAACCGCCAGGGCCTCCCGGATCCCCGGGTAGGGCCGGGTCTTGATCCGGCAGTGGTCGGTGTAATAGGGCCGATATGTCCGCAGCACCCCGTCCGCCGCCTCCGGCGGGGCGTCCTCGGGAAGGCACCGGCGGATCTGGTTCTCCGCCCCGTTGCCCACGGCCCTGCGCAGCCGCTCCAGGGTCACCGCCGGGTAGCCGTGCGCGCCCAGGGCGTAGTTGGTGGCGTCCAGAAGATCCTCCAGGGTGTCCAGCAGCGTTCCGTCCAGATCAAATAAGATTCCGATTTTCATACCAGCGTCCCCCTGGTCTTCAGCACCCGGATATCCTCGCCTACGAAGGTCAGGCGCTGGAAAGCGCCGTAAAGCCGGGAGGCAATCTGGGGGGAGTACCGACGGCCCAGGTCGTCCAGGTTCAGGTTGGTGGTGATGACCATGGCCTTCCCTGCCAGGAGCCGGTCGCTGAGCAGGCTGTACAGGGCGGAGGTAACGAACTGGCCGGGCATTTCCGTGCCCAGGTCGTCCAGAATCAGCAGGTCGCAGGCGGTCAGCTCCGCCGCCGCCCGATGGGATTCCTCGCTGGGGTTGAACCTGGCCCGCTCCAGCTTGCCGAACAGATGGGGAGCGGTTTCATAGCAGACGCTGTACCCCCGATCCGCCACCACCCGGGCGATGCAGGCGGCCAGAAAGGTTTTGCCCAAACCGGTGCCGCCTACGAACAGCAGATTTCCCGCCCCCGGCGCGAACCCAAAAGCGTAGCGGCGGCAGTTTTGGAAATTCAGCTCCATAATGGCCCGGGGGCTGGCCCCGTATTTCGGATCCACCCGGTCGGAATAATACTCGGTTTTGAATTGGGAGAAGGTCTCCTTCCCCCCGCTGAGGATGGCCACCTCCTTCTTCTGCTCCTGGCGGCACAGCTCCCGGAGGCATTCGCACATGGCCGAGCCTACATAGCCGCTGCCGCCGCAGATCTCACAAATGGGCGTTTCGTCCAGAAAGCCCTCCTCAAAATGGGCGCGCACCAGCCGCTCCCGCTCCTGTTGCAGCCCCAGGTTCTCCTCCCTGGCCCGCTCCAGCAAGGCCCGTCCATCGCTGCCTTCCAGAAACGCCGCCTGGGCCGCCTGGGCCATGGTCCGGCGCAGCTGCAAATCGATCTCCTTGATCCGAGGCAGCCGGGCGTAGGCCTGGGCCAGATGCTGCCGGTTCTCCGACTCCCGATCCTCCTTGGCCTGAGCCAGCCTGGCCCTGGCCCGCTTGACCACTTCAGGACTGTATGCCATAGATCATCCCTCCTGTAATACCCGCTGAATGGCCTCCAGCTCCGCCTGGCCCAGCTGGCCGGACGCGCCCTTAGGCACGGCGGTTCTGCGATCCCCGGAGCGAATCTGCTCCCCGGTATGCAACCCCTGCTGGTGCCAGCGCTGGAGGATCTTATTCATGTAGGCCCAGTTCAGCCCGCCGGTGTTCAGGCAGGTGCGCTCATAGGCAGTGGAAAAAGCCTCCTCGTCAAAACCCATGTCCAGCCAGCTCTGGGCATAGCGCTCCTCCGCCGCCGTCAGCCGCCGGCCCCGGATCTGGAGCAGGTTCATCAGCCGGGCCAGCCGGGAGTTGCGAAGGTTCTGGGCCTGGATATAGGCGGCCGCCTCCTCCACGGAGTCGATGCCCTGCTCCGCCCAGGCGTAAGCCTCCTTCTCAATGGCCCGCAGGGATGGGCCGCGGAGGCTGCCGCGCTGCCGCGCGCGATCCTTGCAGTAGCTCACCAGTACGGTGATCACATCCCCGGACATGCCCAAATACCGGACGAAGCCCAGGATGATCTTCATTTCCTCGGTATTCAGCGTCCGCCCCAGGAGCCGCTGGATCTCCCCGTACAGGCTCCGGAAGGCGCAGTCGTGATCCATGGCTTCCAGCACGTCCCGCTGGGAGTAGTCCGGCCGCCGGCCCGGGGCCACGACGACGGGCTTGGAATCCTCCAGCAGCCCCAGCTGCCGCAATGTGGCTCCGGCGCAGGCCAGCCGGGCCTCGCTCATGCCCAAATCCCCCTGGGCGTCCCGGAGGGGGTTGCCGGATGTTATGTACAGATACAGCAGCGCCGCGTCGGGGCTGGCTGCCCCCAGGAGCTTGCGCACATCGCTTTGAGAGAGATTGACAGGTTCTGTAACCATGGATTGACCGTCCTCGCTTCGCATAGAGAATCAGCCGCTTTTCTCCCCGGGGAGAAAAGCGGCATGGCGTTGCACCGCTTTTTGATTATTATAGCACAGTCTTTCCCCGGCGACAACCATCGAAGAACATCATTTTTTTGGAAAAAAGCGTCCCTCCGGGAACCTGCATAGGAAAGGGCGGATCCGGTTGCCGGATCCGCCCCCAGCCGTAAGACACAGCCGATTGCTTCGGAAACCGCCAGCGTCCCAGCGGCTGCGCGTTTACGCCGCCGGATCAGCCGGCGGCCACAGCCTCAATTTCCACCAAGGCCCCCATGGGCAGCGCTGCCACCTGGAAGCAGACTCTGGCCGGGGATTGGCTGACGAAGAAACGGCCGTATACTTCGTTCATCGCGGCAAAGTCGCCGATGTCGGCTAACAGCACAGTGGTCTTCAGGACATTGCCGTAGCTGCTGCCCGCGCTTTCCAAAATGGCGCCCAGATTCTTCAGGCTTTGCTCCGTCTGGGCCTGGATGCCGCCTTCCACCAGCTTACCGGTGGCAGGGTCTATGGGAAGCTGACCGGAGAGGAACAGGAATCCATTCTGTCCCGTTCCCTGGGAGTAAGGCCCCACAGCCTTGGGGGCGCGATCCGTGTGCAAAATGGTCTTATTATTCATCATCAAATCCTCACATGTATTCAGATTGTTTCGCGTTTGTCTCGGTACATCCATACAAGCAGGCCAATGGTCACCGCCATCAATACCATGGTAACCCACCAGGCGGGGAGGTAGCTGCCGCTGGCGTCGTAAATCGAGGAAGCAAGCACCGGCGCGATGCTGGCGCCGAGATTGGCGCCGATGTTGCAGTAGCCCACAATGGTTCCGTAGTTCCCGTTTCCGAACAAGTCCCCCACGATCAGGGGCAGGGAAACCGTGGCGAAGGCGGAGCCAAGGCCAAACAGCATGGCCGACAGGACGGACAATCCCACGTATTTCGACGACAGGATCAGCAGCGCCAAAGCCACAATATCCACGGTAATGCTGAAAACCGTTCCCCGCAGGGTGCCGATCCTGTCACAGATGGTACCCAGCAGTACTTTGCTGAAGATCAGCGCGCCGGAAAACACGCTGATCATGCTGCCGGCTTTCACCGGATCCAGCCCGATGTCCTGATAGTAGGAAACGCCGTTGCTGGTATACACCGAGGTGGTCACGGAAAACAGCGCCATAGCCAGCAGCGTTGCCCAGAGCAGAGGAGATCTTGCCGTCCCAGAGGCAGCCGTCCCTTCCGCCGGTTTCTCCCGGGGCCGCGCTTCCTGCCCCAACTGCCGCAAGCCTTTTTCCTCCGGCGTCTTAACAATTGTGCGCAGGATCATGGGCAGCACCAGCGCCAGATTCAGCAGCGCCAGGATCCGGTAGCCCATCCGCCAGCCCAGGACCTCCATGCAGCCGCTGAGCACCGGGTTTAAAATGGTTGCGCCAATGCCGCTGCCGGCCATGGCCAGCCCCATGGCCTTCCCCCGGAGCTTCGGGCCGAACCAGTTGTTGATCAAAATGGAGATGGGCACATTGCACATGCCCATGGCAAAGAAGCCCACCACAATGGAGATCAGATAAAAGTGTCAGATCCGGCCGGCCACAGAGTAGCCAAAGAGGCCCGCCGTAACCACCAGGGAACAAACGGACATAACCGCCTTCAAGGGAAATTTCGCGAACACCGGCCCGGTGAACAGCAGGGCGGCGGTGGCAGAGAGGGAGCTCAAGCTCATGTGCAGGGTGAACGCCGTTCGGCTGACCCCCAGTTCATCGGTTACCGGAACCACAAACAGGCCGCCCAGATTGATCATGGACGCGAAGGTCAGCGCCATGATGACCATAGCGGTGGACACGATCCACCATCCCGGATAGATCCCGGATCCGCTGCGGCCTTTCATTGACGCCCCCCGTTCAGCATCTTCACCAGAGTATCCACGTCAGGGACATCGCCGCCGTCGGTTCCATAGTGCGCCCACAGAACCAGGCCGTCCCCGTCCAGCAGGAAGGTAGCCGGCAGTTGACAGGGGTTTCCCTCTTTCACACCGGGCCGCAAGCCCAGTTCTTCCACTGCCCGGCGCATTTTCTCCGCCGCGGATGGACTGCCGATGCCCTCCATGGTCTCGGCGGCGCCTACCTCATAGCGCCGGTATAGCTCTTGCTCCGGATCGGAGATCATGACAAAGGGGAAGGCTTCCTCCTTCTGGGCTTCCTTCAGAATCTGCCGCACCGATTGCAGTACCAGGATCAACTGCCCCCCGGCTTGGGCGATTTTGCCGTAGCCCGCCTTGTAGTCCAGGATATCCACCCGGGATAACCGGCAGCCGTAGTGTCTCAGGAAGATCAAGGCTGTTGGTTTCCCGGCAAGCAGGGTGTAAAAGGGTACCTGTTCCTGCTCAGCGGTGGCGCAAAGAAAGGGATCGATTATGTCACCTGTTTTTAAAGCCACGGTGCATCCTCCTTTGGGTGCTTATCCTTCGTCTTTTCCATATTTGCTGTAAACAGCTTTCATCCGCTCCAGGGCCGCCTGAACACAGGCGGTGGGGCAGGCCAGATTCCAGCGCTCATAGCCCTGTCCCTGGGCGCCGAAGATGTGGCCCTCGTCGAAGAACAGGAAGGCCTCCTCCCGGTTGATCCGCTCCAGCTCCTTGTAATCGACGCCCAGTCCCCGCCAGTCCATCCACAGCAGGTAAGTACCCTCCAGGGGGAAGACCTTGATCTGGGGGAAATGGGCGGCCAGGAAGGAACGCACCAGTTCTTCGTTGGTATGGATCACCCGGATGCAGGACTCCATCCACTCCCGGCCCTTCGTGTAGGCCAGTTCACAGGCCTTGTACCCCAGAATATTGCACTTGGGGTTGGCGTAGGTCTTTTGCAGCTCCTGGAAGAAGATCTGCCGCAGCTGTTCATTGGGGATAAAGACGTTGGAGGTTTGCATGCCTGCCAGATTGAAGGTCTTGGAGGGAGCGGTGAGAATCAAACAGTTCTGCTGGAATTCCTCGCCCAGAGAAGCATACACGATGTGCTTGTGACCGGGCATAACCAAATCGCTGTGAATTTCATCGGAAACCACCAGAACGCCGTGGCGGTTGCAGATCTGTCCCAGCTTCCGAAGCTCCTCTTCCGTCCAGACCCGGCCTACCGGGTTGTGGGGGGAGCAGAGGATGAAGACCTTGGTTCCGGGATCCGCCGCCTTACGCTCAAAGTCCTCAAAATCGATCTCGTAGCGATCCCTATTCTCCACCAGGGGGCAGTCCACCACCTTCCGGTTATGGACAATGGCGGCGTAATACATGGGGTAGTACACCGGGGTCAGTAGGAGAATGCCGTCGTCTTCTTCGCTGTAGAGCTTCGCCGCGTTGAAGAAGGCGTCGATCACGCCGTGGGAAGGAAGGATCCACTCAGGCTTGGCCTTCCAGCCATGCTGCTGATACATCCAGCGGCAGACCACCTGCTTATAGGTTTCGGTGGCGTTGGCATATCCGAGAATGGAGGTGTCCAGGAAGTCTTTCAGGCCCTGGCTGATCTGCGGGGCAGTTTTGAACTCCATATCGGCCACGGAAAACGGAACCACGTCCTGGGGAATCTGATCCTCGCTGTGATAGCGCAGCATCTCATCCCATTTATTGGAACCCATGCCGAACCGGCGGGTAACCGTTGTAAAATCGTATTGCATATTTGACCTCCAGCCATATTCCGATTGTGAGCGGGAAAGCGTCCGGCAAAACCAGACGCTTTCCGCGGTACTTGGTTTACCAGGCGCCTGTCCAGCCCACAGCCACCAGGAAGAAGATAATAACGCAGCCAATGCCCAACAGAATGAGCACCTTGGGGAACACCCACTTGACCCACTTATGGAACGGAACCTTCACCATGGCGCAGCTGCCCACAGTCCAGGCCAGCACCGGGGAGATCAGGTTCGTAAATCCGTCTCCGAAGACAAAGGCCTGAACCGCCACGTCGGGCTGAAGGCCGAGCACCTCGCAGATGGGCTAAATAATGGGAACCAGCAGCGCCGCCTTGGAGGTGGCGGAAGGCAGGATGGGGTTGATGATGGCAATGGCGATAACCATACCCACTGCCGACAGGGACGTGGGCAGCTTGCCCAAAGGCAGGGTAATGCCGTAGACGATGGTGTGCATAATGTTGCCCTGCTTCAAAACGGCGGACAGCACTCCGGCCAGACCGATGACGAACCCCACAAACGCCATGCCGGCAAATCCCTTGGACTGTTCGTTGGCAGCCCCGTTCATGGATTTTCCGCACAGGAGCTGATTGACAATGCCCACGGCCAGCGTCAGCACAGACATCACCGAATACAGGCTGGCTGTCCCCCAGACGAAGGGATAGACCGCCATCAGCACAAACTGGCCGAAGAACAACACCACCGACACCACGCTTTGCCATTTCAGCTGAACCTCGTTCATCAGCTGCGTGTCCTTGCTGACGCTGCCGTCGCCGATGGCTTCGCCGGGCCGCCAGCCCTCTTCATACATAGGAGAGATCCTGGGGTCCTTTTCCAGCTTCTTGATGTAGCGCATAATCATAACCAGTCCCACGACCATGTACAGGTTCATAATCAGGAACCGGGAGAAGAAGGCATGGTAGGGCGTCACGCCCATAAGGGTCTGGGTCAGCACATTTTTGCACGGGCCGGTGCCGAAGCCGATCATCGTGGCAAAGAAGGTGACGCCCAGAGCGCAAATGGCGTCCAAATTCAGCTTCGTCGCCAGAATGATTCCCAGAGGGACGACGGCGATCAGCGCGTCGGTGCCGCCGAAGCCGCCCAGATAGACCATCAGGCAGAACACCACGCTGACCAAAATGCCTTTGCCCTTGTCCTGGAGCTTGTAAATGGCCCAGTTGATCAGGTCATCCAGAGCGCCGGAGGAGATACTCATACCCACGCCCGCGCCCATCAGCATGATGACAAAAATCGTAGGCGCCGCGTTGATCAGAGACTCGAACAGCAGCAGTATGGCCGACAGCGGATCCACCGGGGTCTGCTCCTGCAGATAGTGGAAGGATCCGCCGATGATCAGGCCGTTTTCATCGGTGTCAAAGCTGCCGGCAGGAATGACATAGGTCATCAGTCTGGCCAGCAGGATGAACAGGATCATCAGCCACAGCAAGTGGGGCATCTGAAATTTCTTTTTCTGCTTCACTTTTTCCATACTTCTCTCCTTATTCCTCGCCGTTGACTACGGCGTCCACATATTTGACCGTTGCCAGCACGCCCACCGGCAGGGCCTTTTCGTCCAGATCGAATTTCTCGTTGTGGTGCTCCGCTCCGGCGCCGCACTCCAGATTCCGGATCCCCAGGAAGGCGAACACGCTGGGATAGCGCATGGTGTACAGGCTGAAGGATTCCGAAGCATACCACTTCGGGCAGGTGGTAACGCTGCCCTGGGGCAGGATCTCCTCCAGAGCCCGCGCCGCCAGGGCGCTGGCCTTCTCATCGTTGACCACCGCCGGAGCAACCCCCGGCGCGTCGGGAGACGGAGCCGCCAGCATGCGCGGCCCCACCTCCAGCGTGCACAGGTTCATGCGGGCAACGTGCTCCGCCACATCCAGAATGACGCTTCTGGCCTTGATTCCCTCCTCCTGATGGAAGAAGCGCACACTTCCCAGAATCGTGGCGGTGTTGGGGATGACGTTGGTGGTAACGCCGCCTTGAATGCTGGTAATGGCCAGGGTCACCGGCTTTTCCACATTCAGCTGATTTTTAAAGGCGCAGTTCCAAGCCGGCACCACCATAGCCGCCGGGATCAGAGGATCCACCGCCTGATCCGGCCGGGATCCATGGCCGCCCTTGCCCCGCATGGTCATCTGGATCACAAAGGAGCCGGCCATTCTTGGCCTGGCGTCAACACTGATTTTTCCGGAATCCAAACCGGCGTACACATGTAGGCCCCAGACTGTGTCGATCCGCTTGTCCTTCAGCCCATCCAGCATATTGCTGATGCCTGTCCAGTGTTCCTCGCCTTCTTCAAAGCAGAAAAACACCTTGCCCCGTAAACCGTCCCGCAGCCGGATCAGCGCCTTCATGGCACCCAGCAGCATTGCCGCGTGGGCGTCATGGCCGCAGGCATGGAATACGCCCGGCACCTCCGACCGGCAAACCCTGGGCCTGCCAGATTCTCCTCAGACTCCTGAACCGGAAGCGCGTCTATATCCGCCCGCAGCGCCACATGCTTTCCGGGACGGCCGGTGTCCAGTACCGCGATGACGCCGGTTCCCGGCAGGCTCTCATAAGGAAGTCCCGCGGCCTCGATCTCGGATTTGATAAATGCGGATGTTTTGTACTCCTCTCCGGTCAGCTCCGGTTCCCGGTGGAACCGGCGGCAAGCGATCACGTAGTCCTCCGCCTCCTTACAGGCTTGCCGGATTTGCTCGTTTGTCAGCATTCTGTGTCCCTCCTTCTGATTTTCTAACTTTAGTCTCTTGTAAAACTCAAAAACCCATTGAAAACACTGGATTTTTTGAGATAATTACTACTGATTTTTCTCCAG
>CALWXQ010000065.1 GCA_944385545.1 uncultured Oscillospiraceae bacterium | reverse complement strand
TGCTGGCCTGGGCGGTGCTGGGGCGGCGCACCCGGGTCATGACCCAGCACCTGGACAGCGCCACCATGCCGGAGTTTTTCGGCAAGCGCTTTGACAGCAGAGGGTTGAAGCTGTGCGCTTCGGTGATCATCTTTATTTTCCTGATCCCCTATACCGCAAGCCTTTATAACGGCCTGAGCCGCCTGTTCGCCATGGCCTTTGAGATCGACTACAGCGTCTGCGTCATCGTCATGGCGGTGCTCACCGGGGTCTATGTGATTGCCGGAGGCTATATGGCCACCGCGATCAACGATTTCATCCAGGGCATCATCATGCTGGTGGGGATCGTGGCGGTAATCGCCGCGGTTCTGAACAGCCAGGGGGGCTTTATGGAGGCGCTGGACGGCCTGGGCAGGGTCACGGATCCGGAAGTGTCCACCACCCCGGGGGTGTTTGCCTCCTTCTTCGGCCCGGATCCGGTGGGGCTGTTGGGCGTGGTGCTGCTGACCAGCCTGGGCACCTGGGGCCTGCCCCAAATGGTGCAGAAGTTCTACGCCATTAAAAGTGAGAAGTCCATTAACACCGGTATGGTAGTGTCTACGGCCTTTGCTGTGGTGGTAGCCGGGGGCTGCTACTTCCTGGGCGGCTTTGGACGGCTCTACGCCGACCAGATTGATGTGACCCGGGACGGCTATGACGCCATCATTCCTACCATGCTCTCCGGTCTGCCCACAGTGCTGATCGCGGTGGTGGTGATCCTGGTGCTGTCGGCCTCTATGTCCACCCTGTCCTCCCTGGTGCTGGCCTCCAGCTCCACGCTGACCTTGGACTTTATTAAGGATCTTCTGATCAAGGACATGGACGAAAAGCGGCAGGTTCGCTGGATGCGGGGCCTGGTGGTGGTGTTTATCGCCATCAGCGTGGTACTGGCGATTTTGCAGTACCGCTCCAACGTTACCTTCATCGCCCAGCTTATGGGCGTGTCCTGGGGCGCTTTGGCCGGCGCCTTCCTGGCTCCCTTCCTCTACGGCCTGTATTGGAAGCGAACCACCAAAGCCGCCTGCGCCGCCAGCTTCCTGTTCTCTACGGTGGTGATGCTGGCCAATATCGGCCTGGGCAGCGCCTTCCCGGCCCTGCTTCAGTCGCCCATCAACTGCGGCGCCTTTTGTATGCTGGCGGGGTTGGTGATTGTGCCGGCGGTGAGTCTGGTCACCAAAGCGCCGGAGAAGCAGCGCTTGGAGGACATTTTCACCTGCTATGAGCGGACCGTGGTGGTCACTACCCGGGAATCCATCGGCCGGGCGGAAAAAAGCGTCGGAAAAAAGGTTGACACTGCCACTGAAAAGTGTTAAAGTAGCGGTAATATCAGTTTAACGCAATGACGGAACCCAGTACCCGTCGAAGCTCCCTGACAGAGACCTGCCGGTTGGTGGAAGGCAGGAGCGGAGCAGGCGGCGAATTCCTTCCTGAGCGGCCGGCGGAACCGGCAGGGATCTCCTGCCCAAGTAAGTCTGGACGGGCGCGCCCGATACAGCGCGGGGATATGTAAGTATCCTGATGAGGCCGCGTTTGCGGTAAACTGAGGTGGTACCACGGGAATTTCTCGTCCTCTGCAAGTGTTTGCTTGCGGAGGACGTTTTTCATATCCCGGGAACCCCCCAAATTGGAAATTTCCACCGCCTTCGGTTCCGGCCGGAAGCGGGAAAAGGAGGAAGATATCACATGAAAACACTGATGCTCGGCAACGAAGCGGTGGCCAGAGGCCTTTACGAGGCCGGCTGCGCGTTTGTATCCAGCTATCCCGGTACCCCCAGTACCGAGATCACCGAGGCCATCGCCAAGTACCCCCAGGTCTATGCCGAGTGGGCACCCAATGAGAAGGTGGCCATGGAGGCGGCCTTCGGCGCGTCTCTGGCCGGAAAGCGCAGCTTCTGCGGCATGAAGCACGTGGGTCTGAACGTGGCGGCGGATCCGCTGTTTACCATTTCCTATACCGGGGTCAACGCCGGTATGGTCATTGCCGTGGCGGATGACGCCGGTATGCACAGCTCCCAGAACGAGCAGGATTCCCGGCACTATGCCCAGGCGGCCAAGATCCCCATGCTGGAGCCGGCGGACAGCGCCGAGGCCCGGGCCTTTGCCATGCTGGCCTATGAACTCAGCGAGCGGTTCGATACTCCGGTGCTGCTGAAAATGTGCACCCGGGTCTCCCACTCCCAGAGCGTGGTGGAGCCGGGGGAGCGGATTACCCCGCCGGAAAAGCCCTATGAGAAAAACGGGGCCAAGTACATTATGATGCCAGGCAACGCCAAGCGCCGCCATCCGGTGGTGGAGGCGCGCACCCAGGCTCTGATTGCCTATGCCGAAACCGCCTCCATCAACATGGTGGAGCCGGGACAGGAGAATACCGTTGGCATCATCACCGCCTCTACCAGCTACCAATATGTGAAGGAAGTGCTGGGTAACCGGTATCCGGTGCTGAAGCTGGGTATGACCTGGCCTATGCCGAAGCAGAAGATTCTGGACTTTGCCGCCGGAGTGGAGCGGCTGGTGGTGGTGGAGGAGCTGGACGGCTTTATCGAGGATCATTGCCGCAGCCTGGGTCTGGCGCCGGAAGGCAAGTCGCTGTTCTCCTGCATCGACGAGCTGAGCCAGAATATGGTGGCGCGGAAGCTGGCGCAGGCCAGAGAGCCGGGGAAGAAGCTGGACGAGACAGTCCCGCCCCGCCCGCCGGTGATGTGCGCCGGCTGTCCTCACCGGGGCTTGTTCTATATTCTCAATAAGAATCGCTGCACCGTCCTGGGAGACATCGGCTGCTACACCCTGGGCGCGGTGGCGCCCCTGGCGGCGTTGGATACCACCATCTGCATGGGCGCCAGCGTCTCCGGCCTCCACGGCTTCCACAAAGCCGGCGGCGGCGAAGGGAAAAAGACGGTGGCGGTGATCGGGGACTCCACTTTCATGCACTCGGGCATTACGGGTCTGGTGAACGTGGCGTACAATGAATCCAATGCCACGGTGATTATTCTGGATAACTCCATCACCGGTATGACCGGACACCAGCAGAATCCCACCACCGGCTATAACCTCAAGGGCGACCCCTGTACCAAGATCGACCTGGAGAGCCTGTGCCGGGCTGTGGGCATCAACCGGGTGCGGGTGGTGGATCCTTATGATCTGGCCCAGTGCGACGCGGCGGTGAAGGAGGAGACGGCGGTGGATGAGCCTTCCGTGATTATCTCCCGACGGCCCTGCGCCCTGCTGAAGTATGTCAAGCATCCCGGCCCCATTGTGTCGGATCCGAATAAGTGCGTCGGCTGCAAAGCCTGCATGAAGATCGGTTGCCCCGCCATTTCCATCGTGAATCAGAAGGCAGTGGTGGACAACACCCTGTGTACCGGCTGCGGCGTGTGCCGCCAGCTGTGCAAATTCAACGCCCTGGGCGGCGGAAAGGAAGGCTGACCATGGAAACGAAGAACATTATGATCGTGGGCGTCGGCGGCCAGGGCACACTGCTTGCCAGCAAGCTTCTGGGCCGGCTGCTCCTGGACAAGGGCTATGATGTGAAAGTATCCGAGGTTCACGGCATGTCCCAGCGGGGCGGCAGCGTGGTGACCTATGTCCGTTACGGGGATAAGGTGTATTCCCCCATTATTGACAAAGGGGAGGCGGACTACATTCTCTCTTTCGAGCTGCTGGAGGCGGCCCGGTGGACGGAATACTTAAAGCCCCAGGGCAAACTGATTACCAACACCCAGCAGGTCAACCCCATGCCGGTAATCACCGGCGCGGCGGCGTACCCCCAGGGACTGGTGGAAAAGATGACGGCCTTGGGCGTGGATGTGGACGCCATCGACGCCCTGGCCCTGGCGGAGCAGGCCGGATCCAGCAAGGCGGTGAACATCGTCTTAATGGGGCGGCTGAGCCGGTACTTCGACATTCCGGAGGCGGTGTGGCAGGATGCCATTGAAAAAAGCGTTCCGGCAAAATTCCTGGAGCTGAACCACCGGGCCTTTACCCTGGGCCGGGAGGCGTAAGAAAGCGTAGGAACCTTTGAATCCATGGCCTGCGGCTGAGCACCGGATCCTTAGCCCTTGCCGATTTGCTATGAAAGCGCCCCATTCATAGGAAAGCTTCAAACCAATGCCCGCATCCCGCCCCTTACGGGGCAACCGATGCGGATGCTGAATGGTGGCGCACCGCGAAAGCGCATGGGTAGTTTACCGGAGGCTTCCATATTTTCCCAAGGCGTATTAAGATCAATCAGACAAGGAGAGTAGATCATCATGGAGCGTTACTATCAACCCGAGATCGAAACCGCCGACCGGGAGCAGATCCTGGCCTGGCAGAATGAGCGCCTGGTCAAGCAGGTGCGGCACGTGTGGGACAATGTACCCTACTACCGGAAAAAGATGGAGGAAAAGGGCGTCACCCCTGAGGATATCCAGGGCGTGGAGGATCTTCACAAGCTGCCATTTCTGACCAAGGACGATCTGCGGGAGGCCTATCCCTACGGCCTGCTGGCAAAGCCCTTGGGGGACTGCGTTCGCATCCAGTCCACCTCCGGCACCACGGGACGGCGCGTGGTGGCCTTCTATACCCAGCATGACATTGACCTGTGGGAGGACTGCTGCGCCCGGGCCATTGTTGCCGCCGGCGGCACCAACGAGGATGTGTGCCACGTCAGCTACGGCTACGGCCTGTTTACCGGCGGCCCCGGCCTCAACGGCGGCAGCCATCGGGTGGGCTGCCTGACATTGCCCATGTCCAGCGGCAACACCGACCGGCAGCTGCAATTTATGACGGATCTTGGCTCCACCATCCTCTGCTGTACCCCCTCCTATGCCGCCTACCTGGCGGAGAGCATCCACGAGCGGGGCTTGCGGGATCGGATCAAGCTGAAGGCCGGTATCTTCGGCGCTGAGGCCTGGAGCGAGGAAATGCGCCGGGATATTGAGAACAAGCTGGGCATCAAGGCCTATGACATCTACGGCCTGACGGAGACCAGCGGCCCGGGCGTGGCCTTTGAATGCAGCGAGCAGACGGGCATGCATATCAACGAGGATCACTTCATCCCCGAGATCATCGACCCGGATACCGGGGAGGTGCTTCCCGAGGGAAGCAAGGGCGAGCTGGTGTTCACCTCCATCACCAAGGAGGCATTCCCCCTGCTGCGTTACCGCACCAGAGACATCTGCGTGCTCACCCGGAAAAAGTGCTCCTGCGGCCGTACCCATGTCAAGATGAGTAAGCCTATGGGCCGCAGCGACGACATGCTGATCATCCGTGGCGTCAACGTCTTCCCCTCTCAGATCGAGACGGTGCTGCTGGAGCAGGGCTATCCTGCCAACTACCAGATCATTGTGGATCGGGTGAACAATTCCGATACCCTGGAGGTTCAGGTGGAAATGACTGCGGAGAGCTTCTCCGACTCCCTGGCAAAGATTACCGAAATGGAAAAGAATCTGGTATCCGCGCTGAAGGCCATGTTGGGCATCTACGCCAAGGTCAAGCTGGTGGCGCCCAAGTCCATCACCCGCAGCGAGGGCAAGGCCGTACGGGTCATCGACAAGCGCAAAATCTGAGAAAGGGGTATATTTATGATCATTCAACAGATTTCCGTATTTCTGGAAAACCGTGCCGGGCAGCTGTCTGAGATCACGGATATCCTGGCCAATGAGAATATCGATCTGCGGGCCATCCACATTGCGGAGGCCACGGATTACGGAGTGGTCAGGCTCATTGTCAGCCGCCCCCAGGCTACCGCCAATCTGCTGTGGAAAAAGGGCTATATCCTCTCCACCCGGCCTGTGGTGGCCGCGCCGGTGCCGGATCAGCCCGGCGGGCTGGCCAAGGTGCTGCACATCGTGGCAGACGCCGGTATTGATATCAACTACATGTATTCCATGTTCGGCGCCCGGGAGGGCATGGCCTACATGGTCTTCCGGGTCAAGGATGTGAAGCATCTGAGTGCTGTGCTGGAAGCCAACGGCCTCAACGGCGCCGCGCCGGAGGAATTGGGCATTCAGGAATAAACAACAAAAAACCGGCAAGGATCGGGGAAAAGCCCCCGGTTCCTGCCGGTTTTGTTATGGATCCAGAAGATACTGGACGGTCTGGACGACCGATCCGTGACGCATGTAAACTCTGGGAACCCGGCGGCCGATGCCGCAGGCAAATTCGTAGTTGAAGCTCCCGGCCTGGGCGGAGATGGCCTCTATGGAGATGGTCTCGCCGCCGTCGGCGCCGATGAGGGTGACCGGACTGCCCACCGCTACCCCGGGGATCCCGGTAACGTCCACCATCATCTGATCCATACAGATTCGGCCCAGAATGGGGGCCCTGCGCCCGTTGATCAGGACGTAGAACCTTCCGGACAGGCTGCGGCGATAGCCGTCGGCGTAGCCCACAGGAATGGTGGCAATAACGGTATCGCCGGTGGTGACGAAGGTGCCGCCGTAGCTGATCTCCCGACCGGCGGGCAGGGTCTTTACATGGCTGACACCACTGACCCATTTCAGCGCCGGTCTCAGTGGCAGAAGCCGGGGATCCACCTGGTCGCTGGGATACATGCCGTAGGTGATGATGCCGGAGCGAACCATGTCATACGTCCGGTGGAAATTCATCAGCCCGGCGGAGTTGTTCAGATGGCGCAGCCGGATGGATACGCCCCGGGCCTTCAGCATGGCGTCAAACCGGTCGTACAGCGCCCGCTGCTCCAGGGCCCGGCTCAGGTCGGCGCAGTCGGCGGTGGCGAAGTGGCTGAACAGTCCTTCGGGATCCAGACCGGGCAGGGCAGCGATCCTGGCGCACAGGCCGGCGGCGTCCTGGGTGGGCTGGAAGCCGATGCGGCTCATGCCCGTATCCAGGGCGAAGTGGAACGGGGCGGTGACTCCCGCCGCCTTGGCAGCCTGGGAAAGGGCCAGGGCGTCGTCATAGTGGAAGATGGCCGGACGGATCCCCTCCCGGACGGCGGCAGGATACGCCTCCGGCGGGGTATAGCCCAGGATCAAAATGGGCTTGGTCAGTCCCGCCCGGCGCAGCTGAAGGGCCTCCGCCATGGAGCTGACGCCGAAAAAGCCACACAGCGGCTCCAGCAGCCGCGCAACGGGAATGACGCCGTGGCCGTAGGCGTCGGCTTTGACCACGGCCATAACCGGAACCCCCGCTTTGCGGCAGACGGCACGGAAGTTTTCCTCAATGGCGTCCAAATCCACAATGGCCCGGGTGATGTCGATATTCATGCAAATCATCTCACAGCTGATGGAATGCACTCAGTTTAGCACAATCCACCGAAAAAGTAAATACACAAGGGCCGTTTGCCCGCTGCCGGGGGCGGGGACAGGGAGAAGGACGGTGAATCTCCGGCGGCTCTGAGCCGGGACGGCAGGAACCAGGTTCCGGATGGCAGCCTGACCCTCCGGGCCTACCGGGCGCAGGAGGATATGGTGCTGGAGCACGATGGGGGCATGACCGACCAGGACCGGCGGAATATCCGCGCCCTGCTGTCTGACGCCCCTGCCAAAGCCGGACAGGTGAGGCTGAAAAGGAAGCACATCTTCCGGGATTTCTCCGAAAGGATGTGCTTCCTTGCTTTCTTTATGCGGTTTCAGAGGCTTGCGCGTTTAGGTTCCAAACCGGAGGGGTTCCTCTCTTATTTCAGGCTTTCCTCAACGGCAACGGCGACAGAAACGGTCATACCGACCATGGGTGAGCAATGCGCAGCATTGCGAGTCGGATAACCGCAACCTGCCGGTGGCAGGTTGCCACCTTGCCCATGGGTGCTGAAATGTCCGAAAAGCAATTACTTCAGGCTTTCCTCAACAGCAACGGCAACAGACACGGTCATACCGACCATGGGTGAGCAATGCGCAGCATTGCGAGTCGGATAACCGCAACCTGCCGGTGGCAGGTTGCCACCTTGCCCATGGGTGCTGAAATGTCCGAAAAGCAATTACTTCAGGCTTTCCTCAACAGCAACGGCAACAGACACGGTCATACCGACCATGGGATTGTTGCCCGCACCCAGGAAGCCCATCATTTCCACGTGGGCGGGGACGGAGGAGGAACCGGCGAACTGGGCGTCGGAATGCATACGGCCCATGGTGTCGGTCATGCCGTAGGAGGCGGGGCCGGCGGCCATGTTGTCCGGGTGCAGGGTACGGCCGGTGCCGCCGCCGGAAGCCACGGAGAAGTACTTCTTGCCCTGCTCGACGCACTCTTTCTTGTAGGTGCCGGCCACGGGGTGCTGGAACCGGGTGGGGTTGGTGGAGTTGCCGGTGATGGAAACGTCCACGCCTTCCTTGTGCATGATGGCAACGCCTTCACGGACGTCGTCAGCGCCGTAGCAGCGGACGGCAGCCCGCTCACCGTTGGAGTAGGGGATCTCACGAACCACCTTCAGCTCGCCGGTGTAGTAGTCGAACTGGGTCTGCACATAGGTAAAGCCGTTGATCCGGGAGATGATCTGAGCAGCGTCCTTGCCCAAGCCGTTGAGGATGACCCGCAGGGGCTCCTTTCGGGCCTTGTTGGCGGAGCGGGCGATGCCGATGGCGCCTTCGGCAGCGGCGAAGGACTCGTGACCGGCCAGGAAGGCGAAGCACTTCGTCTCGTCCCGCAGCAGCATAGCGCCCAGGTTGCCATGGCCCAGGCCGACCTTCCGATCCTCGGCCACGGAGCCGGGGATGCAGAACGCCTGCAGGCCGATACCGATGGCCTCAGCGGCCTCGGCGGCGTTCTTCACGCCCTTCTTCAGAGCGATGGCGGCGCCCATGCAGTAGGCCCAAGCCGCGTCCTCAAAAGCGATGGGCTGAATGCCCTTAACAATCTCGTAGGGATCGAAGCCCTTGGCCTGGCAGATTTCCCGGCACTCCTCCACGGAGTTCAGGCCGTACTGGGCCAGGACGCCGTTGATCTTGTCGATCTTTCTTTCGTAACCTTCAAACAAAGCCATTGCAGCGTCCTCCTCTTATTCGTGACGGGGATCGATGTACTTCGCGGCGCCGGCGAAGCGGCCATAGGAACCCTTGGCCTTCTCCAGTGCGGTGTTGGCATCGTCGCCCTTCTTGATGAAGTCCATCATCTTACCCAGGTTAATGAACTCGTAGCCGATGATCAGGTTGTCCTCGTCCAGAGCGCAGCGGGTGACATAGCCCTCCGCCATTTCCAGGTAACGGGGGCCTTTCTCCTTGGTGGCGAACATAGTGCCCACCTGGCTGCGCAGACCCTTGCCCAGGTCTTCCAGGGAAGCGCCCACGGCCAGACCGTCCTCGGAGAAAGCGGACTGGCTGCGGCCATAGACGATCTGTAGGAACAGCTCCCGCATAGCGGTATTGATGGCGTCACAGACCAAGTCGGTGTTCAGGGCTTCCAAAATGGTCTTGCCGATGAGGATCTCAGAGGCCATAGCGGCGGAGTGGGTCATGCCGGAGCAGCCCAGGGTTTCTACCAGAGCTTCCTCGATGATGCCTTCCTTCACGTTCAGGGTCAACTTGCAGCAGCCCTGCTGAGGAGCGCACCAGCCGATGCCGTGGGTGAACCCGCTGACATCCTTAATTTCCTTGACCTGCACCCATTTGCCTTCTTCGGGAATGGGAGCGGGGCCGTGATAGGCGCCCTTGGCCACGGAGCACATATGCTGTACTTCTGCACTATAAATCATGGCAATTTTCCTTTCTTTCAAAAGACGTGAATTTCGTCTTCGGATTTACGAACGGGAAATCCGGTATTGCATGCAGCCTCCGTTTTCCGGATATATTATACCGTTTGACGGGGAAATTGTCAATTGCCGGATAGGGAAATTCTGTGTAAAACCTTGGGAAGCTCTGATGAAATTCCCATGCGCCGGTTCAGCCCTGGATCAGCCGCACAAAAGCCGCCCGATCCGCTGCTTTAAAGTAGGCCGAGCCTGTCACCAGAACATCAGCGCCGCTGTCCTTGCACGCCTGATGGGTGATCGCGTCCACGCCACCGTCCACCTCCAGCAGACACCCGGGATTGACATTACCCAGCATCCGCCGCAGCTTGGCCAGCTTGGGCATCATATCCGCCATGAACTTCTGACCGCCGAACCCAGGCTCTACGGTCATGACCAGGATCATGCCGCACATTTCCAGGTAGGGAATGGCTTCCTCAGCGGCCGTACCGGGTTTCAGGGCGATGGCGCTTTTGCAGCCCAGGGCGCGGATCTGCTCCAGGCAGGCCAGGTTGTTCTGCGGAGTATCCGCTTCGATATGGATGCACAGCCAGTCCGCGCCGGCCTGCGCGAACTGCCGGACATAGCGGATTGGCTCCCGGATCATCAGGTGCACGTCCAAGGGCAGCCCGGTCACCCGGCGGATGGCGCGCACCACCGGAATGCCGATGGTAATATTGGGCACAAACAGGCCGTCCATCACGTCCACATGAACCCAATCGCCGCCGTTTTGCTCAATATTATGGATGTCCCGCTCCAAATTGGCAAAATCTGCTGACAAGATGGACGGAGCAATGTATGCCATAGCAGGTCACCTCCAGGGAAAGGATGTGCGAATCACCTTAATTTTATAATTTAA
>CALWXQ010000064.1 GCA_944385545.1 uncultured Oscillospiraceae bacterium | reverse complement strand
CCCCAATCCTGCACATTGTAAACGTGATATTCTTGAGTTTGTCGAAATTCGCTTACACAAAATTTTCTGGCGTACCCGCAAAACAGCTTCTTTCTGCTGATGTGTCAGCAGATATTTGATCTCATGCCGTTTGAATGTCGCTTGATATGCCATTCCTTCAACCTCTTTTCCTGTGTTTGTTTCCCATTGCCCGGGATGCGGGGTAATCAAAATCGTCGTTTTGGTTTTCAAATTCTTGCTCGCTGCACATATCGCACACTCCTTTCAGACAATCCGTTGCCTTGCAAGAGGCCGGTGTCTTTTCTGGTGTGCCGCCGAACCTTTATTGGGTCTTTCTGTCTGCCGCTATCGTATTTCCGTCCAGGGTGTCGCCTTTCTCATGGCGTTTCCTGTGAATTGCCTCCGGGCAATTGTATTGTTCCGGCTTTGGTGTTATCCTGTAGACAAAGCGGCAGAAAATTTTATCTTACCGTGCAACCTTTTCCCTCCGGGAATCGTTTGGTTTATGAAAGATCTTTCCAATCATCCCTGAGCCCTTCCCGGGAAGGGCCCAGCCGTATACAGGAGTATGTATGAGACTATCAGTTGAGGAAGCCTTCCGGCGATACGGGGATCGGGTATTTTCCGCCGCCTTCAGCATTTGCCGGGATCCAATGGACGCCGATGACATTGTTCAGGATACCTTCCTGAAGTATTACACCGTAAATAGGGATTACATAGACGAAACCCATTTGAAGGCCTGGCTTCTCCGCGTGGCCATCAACCGGGCAAAGGACATCATCGGCGCCTTCTGGCGCAGAAACCGGGTCAGCTGGGAAGCGTATATGAATCAGCTGGAATTCGCTCAGCCGGAAGACCGCAGCTTGTTTCAGGCGGTAATGCAGCTGCCGGAAAAATACCGCATCGTGATCCATCTGCATTACTATGAGGAATACTCCATTGAGGAGATCGCTCATGCCCTGCATCGCAATCCGAGCACCGTGAAAAGTCAACTGAGTCGGGGACGAAAACTTCTGAAATCCATGCTTACGGAGGAGGAACACCATGATCGATAAACAGCAGTACCAACGCACCTTTTCCGTGCTCCATGCCTCCGGCGACTTTTTGAAGGAGGAACTGACAATGAAACCGAATAAACACATTTCTCTGCGACGGATCACCGTCCTTTGTGCCGCGGCTGTAGTCCTGTTCAGCCTGGCCACAGTCTGCTATGCTGCCGATGTAGGCGGAATCCGCAGAACCATCCAGCTATGGATCCACGGGGATCAGACCAACGCGGTTCTGGACATTCAAAATGGGGATTATACCCTCACCTTTAACGACGCCGATGGAAAAACCCAACAGATCGGCGGAGGCGGCGTTCACTTCAACCCCGATGGTTCCGAACGCCCCCTGACAGAAGAAGATATTCTGGAACACCTGAACAGCCCGGAGCTGGAATACCGGGAAGACGGCACCGTCTGGCTCTACTATTACGATCAGGTCATGGAGATCACAGACCGTTTTAATGAAGACGGCGTGCTATTCCTGCAAATTGAGAACGGTTCCGAAACCCTGTATCTGACCATCAAAGAGCATGGCGGTATGGCCATCAGCCCCGATGCCTATATCCAGCCAGAAGAATTCAACTGAAGAATTCCGCAGAGGAAGAACGGGGAATCAAAAAAAGGGCTGTAAAATACCAGCCAATGCAAAACGGAGAGTTCCAGAAATGGGACTCTCCGTTGCAGTTTCTTCGCATTTAAGCTGCGGATACCTTTTTGTATCAAAAATAGGCGTATGAACCACACGCCCCAGATCGGCATACCGGTATGCGGCACCTGGGAAGGCATGACAAAAGCGTGCTGAGCTTCGGCGCTTCGGACGGGGCTTGGCCACCTTTGCCGCCGGTCTGCTGTAGCCGCGGGAGAATGGCCTGATCAATGCCGAGCAAATGGTTTATGAAGGTCACTCCGGTCGGAAATTCGGCAAATAGGCCCCCATGTCCTTCAGAGCGGCCTGGATCTCCCTCACCGGCACATGCCGCAGCTGCACACCCTTCCGGACGGCCAGGGCCGCTGCCGTTCCTGCCGCCTGCCCGGTAATAAAGCAGCCGGGCATGACCCGTACCGAGGCCTGCATGCTGCAATCCGTGGAAATACACCGGCCGGCAACGGTCACATTCTCCAGTCCCTTCACCAGCAGCGCCCGAAGGGGGATCCCGTAGCTCTCCCCGGGGCCATAGCGCAGATCCTGGAACTGCTGCTCAAATCGCCGGTATTCCTCCGGATCCGTGGCATTCCTGTGGCGATCCACCGCATAGGCGAAGCGGCCTATCTCGTCGGCAAATACCGCTCTTTCCAGGAAATCCCTTTCCGTCATCTGATACTCCCCCAGGATCCGCCGGCTTTCCCGAACCCCCATCAGGGGGGCTGTGGCCGTCAGATCGATACGCGAGAAGCCGTCCAAATACTTCCGGTAGAACTCGCCGTACTCCACCACCCGCCTGCGCTGGGTGATATAGGCATCTGTCAGAGAACGCTCGTCTGTCCCGTCCAAACCATGGGCATGGCCCGCGTTCAGGGTCATGGTGGTCTCGCCGTTCTGATATCCACCGGGGAAGTGGTGATCGGGCACTGTGAAAAAGCCATCGGCAATGGCTCGCTCCATGGCCTCGTCCTGGAAGCGACGGTCTGCCTGGCTCCAATCCACCCCCGTCCACTGGGAGCACAGCGTCCCTGGCTGCATATTCCCGTTTTCATCCCCCAGTTCAAAAGCCGCTCCGGCCATCGCCGACAGGTCGCCGTCACCGGTGCAGTCAATGAACTGTCTGGCAGTGACGGCGAAGATGCCGCTTTTCCCATGAAGAATCGCCGCCGTTACCCGGCCGTCCTCCCTGACCACGTCGATAAGGCGGGTCACCAGCAGAAACGACACGCCGTTTTCCAACAGGTATGCATCGCAGAACCGTTTGAAAATCTCCGTACGCAGGATGTCCCCGGAATAAGGATAGGCGCGGAATCCTCCCATCTCCCGCAGACGCTGATGCATCTCAGCTCCGATGCCGCCGGCCATGAAATGCTCGCCGTCTGTCAAACCTACCAGCTGGGAGACCATGCCCGAAGTGCCGCTCCCACCCAGGCAGGACAGTCCCTCCACCAGGAAGACCTTTGCCCCGTTTCTTGCCGCCGCTACCGCCGCGGCAATCCCGGCAGGGCCGCCTCCTGCCACCAGCACATCGGTATCCAAGCGTACCGGGATCGTTTTTTGCCAAAGCATCTGTTGTTCCATCGTCATATCCCTTCCTACGGTTTCGGAGCTTACAGCGCCTCCAGACACTGCCCGATCCATTGGGCAAGGACGCGGTGCCCGTCATCGTTGGGATGCAGACCATCCGGGACGAAGGCTTCCTGCACCGCCGGATCATTGGGGTTGAGGACGTTGGCCTGGAACAGATCCAGCACCGGAAGTCCGAAGGCCCGGGCAGTCTCCCGGATCACCTGAACATATTCCCGCAAGGCGGGTCTGGGCGCCTGCTGGCGTCCGTCTCCCTGATGGCTCTCGTCCCGCAGCCGGTGGATCGGCGTCACCACCAGGATCACCGCCGCCGGGAAGCGCTCCCGCAGCCGGCTGAACAGCTCATAGCAAGCGCCGCAGAAGGTATCCGCCGTCCGATCCAGCGGCGTACCGAAGGGGGCATCGCCGTGGCCGTAATCGTTGGTGCCGCCGAAGACAACCACCACATCCGCTTCCTCGTTCAGCTCCGACACCCGGGCGCAAAAGTCCCTGTCTGTTATGGGGTTCTCCGACGGCTGGATCTGCCGGGCGAACCGGGTGCCGCCAATGCCGTGATTCCAGGCGGCGGCCAGTCCATACTGCCGGTACAGCAGCTGAGGAAATCCGTTTTCGGCGCCGCTGGTGCCGCAGCCCTCTGTAATGCTGTCGCCTAAGAAGCATATCTTTTTCCCTGATAGTTCCATAATTCTTCCTCAGCTTTCGTGTGTATCCACATCCGCCAGCCCGCCGGCTTCCTCTCCCCGGCCTCCGTCGGATTCCGGCTGGAGCCTGCGAAAGACCCGCATCAGTATCCAGCTGTTGATCTGAGCCGCCAACCCCCACCAGATTGGCACCCACCAAACCATGACGCCGGAATACAGCTCCGGGCTGATCAGGTAAATGAGCGCGGGCAAAACGTTCATCGCGTTCATAAATACCCCCAGCGGCAGCAGACCCACTCCCAGGATCATGGCATTGCGGATGGTGATCCTCCCGGGATTTTCATATCGCGCCTGCAGTGGGAACAGGAACGAAAGCATCGACAGGTAAACCAGGCTGATCAGCACCGTCACCACCCAGGCAATGTCCTCGTTCACAAAGTCATAAGCAAACAGGCAGTAGTAATCCCCCGCCAGGAGCAACAGCGGCAGCAGGGCGATCAGCCACAGGGTGGTAGCCTGCTTAAAGTTGTCCCGAAAGGCGCTGAAATAGCTGCGGATCAGGCCCTCATCCCAGCGGTTCTGAAAGAACGCGGCGTAAATTGCCGTGGATGCCGCCCCGAAGGTAACCACCGGCAGACAGCACAGGGTATGGCACAGGGTCAGCAGAAACAGCCGAACCAGGTAGCGCAGGATCTGTGCCAGTATGCCGTCATAACTGAATAAGCGCATAGGCGTTTTCCTTTCTGAAAGGCTACCGCCCGGCGGCAAAGAGGGCAGCGCCGGTGGCCGCCTCCTCGTTGCACCGGCTCAGAATCAGCTCCTGGCCGAAGGCCTCCGAGAAGCAGTGCTGTAGCCATGGATTTTTCCGCAGGCCGTTGCCGGAGCCCATCAGCGTCACCGGAGCGTCACAGGAGGCCCGATAGGCGCAGTACATCTGATGCAGCTCGCCGGCGATCCCCTCCATCATTCCCCACAGGAAATGCTGCGGCGTGAAATTATCCACGCTGAGTCCCGTGATGCTGCCTCGAAGGCCGGGATCCTGCCGGGTTCCCTGGAACAGCGGAGTCACCTTGGGGATGTCCCGGGGCTTCTCCGTCGACGCCAGCAGCGCCGCCATGGCGTCATAGGCGCTGTCCTCCGTCGCACCCAACATTTGCCCAGTCATCCGGAAAAACTGTTCCAGCAGCGCGTAAGCTCGCCCGCCGCATAGGGAGGCGCCCACCAGCAGATAACCGCCTCCGGGGAAGGGACGGGTCTCCAGGCCGGGGCAGGAAAGATAGTCCTTGCTGTAGACGGAAAACTGGCTGCCTGTACCCACATTCACCAGCATGCAGCCCAGCCGTCCCTCTGTGGCGCCCAGGAAGCTGGCTTGGTTATCCCCGATGGCCACATACACAGCCGCCTTGCCCCTGTAGACGCCGATCTTCGGATCCTCGGCCAGGGCGGGCAGCATCGCGCCGTCAACGCCCGCCTTCTCCATTGCTTCCAAATCAAAGGCGCCCCGGGCAACGTCAAATAGGCCGAAGCTGGCAGCGTCGCTGGCATCCAGAACCGGCTTGCTCTGTCCCCCAAGGGTCATGGCGATGTAGTCATGGATGGTGCAGAAGACCGCAGCCTCCACGGGTACCAGTCCATGCCGCAGGTTATAGCAGTGGGTCACCAGGCCGTAGCCCGTGGCCACAGGATAGCCGGTGCGACGGCGGATCCAGCTTACCAGCGTCTCCCCGGTGGAGGTCGGCTCCTCTCCCCGGCCGTCCTGCCAGGTATACAGCGGGCTTACCGGCTCTCCCAGGCGGTTCAGATAGACAATGCCGTGCATCTGCCCAGTAACGCCGATCCGCTCCACATCCGGGTACAGCCGGAACAGCTCATCCACCATGGACAGCGCCGTGGCCCGGATCCGCTTGGGATTCTGCAATTTTTCCCAGCGTTCCCTGTCCTGCAGAAACGAGCCGTTGGGCCGGGTCAGCGCCTGGAGCACCTGCCCATTCTCCACCACCACCGCGCTGATGGTGGTGGTGCCGATATCCAGTCCCAATACACGCATATGCCTACCTCAGCAGCTGGTGGATCCGGGATCCAGACGGGTGATGATATCCTCCTGAATGGCAGGACTCAAATCCAGGAAGTTCACAAAGGTGCCGTGGATGCGCATGATGTATACGCCGTTGGGCGCATACTTCTGAGGCTCGGCCAGAACCTTGCGCAGCGTGTCGGCTGTGGTCACATTGACATACAGGTAGAACGGCGCCCGTCTGCTGTTTTCCGGGTTGAAGAACAGGGGCCTGATCACCCGCTGGTAGAACTGAACGCCTTTTTCCGTAAAGGTGTCGGCAGTAAAATACTTCGGGTCAATGCCGAAATGGGAAGCACAGCCGCCGTTCATCTTCTCAAAGGGAAGCTGCATGGTGGACAGGGTTCGGAAGCCCATGCCGGAATCCGCAGTACCGTACAGCGGGTCGATTCCGTAGTTCATCATTTCCCGACTGCTTCTGCCGTCAGGGGTCGCTCCCACCCAGTAGCCGTAAGTCAGATGGGTGGACGGAGAACTCCAGTCCGGCCGGAAGGGGTTGCCCAGATAGTTGCGCAGACTGCCTACGATGTCGGAAACCCGGTTTGCCACCTCCGCCGTCTCCCGATCCGCCTCGGGATGGTTATTGCCGAATTTCGGGCAGGCCTTCAGATACGCCCACAGTTCCTCGTAGCCCTGGAAGTCGCACCGGCAGGCGTCGATGAGGTTCTGCGCGTCCTGGGGCCGCTCTGCCAGCAGATGATCGATGGCCACGAAGGAGTCCGCCACCACCGAAAGGCCGTGAATCAGGCATCCGCTGCCGTTATACTTGGTGCCCTGCTCCTGGGTATCCCGGACGTCCACAGCCGTCTCCAGCCCTCCCTCAAAGCAGCTCAGGAAGGGTACCGGCAGCAGCGACAGCGCCTTGGAGGCTCCGTTGGCCGCGTCGCGCATTTTCTCCGCGAAGAAGGTCAGGTTCTGGTAGAACAGAGGCCGGATATTTTTCAGCAGCTCGGCGGCGTCCGTCTCCGTCTGGGGGCCGATGGCCTTGCCGGTGATGGCAGAGCGTCCACCGGTGAGGGTCAGCTCCAGCACCTTGGCCATGTTCAGCCAGCTGTTTGTGGTGTTGGCGTTGTCCTTGCCCATGATCAGCGGCTCTTGGCATCCCGCCACAGAGTAATCCGGCAGATCCGCCTCCTCCACGCCGTGCTCCCGCAGGGTCTGGAACAGGGAATCGTCGTTAAACAGCGACGGCGTCAGCGCACCGGGTGTGAACAAGAAACGGCCCAGTTCCTCATACAGCTTCCGGGGGGTGTTGCTGTGGAGCTTTACAGACAGGATCGGCTGGGGCAGGTTCATATCGTAGTAGGCGTCCAAAATGGCGTAGGTCATCTCATTGGTCAGATCCCGGTTCTGGGTGTCCTTGCCTCCCAGCAGAACGTTCTGGGAGATGGCCCAGCTGCGTTCGCCCACGTTGAAGAATACCAGGAAGTGCTTGAACAGGGCGGCGGCTTCCTCTCTGCTCAGACCCTCCATGGCCCGGTAAGGCTCAAAGATACGATCCGCGTTGCCCACAGAGAAGGCGAAGGGATTCGGCGCCTGCTCCAGGCACATCACCTGCCAAAGCAATACATAGCTCTGCAGCGCCTCCAGCAAATTCCTGGCTCCGAACTCCGGCACCCGGCTCAGCGTCTGCTCCATGAGCATCAGCTCTTTCTTCCGCTGGGGCGGCGCAGTCAGCTGCTGCTGATGGGCAAGCTCTCTGTATCGGCCCGCCAGCTTCACGGCGCAGGCAAGGCTGCGCTTCATGGCGGTCAGGTTCTTCTCCTTCTTCTGCGTCAGGCCCCCGGCAGCCAGCTTCCCGTCAATCTGATCCATCAGCGCCCGGACGCCCTGTCTCAATGCGGGACGGAAATCCGGAATCATGTGGCCGGTGACCTGCTCCACAAAGAAGGCCACCTCCTCTGTGTATTCTTCGTACTCCTTGTAAACGGCGTTCAGCGCTTTTACATAGGGGCTTTTGGCCGCTCTGTCCCGCATGGCGGCGATCCGCTCCCGGGTCACGTCGCCGCTGGGGGTGGCATAGTCATAGACCTCCAGCGGATCGCAATACCCCCGGAAGGTCTCCACCCGGAAGGCCGGGTTAATCAGCGCATAGCTGGCCGCAAAGGCATCCCGCTGGGTGCCTGCCAGGATCGCATTGTCGCTGATCTCGATAGGCAGCTGTTCAATGATAGCCTCCAGCTCCCCGGCCGCCCGCAGCTCCGGGTGCGGCTCGTTATGGGCCTGATCCCAGTCCGCCGCGATCTCCCGGGACAAAAACCAGCCGTTCAGAACCTTATGCGACTCCCGCTCCTCCCGGTACAGGGCCTTCGCCTTCTGCGTCAGCACCTCCGGGGTGCAAATAGTAAACTGTTCCATATTGTACATCCTTTCCCACAGATCATTGTGTTTGATTTTCTGTTTTACAACGGCGGGGCCTTAATCCTCCCTGTCGTCTGAGGCGTATTTCGGCAGGTAGGCTCCTGCGCTTCTGAGCTTTCTTCTCAACAGGCGGGGGTCGATCCTGCGTACATCCCCGCTGTCCTTGGTCATTGCCGCAGCCGTCCCTGCCGCCTGACCTGTGATAAAGCAGGCCGGCATCACCCGAATGGAGGCGAACATATACCGGTCGCATCCTACGCATCGTCCCGCTACCAAAAGGTTGTCCAGCCCCACCGGGGTCAGGATCCGGTAGGGGATCCCGTAGGTCTCCCCCTCCTTGTAGCGGTAGTCCCGGCGGAACATCCGCTCAGACGCCTCATAGGCCTCCTTTCCTGCGTCTGCCGGATGCATATCCACAGGATAGCAGTAGCGGCCGATCTCGTCTTCTTCAAAGACCGCCCGGTTTACGAAGTCCTCCAGCCCCAGGCGGTAATCACAGAGGATGCGCCGGGTCTCCCGCACCCCCATCAGCGAGCCAGTTGCCACCAGTTCCATTTTCTCATAGCCCTTCAGGTAGGTCTTATAGTAGCGCTCATACTCCGGAATGATCCTACGCATGTTCACCATGGCTTTGGTCAGGGATCGCTCGTCGGTGCCGTCCATCCCGAAGGCGTGGCCGAAACTTCCGTTGCCCATGAAGCCCACAGACCGGAAGATCCCGGGGATGCTCCGATCCTGCACCGTAAACACCCCGTCCCGGAAGGCCTGATCCAGCTGCCCCAGGTGATCCATTTCCACCGCCGTATCCCAATCGATTCCGGCCCAGAGACTGCACAGCGTCCCCGGCTGCATGATGCCGTTGGCGTCGCCCTTTTCATATTGGGCGCCGGCCATTGCGGCAAGGTCACCGTCGCCGGTGCAGTCAATGTAGATCTTCGCCTTGGCCGCGTAGAAGCCGCTTTTCCCATGGAGGATCACATGCTGGATCTTTCCGTCTTGGCTTACCGCGTCCACCACCTGGGTAAAGAAAGCGTAATCCACCCCAGCCTCTGTGACCACATCGTCGTAGATCCGCTTCAAAACCTCCGGCCGGATCCGCACATCGTACCAGCTGCCCATGCAGCCCTGATCCAGCATCCGCTCCATGATCTCCTGGCAGAAGCCCGCCGCCACCAGGGAGACCCCGTCTGTCATGGTAACAAACAGGGGGATCAGCGACGCTGTTCCCATGCCGCCAAAGCAGCCGCCGCCCTCCGCCAGGAAAACGCTGCAACCGTTTCTCGCCGCGGCAACAGCCGCTGCCACTCCTGCCGGACCGCCGCCGGCCACAAACACATCGGTTTCAATCCTCAGTGGTATTTCCTTTTGGTATAGCATTTTTCCTCCTTTGCCTGGCAGTTTTCGCCGCCGGATCAAGTGCGAACAATGGTAACGCCCTGTTCCCGGAGAATCTCCGCGAAGCGCTCACAGTCTTCCTTGGAGACCTTGGCGGCTTCGGTCATCATATAGGGAAGGCCAAGCTGCTTGTACTTATCCTTCCCGTACTCGTGGTAGCGGAGCAATTCCACCGTCGCCCTTCCGGGAACCCCCAGCTCTTGAAACAGTTTCGCGAAGCCCCGGGCATCCTCCAGCGAGGCGTTAAAGCCTCCAATCAGCGGTATCCGCAGCGCCAGTGCCTGTCCCCGGTTCAAAGCGACGGTGATGTTGGCAAAGACCAGGGTGTTCTCCCTGCCGGTGACCGCCTGGTGGACGGCGGGGTCGTAATGCTTCACATCCATAATCAGCAGATCCAGATAGGGAAACAGCTCCGGAAGCTCTGCCGACAGGCCGTTGGTCTCGATGCAGGTGTGGATCCCCATGGCGTGCAGCCGTTTCAGCAGCTCCAGCACCTGGGGCATCTGTACCATCACTTCTCCGCCGGTGAGGGTCACCCCGCCCCCGTCAAAAAACAGGAGCCTGGAACGGGTCACCTCCTCCACCAGTTCCTCCACAGACCGCTCGCTGCCACCGGTACGGGCCAGTCCCTCGGGATTGGCGCACCAGGGACAGCGGAGATTGCACCCTTGCAGATGGTAAACCAGCCGGTTCCCCGGCCCATCCTGGGAGTAATTGAATCCTTTTTGGAAAATGCGTATCATAGCAGCACCCCCATCCTTTGATTCTATTTTATCTAGTCTCTTGTAAAACTCAAAAACCCATTGAAAACACTGGATTTTTTGAGATAATTACTACTGATTTTTCTCCAG
>CALWXQ010000063.1 GCA_944385545.1 uncultured Oscillospiraceae bacterium | reverse complement strand
TAATCTCGGCGGTGCTGGTAAAATGCTGGCTCTGAACATATTGCTTCAATAATTCCTGAGGTGCTGACTGCATAGTTGCGCCCCATTTGACGTCGGTGAACAAGGCTCTGTTGCAGGCTCTGGCTTTGTCGATGGAGCGGATCTTACGGGCCAGTTCCGCTTTGGAAAGCTGCTCCGTTTCCGAAGACCGGGAAAGGCAGCGCTGGATTTTTGCTTCCTTGCTGGCATATACGAACATATTAAAGGGCGCGAAGTCCTTCAATATCACATCGGCGCAGCGACCGACGATGATACAGTCCCCCTGCTTTCCCAGGCTTTCGATGATCTTTTGCTGCTGTGCATGGATCCGAATGGCCTGCTGGGAGGAATAGCTCATACGGCTGCTCCCAAAACGCTTGCCGATGGTCATCGGATAAGCGGCCATGATTTTCTTTTCCGCCATTTGGGCCACATAGTTTTCATCCAGGCCGTGATGCTCTGCAATCATCTCGATGATCTCTTTGTCATAATAAGGGATCCCCAGTACATCCGACAGCCGCTTACCCAGTTCCCGGCCTCCGCTTCCGAATTCTCTGCTGATGGTGATAATCATGATATTTCCTCCTCGTATGTTTTCAAATCCCGCCGCCAAAAAGAAAAGATGCGCCTGGTTATTCTCTGCAATAACCGGGCGCACCCGACATCTTCCAATCGAGCAGGCTTCTTGCGAAGCCGTGGCATTACGATGCCCGCTCCTCCGATGACACATTATTCTGCTGTTAGATATTCCCGAAGAAGGGCGCACCGTTTTCGGGACAGTTCCGCAAAAATTCGGTTCTCCTCGTCACTTAACCCATCATACACCCGTTTTTCCCCATCCAAAAGAGGCTGCAAAATTTGCAGAGCGGTATCTTTCCCTTCTTCTGTAAAGACGATCTGCTTGCTTTTCCGGTTTCCCGAAATCGGGACAAGAGTGACAATACCTTGATTTTCCAAACTCTTTAAGGCCGTGTTGATGGTCTGGCGACTGAAAAACCATCCGTTGCACAGCTCCGCCTGGGTGAGCGGATCTTTTGCGTCATATACGGCATACAGCACCCAGAGGGTTGAATCCGAAATGCCCCTTTGCATTGCGTAGGTATGGTACATCTCGTCCAATTCCTTGTCGCACTGATTCAGCATCACCGCATAGTCTTGGTATTTCTCCGAACCCTCCATACTTCACCCTCTTTCATAATCCGAATACGGACAAAGCGCATTATAATCCGGAATCGGATAAAAGTCAAGGCTTTTCTTTGTTTACAGCAGCACTTTTTAACAGCGCACTCCACACTAGGGAACCTCTGATGAAAGCGGCAAAAGGGGATGCCCAGAGATTTTGGTACAGCCAAGCCTTCAAAAAGGGGAGGAAGCCTGCATGGATTTCCCGCTTTTCAACAGAAAAATCCGGTGCTCAGCCGCAGACAATTGATTCAGAGGCTCTCAAGAAAAATTGGTTCGAGGCGGCGAGGCGCAAACGCGCAACGAGCTGCTGAAAGCTGATCCAGAACGGACTCACAGCCGCTGTCACCGCAGGGAAAGGGATGGGCTTGGACGGGGAAAAATACGAGTCCCTTCTCCCCAAAATACGAATCATTGTTTATGGAGAAGGTTGACAGACGGTCAAGCTCCGCGGATTCCATATGTCCCCGTAAGAGGATCCTGAAACAGCGGGATCCGGGGCGGGGCAAAGGTGAATGCTACGAACAGCACACCCAACAGGCAAATTGCGGTTAAGGCCAGCCACGGCCGTTTGCAGGTCGGCCGATCCTTGCGGAACAGCTGCCATTCCAAAAGACAGGCCAGTGCCGCGGAAAGGTAAAAGATTCCAATGTTGACCCAATCCGGGGAGGTTCCGAAAACGCCGTTGTAGGTGTAAAACAGAACCGGGATCAAGGAAAGGCCCAGCAGGATCTCCAGACCCTTGACACACCAATAGTTCTTTCTGTCCCGAAAGAATGGGCGCTGAATGTTCGCAAAGAGAAACATTGGCCAAAAGAGCAGCTTCATATGCTCCCAGGTGGATTCGTTGACCCCGGAAAAGGGCGCTGCCAGGATGCTTCCGCCTGTCCAGTCATACAAAAAATGCAGCAGGGTACCAAAGAGCGTACTAAAGGCGAACCCCGCTGCCTGCCAAAGGGAAAAACAACCCTTCATATTCTGCCCCCTCACCGGTTTGATTACCAATATTGTATGCACGGCCACCCCGAAAATACACCGCGGCAACCAAAGAAAGACCTTTTCCCCGGGGCGGGGATGTGGTAAAATGGTGGCAAAGGGAGGGGATGCCATGATCCGAAACTTTGAAGAATTCTGCCGGGAGTTACAGAAGTGCGGCTTTTCCATGGGCGGGGGCAATGCCAAGGGGATTTTTGCCCTGATTGACTATGATTGGATAGAGCAGGAGCATCTGGACACGCCGGTGAAGTGGCACTGCGGTGATCCGGAGGTGGACCCCTGGGAATGGCGGATGCGGGTGCTGGAGGAGCGGGCGGACATTGCCTATGCCAAAGTGTTTTTCAAGACCAGTGGTTTTATTGCCAGGGAGTGGTATCCCTATTTCTATGCTGTTCGCAGAAAGGGAGAGTTCTTTCTGGATGCCTATGGGCGTGGCGCGGTCAGCCATACGGCGAAGCGGATCTACGACATTGTGTCCCAAGGCCATGTGGCCCTTCACGAGATCAAGGCCCTTGGCGGCTTTGGCAAGGAGGATAAGGCAAGCTTTGACCGGGCGCTGGTGGAGCTGCAAATGGGGCTTTATATCACCATGACCGGCCGGAAGCAGAAGAGAAATAAATACGGCATTGACTACGGCTGGAACAGCACCGTCTTTACCACGGTGGAACATTTCTGGGCAGAGCGGGGATTCTCGATCCCGGAGCTGGATGCAGAGGAAAGCTATCAAAAAATCCGGGAGCAGATCCTTTTGCTGAATCCGGCGGCGGAGGAAAAGAAGATTCGGAAGTTTATTTTGGGATAACTACCAGGCCCGGAGCTGCGTTCGCGGTTCCGGACGAATGGCTTACCGGCAGAAAATCTCGATTGCCTCATAAGTGAACCGGGCGGTGCCTTCTCCGCCTGCTTTGTCAATGTTCTCCGTCATGGCGTCCCCGGCGATGTACAGCTGCCCCAGGCCCCGAAGGATCTGCTTGGTGCAGGTGTAGTAGTGTTCCGTGATAAATCCTTGCAGCTTCCCAACCAGTGCCTGCGCTTCTTGGGAGGCAGGGGACGTGTGGCGGATGGCGCCGATTTGGGCAAAAATGTCCATGAGCCCATTGCCGGTGCCCTGTATTTGCCCGGGGGTCTGTCCTGCTGTTTTTTCCTGAAATTCTTTGTAAGCTTGGGTCTTGCCCCATTTTGCTTTTGCTTGGGCGGCGTATTCCTCCAGCGTACTGCGGTCAAAGGGGGAAAAGTCCATAAGTGCCACTCCTGTCATTTGAATCTGGCGGGCATGGGAAATGAGAGCGTCCAGGTGCTGCCGCTGAAGCTCCAGAAGATGGATTTGCTGCTCCAAAGCATCCCTGGGGTCAAATTCCGGGGAATCCAGAATCGCCTTGATTTCCTTCAGGGGGAATTGCAGCTCCCGGAACAGTAAAATGGTTTGCAGCCGCCCCAGGGCTATATCGTCATACAGCCGGTAGCCTGCCTCTGTAACCCGGGTGGGCTTCAGCAGGCCGATGGCGTCATAGTGGTGGAGGGCGCGCACACTCACACCGGTTAAACGGCTGACTTCTTTTACCGTTTTCATGAAATCCCTCCCGTCAAGAGGATTATAGGCTATGACGCAGGGTGAGAGTCAAGGGGCCAGGCAAAAAAAAGTTTACAGGAAGGCGATCTGCTTCGAATCTCCCCACAGCCGTGCCGCGGCTTCGGAAATTGCCGCCGGATCCACGGGAGAAAACAGTGTAATCATCAGCTTGCGGTTTTTCAGGCTCCACCAACCGGCAGTACAGCCGTTTATAAGAACCACAGGCCGGACGATCCCGGCGCGGGTGAAAATATCACGCGTCGATTCTGCCGGGAGGAACAGACTCTCGGTTTTCTCATAGCCCAGCATCAGCTGATCGAACCCGGCCAGAAACAGGCAGGCGGGGAACTGACCGGTGGGAAGATCCTGCTCCATATAGAAACAGTCCCTGCCGTTTAACCGGGTTGCCATCACCGGGAGCTGCTTCAGGTGCCGTTTGATCTCAGCCTGGGTCGTACCGAAGAAATAGGCGGCGTCTTTCGCCGTGGCGGGGCCGTAGTGGGTAAAGTACCGCCTGGCAAGTTCCAAACGGGCGGGTTCTTTTTCCATAGGCTCGAAGGCGGGGCAAAGCTGATAGGCTTTCTTTTCCTGCACCTTGTGGCAGAGTTTGCCAGTTTCACAAAGGGCACGAATGACGCCGCCCCAGGGGTCGAACAGGCTTTTGCTTTCGCTGTCCGTCATGCCGGCTGTTTCGCAGAGGCTTTTCAGGGCTTCTCGCTCCTGCGTCCCTTGGGACACGGCATCGATGATTAGATCAGCAAAATAGGCTTTGCGGCTGCCGCTGAGATAGGCGTCTGAATCCAGGGTGTCCACCGGTCGGAGAAAATGGCTTCGTCCCTCATGGAGAAACAGAGAAAGGTCGTCTACAGAGAACAGGTGCATGGTTCCCCGGTTGGTCCAGCTTTTCACAAGATCTTGCGTATTGACTTCGCCGCAGCGGATGGAAAGCCCATGAAGCCCATGGCTGAGGAACTGGGCCTGAACCCCGCAAAGGTCTTTTACTACAGTTTGGGTGTTTTCGGGGGCCAGCAGATGATGGCCTGCCAGCCGCCGAAGTTTGATTTCTTCCAGTGTCATCCGCACAGCTCCTTCCGAATTTGTGGGGCGAAAACACGATGCCCATACTTCAGCATGCGCGCCCCCATCCAAGACCAGCTTCACAGCCCAATCCCGGGTGTTCAAGGCGTTGGGAGGATTCCATAGATATCCCATTCCTTCTGAAAATTGGCACGGTTGATTGCCCTGTTGTGAAATCATTATAGTCTGCCGGAGTGAAAAAAGCAAGGGAACCTCTGATGCAATCGGCAAGAGCGGATATCGAGAGATTTTGGCTCAGCCGAACGTTCCAAAAACGGAGGAATTCTATGGGGTTTTCTTTCCTCTTGAGAGATAATATTTGTGGGAAGTCCTTGCTTTTTTGATTCATTTGTGCGATCATTTATGTAGCGGAAGCTTTCCCATGAGGAGGAACGTTGCCACACAGATCGAACACGCTCAATTCCTTGTTAAGCAGCTGGCCGGAGGGAACCATCCGATGACAGGTCAGAAAATTCCCCAGACGGATATTGGAAACGATTTCGGCTGAATGCCGGATCTTTTTCCTCATCCGTGCAGTTCAAAAATCGGGAAATACATACAGGATTCCTCCGGTTTTTGAAGGTTCGGCTGTGCCAAAATCTCTCGGCATCCTCTCTTGCCGATTTACTAGGAAAGCTCTGCGTTCATAGTAAAATTTTAAATAAATGCCAGCATCTCGCCCCTTGCGGGGCAACCGATGCGGATGCATATCCATACCCATGGGCCGAAGCCTTTCATGAATGGTGGCGCACTGCAAAAGCGCATGGGTATTTCATCAGAGGTTCCTTAAGACTTTGCGTGGGGATGGGAACGCACCGGAAGACCAAACAGGAGGAGAGAGCCAATGAAGAAGCCTTACGTGATTTGCCATATGATGACCTCCCTGGACGGGAAAGTTACAGGGGATTTCCTCGCTGCCCCGGAGCAGGAAAAGGCCGCGGACATTTACTATGAGATCAACCGGGCCTATGGGGCGGACGGTTATGCCTGCGGCAGAGTTACCATGGAGGGCAGCTTCACCGGAGGCTGGCGCCCCGATTTATCCCCGTACGATCCTTCCGCTGAGGATTGGGATCGGGAGGAGGACTTTGTGAGAAAGGATCCCTCGGGATTTTACGCCGTTGCCTTTGATCCCCATGGCGTTCTGGGATGGAAGTCCAATCACATCCGGGATCCCCAGGAAGATCCCGGCTATCACAACGCCCGGATCGTGGAGATTTTGACCCGTCAGGCAGATCCTAAGTATGTAGCTTATCTGCGGGATCGGGAGATTTTCTATCTGTTTGCCGGGGAGCGGGAAGTGGATGCGGCGCTGGCGTTGCAAAAGCTTTCTGAAAAGCTGGGTATTCAGAAGCTCCTGCTGGAAGGGGGCAGCGTCCTGAACGGCGCCTTCATGGAGGCGGATCTCATTGACGAGATCAGTCTGGTGGTCTGCCCGGCGGTGGCCGATACCCGGGACAAGCCCCTGTTCGCAAAGAGCTCCATGGCCGCGTTTGCGCTGGCCCAGGTGAAGCAGTGGGACGAGGGCGTACTGTGGCTGAATTATAAAAGGAACAACGGAAACGAGATTCACGAATGAAAGGAGAAAGCGCAATGGAACGGGTATGGGAATTTTTGAAAGAAGCCGGTGTGTATTATCTGGCGACGGTGGAGGGGGATCAACCCCGGGTGCGGCCCTTTGGAACGGCCCACATCTTTGAGGGGAAGCTCTACATTCAGACCGGAAAGGTCAAGCCGGTGTCCAAACAGCTCCTGGACAATCCCAAGGCGGAGCTGTGCGCCTTCCACAATGGACAGTGGCTCCGCCTGGCCGGGGAGCTGGTGGAGGACGACCGGGTGGAGGCGAAAAAGTCCATGCTGGACGCCTATCCCAATCTGCGGGGTATGTATGACGAGAACGACGGCAACACCCAGGTGCTGTATTTCAAGGACGCCACCGCCACCTTCTCCTCATTCACCGCCGCCCCTGAGGTCATCCGTTTCTGAGGAATCCATCTGCTTGTACAACTTCTATTGGTATCTTTTTCTTCCCGGACATAATAATGCTCCCTCTATGCTTGACAGTGGTTTATTTCACGGTCTCTCATAGGGGGAGCATATCACATTGCCAAGCCGGGTAAACGCACAAGGGGCTGTCTCGAAACCTTTGTTTTGAGACAGCCCCTTGGTCTTTCAGCTATACAGGTTCAGGTCAATGCCTGTTCTTTTGGGAGTGCGGATAACCGTTTCTGCCCGCGCAGATCCCAGGTAAGATCCCAAGCTTCCCTTAATTCCTGCCGTCCTTGATCGCGGCCTGTGGGACTACTATCCATGGAGGGGGAACAGCCGGAAGAAACCAGAATTTTCGTGCTGGATTTGCGTTTTCCCTGCAACTGGCAGTGCAAAGGCTTGTCCGGGTCGCCGTCGAAGCGCAGATACCAGTCGAAACCATCCTTGGACACCACGATCTTTACCACGAAGGCTTCGATCACCGATTCCGGCACATCCTGTCCCTCATCCCGGTTGGTGTACTGTTCCAGGGCATATTGGAGAACCGTGAGCTTTTCCGTATAGTCCACAACCTCCTTGGGGGCAGCTTCTGCGGACAGTTTTTCGATCTCTTTCTGAAGCTGCTGCATCCTGGGTTCCAGCTCGGCGCACTTCATGCGAAAGGCCTCCCGGCTGAGATCCCCTTCAGCACGCATTTCGATGTAGCCGTCGATCTTCTTGGAGAGCTTGGCCAGTTCTGCCTGCTTGGATTTCAGGATTGCTTCCTTGTCCTGGGTTTCTTCCGTATCTCCGATGTGCGCTTCTAGAATGGAATTGGCAAGGGCCAGCACCTTGTCTTTCTGGGAGAGATACTTTCGGAAGATAAGATTCGCCATCATCTGCAACCGCCATTCCGGGATCATGGGTGTCTGACAGATGCCATCCAGGGGAAGCCCTTTCTTCTTTCTGCTTTCGTAGGAACCGGTGCGGACGGAGCTGTAGCACTGATAGGAATTCTGCACCTGCCGGTCAGACCGGTCCCATTTGCGCATGTTGAAGGTGTGGCCGCACTCGCAGATTAGCAGCTTGCCCCAGACGGTAGTCCGAGGTTTCTTACCCTTGGTCCGGGGACCCGTGTTCAGATTCTTGCAACTTGTTCTCTTTCGTTCCATAATTCGCTGCACCCTTTCAAATTCTTCTACGGTGACGATGGGTTCGTGTTTGCCCTGTGCCTGGGTAAATTCCATCTCGCCGTAGTTTTTTACTTTTTTCTGCTTCAGATAATCCGGTGTGTACTCCTTGTGGTAGGTCATGATGCCGCAGTAGAAGGAGTTCTTCAGCACGTGGGAAATCACCGTGGGGAACCACTTGTCCTTTCCCTGGGAGGTCTTATATCCTCTCCGCTCCAGCTCATCCTTGATTTTGACCAAGCCGCAGCCATCCAGATACATATCAAAGATCAGCCGGACGGTCTTGGCTTGTTCCGGGTTGATGTGAAATTCCACCAGCTTGGTCTTGTCCGGCAGCAGTTCCTCGTATCGGTCATACCCCAGAATATTGCCGTTGCCGTAGTACACGCCGTTATCCATAGATGTCTGCTGACCGCTTTTCACACGGATGGAAGTCTTTCTGCTTTCATCCTGGGCAAGGGTGGCCATGATGGTGAGCCGAAGCTCACCATCGCCGTCAAAGGTCTTGATGCCGTCATTGATGAAGTATACCTCTACTCCATGTTCTTTCAGCATTCGGGTGTATTGCAAGGTGTCCACGGTGTTTCGGGCGAACCGAGATACCTCACGGGTCAGGATCAGGTCAAACTTGTGCTTTTTCGCATCCTCCATCATCCGCATGAATTCAGGACGCTTTTCTGCGGATGTTCCGGTGATGCCCTCGTCCACATACCGCTCCACCAAAGTCCATTCCGGGTGGAAATCCAGCAGAGGTTTGTACCAGTCCAGCTGATTCTCCAATGCGGATATTTGCGCTTCATGTTCTGTAGACACACGGGCGTAGATCACCACTTTCCGCTTGAGATATTCCATGGAATAGGGAATCATGCTGCATCCTCCTTTTCTTCGAAAATTGCAAACTTTGAAAGATCCACCACATCTGCGTAGTCTTTTAGGATGTTGCGGAACATAAATGCCGGGATTTCGCCGTCCTTGTACAGTTGCTCAATCAGCTTCAGTGCGGCAAAATAATGTTCAGCGGTGTATGTTGCGTTCATTTTACTCATTTTCCATTCCTCCCGCAAACATGCCGCTCATCGTGCGTTTTCCCGCTGCCGCTTTTTCTGATAGTCGGACAGCAGCTTCAGAATGGTTTCCTGAATCCGGGCGGCAGTGTAGCTTTTGGGGAAGAATTTACGCAGATCCTCCACCCGGAAGCTGATTTTGTCCTGCTGGTTGGCCTTGGGTTCCCGGAGGATATCGAAGATCTTGTCCATGTCCAGTTCTCCGGCTTGGCTCAGTTTCTTCAGCTGGATGGCCTGAGAGAGCGAGGGGGTGCAGTCCTCGCTCTCCATGGTTTCCAGAAGATCACGCTGTTCCTGCTGGGTTAAGTAGGACAGTTCTACGGCGGGAGTCAAAGCGATTTTGCCGTTGTCCACCAGGGCAAGAATCTCCGGGATCAGTTCCGTCAGACGAATATATCGTTGTACCTGACGGCCACTTTCGCCATCAGCAATTTCGTCCCGAGTCCACTTCTGGCCAACTTGTCCAGAAGTTCTTCCTTGATGATTCATTGCCTCCAATTTGAGCTTATAGGCGAAGGCTCGTTCACTGGGCAGGATCTTCTCCCGGTGGAGATTGCTATCCACCAGGGCGATAGCCGCAGCATCCCGGTCAAGGGCATAAATTAAGGCAGGAACCATTTCGATTCCTGCCTTTTGGCATGCGTGTAACCGCCGATGACCGGAGATTACTTCATATTCATCATTGGGGAGAGGACGGACTGTAATGGGTGTCAGCAATCCCTGGGTAAGAATGCTCCACACCAGCTGCTCCATCTCCGCATCATCTTTTACCTGGAAGGGATGTCCTTCAAAGGGCCGCAGCTTATTCACAGGCAGCTGCGCAGCCTGAACAGTATTCTTTGCTTTATTCAATGGCAATAGGTTCCTTTCTTTCATATTTGGGTTCGTTGTATTCTGCAATGATTTCGGGAGGAATGGCCGTCAAAGTCTGCTGCAAAGAAGAAATGGTTCGCTGCAATTCTTCCTGCTCTTGCACCTTCTTTTCCAGTTCCAGCAGCCGCTGCACACTGGGTTTACTGCTATCTGCTTCCTTTTTCAGCTGGGCAATTTCCGCCTTCTGTTCTTTTTCTACTCGTTTCAGCGCCTTGGTTTTGGTCATCAATTCCGCAACACCGGGGATGTACTCATCCAGAATCTTGAGGATTTCTTCTCTCACACTCTTGGCATTCATAGCATTGATGGACGAAAGCAGTTCTTTCAGCTTCTTCTCCAAACGATTCAACTTGGTGGCCTGCTTGAAAATCCGGGGCGGAATGTGAGTTCTGCCGGTGAGGCTGGCGGACTCGCCCCGCTCGAAGTCCGGGTATTTCTTGACCATGTGCTTCCAGTATTCGTCCTGCCACTGGGTCAGCTTTTTCTTGTTTCCCACAATCTCCTTGGCGCTGAGCCGCCCATCGGCGGTAATGGGGACAAAGCAAAGGTGCATGTGGGGAGTCTTCTCGTCCACATGCACCACAGCAGAAACAATGGTTTCTTCCGCTTGTTTGGTTTTCAGAAATTCCAGCGCATATTCAAAGAATTCTTTTACCTCACTGGGTTTCTTTCCGGCAAAGAACTCCGGGCTGGCGGTGATCAGGGTTTCCACCATCCGGACACTATCCTTTCTGGCTTTGCAGCCATTCTCCCGGATCAGCCGGTTTGCTTCCTCCCGGTACTTGCCGCTCGGCTTCACCAGATGGAAGTTGTACTTACTCAGTTCCGTCTTGATATCCGGGTTGCTGGCATAGAACTCCTTGGTCCGCTCGTTGTGGGCTTTAATCCGGCTGATGGTGGGACCCTTGTATTTTGCAAATCGTAAAATAGCGTGTTGTGCTTTCATAATTGTTCTTGAACCTCCTTAGATCGTTTTGATATAGTCTCTTGTAAAACTCAAAAACCCATTGAAAACACTGGATTTTTTGAGATAATTACTACTGATTTTTCTC
>CALWXQ010000062.1 GCA_944385545.1 uncultured Oscillospiraceae bacterium | reverse complement strand
CCTGCTACTGTCACCAACAACACAATATGAACAAAAAATTTTTTCATAAAATCACCTATGTTTTGCAAATTGGAATAAGGACAGCCGCTTCCTTGTACACGACATTGTTCTTTTTGCATATGCACTTATTTTCCTCTGCCAAATCCACGTATAAGTACAATTATTCTTAAGACTATCAAATCAAAAAAACTTTTCAACAATTTTGGCGTAGGTGGTTATTTTTCTGGCGTAAGCGGTATATTGGCATATTTAACCTGAATTATTCACGATAATCTATATTACACGATCCAAAATTTAAAATTTTCATTTTGCCATCACCGTTCAAATTATAGTATATAGAATTGCCAAAAACAAGAACCTCTCATAGAAAAAAACAGACCGAATATACGATGGAAAGCGGCGTTCCCAGCAGACCTATGCAGCAACGCTCCCAGGTTCTTCGGTTCGCGGCGCGCAGCGTTTTTACATCCCGAAAAACCGCGTAAATCGACGCCGTCTGCGTTGACAACGGCGGCCCAATAAGGGGACGATCCCGGACGCCCGGGATCGTTTTGCATAAGGGAAGCTCTGATGAAATACCCGTGGGCCGAAGCCTTTCATGAATGGTGGCGCACTGCGAAAGCGCATGGGTATTTCATCAGAGCTTCCTAAGAAAATCTTAATCCGTGGGGGCGATTTGTTCACAAATTCGACTTTTAATCTCCGGACAGGTATGGTATAATACCTAAAATTGGTTGCGTATGGGCATTTTCCATAGCAGAAGGAGACGTCATGGGACTTATCACAAAACTGTTCGGCACCCGCTCCCAGCGGGAGATCAAGAAGCTCCAGCCCCTCCTGGATCAGATCCTGGCCCTGGAGGAGCCGTATAAGCAGCTGTCCGAGGAGGAGCTGCGGGGCAAGACCGCCTGGTTCAAGGAGCGCCTGGCCCAGGGGGAAACCCTGGATCAGCTGCTGCCGGAGGCCTTCGCCGCCATCCGGGAGGCCGCCGACCGGGTGCTGGGGCTGCGGCCGTACCCGGTGCAGCTGCTGGGCGGCATTGTGCTGCACCAGGGCCGGATCGCGGAAATGAAGACCGGCGAGGGCAAGACCCTGGTGGCCATTCTGCCCTGCTACTTAAACGCCCTCACCGGCGAAGGCGTCCACGTGGTCACCGTCAACGACTATCTGGCGAAATACCAGTCGGAGTGGATGGGCAAAGTCTACCGCTACATGGGCCTGACCATCGGCCTGATTATCCCCGGCATGACCCCGGCCCAGCGCCGGGAATCCTACGCCGCGGACATTACTTACTGCACCAACAACGAATTGGGCTTCGACTACCTCCGGGACAACATGGCCATCTACAAGCAGGAGCTGGTGCAGCGGGGCCATGCCTTCGCCATTGTGGACGAGGTGGACTCCATCCTCATTGACGAGGCCCGCACCCCTCTGATCATCTCCGGCAAGGGGGAGGATTCCTCCAAGCTGTATGAAATGGCGGACTACTTCGTATCCACTCTGCGCAAGCAGGTTTTCGCCAAAACCGACGAGAAGGAGATCCAGGACGATTACGACTGCGACTACTTTGTAGACGAGAAGTCCCGCACCGTCAGCCTCACCGCCGCGGGCATCGCCAAGGCGGAGCGCTATTTCGGCGTGGAGAACCTGGCGGACGCGGAGAATACCACCCTGTCCCACCACATCAACCAGGCCATGAAGGCCCGGGGCCTGATGAAGAAGGACATCGACTATGTGGTCAAGGACGGCCAGATCATTATTGTGGACGAGTTTACCGGGCGGCTGATGTACGGCCGCCGGTTCAACGAGGGCCTGCACCAGGCCATCGAGGCCAAGGAAGGGGTTCAGGTGGCGGGGGAGAGCAAGACCCTGGCCACCATTACCTTCCAGAATTTCTTCCGGCTGTACCGCAAGCTCTCCGGCATGACCGGCACCGCCCTGACGGAGGAGGAGGAATTCGCCGCCATTTACGCCCTGGACGTGGTGGAGATCCCCACCAACAAGCCTGTGATTCGGGTGGATCACTCCGACGTGGTGTACAAAACCGAGGCCGGCAAGTTCCGGGCCATCATCCAGCAGGTGAAGCAGTGCCACGAAAAGGGCCAGCCGGTGCTTGTAGGCACCGTATCCATTGAAAAAAGCGAGGTTTTGAGCAAGCTTCTGAAGCGGGAGGGCATTCCCCACCACGTGCTCAACGCCAAGCACCACGAACAGGAAGCCCAGATCGTAGCCCAGGCGGGCAAATTCGGAGCGGTGACCATCGCCACCAACATGGCCGGCCGTGGTACGGATATCATGCTGGGCGGCAACGCGGACTTCCTGGCCAAGGCGGAGCTGGCAAAAACCGGTCTGCCGGAGGAGCTGCTCCGGGAGGCGGACTCCTTCGCCGAAACCTGCGATCCGGAGATCCTGGCCGTCCGGGAGAAATACGATTCCCTGCTGAGAACCTACAAAGCCTCCATTTTCCAGGAGGCGGAAGCGGTACGGGCCGCGGGAGGCCTGTTCATCATCGGCACCGAGCGCCACGAGTCCCGGCGGATCGACAATCAGCTCCGGGGCCGTTCCGGCCGTCAGGGGGATCCCGGCGAGAGCCGGTTCTACCTGAGCCTTCAGGACGACCTGATGCGGCTGTTCTCCACAGACCGGGTCATGGGCATGATGGACACTCTGGGCATTGACGAGGACACCCCCATCGACGCCAAGATCCTCAGCAACGCCGTGGAAAACGCCCAGAAGAACGTGGAGTCCCGGAACTTCCGGGCCAGAAAGAACGTCCTGGAATACGACGACGTGATCAACACCCAGCGTAAGCTCATCTACAGCCAGCGCCAGCGGGTGCTGGACGGTGAGGATCTGCGCCAGAACATGATGTCCATGCTCAGCAGTCTGACCCAGAGCAACGCCGCCACCGCCTTCAGCGACAACGGCGGCGTAGCGGACGAGGCGGGGCTGACCCGGCTTGCCATGGCGATGGAGGGCGTCTACTTTGCCAGAGGCACCCTGGCCGGCCGCCGGGAGGAGCTGCTGGGTAAAAGCGCCCAGGACGTGGCCCAGGTGGTGGAAGCCATCGCCCGGCAGACCTACCAGGTCAAGGAGAACACCTACACCGCCCCCATTATGCGGGAGCTGGAGCGGGTGGTCATGCTGCGGGTGGTGGACGAGTACTGGATGGACAACATCGAGGCCATGGACGAACTGAAGCAGGGCATCGGCCTGCAGGCCTACGGCCAGCACGACCCGGTGAAGGCCTACAAGGAGCAAGGCTCCCAGATGTTCGAGGCCATGGTTCAGGCCATCCAGGAGGAAACCATCCGCCGGATGTTCCTGGTGCAGCTGCGGCCTGCCCAGGAGGTCAAGCGGGAGAAGGTTGCCAAGGAAACCGGCACCGGCGCCGCCTCCCAGACCGCGGTGAAGAAGCAGCCGGTGCGTAAGGAGCACAAGGTCGGCCCCAACGATCCGTGCCCCTGCGGCAGCGGCAGGAAATACAAAAAGTGCTGTATGCAAAAAGATAAGCAGGCCGGTCTGGACCATTGATCCGGCCCCACACCCCAACGGAGAAACGACATGTCTATTCAAACCAGAAACAAAGGCCCTGTGGAATACCTGGTTGCCCAGAGCATTTCCGTCCCCCACGGCTTCACCACCCGCTTCGGCGGGGTGAGCCAGGGGGATCAGGCCAGTATGAACCTGACCTGCTGTGCGGAGGATCCCCCGGAGCGGGTGCAGCGGAATATCCGCATCCTGGCCGACGCCCTGGGCTTTGATCCGGAGCGTCTGGTGCTCACCCGGCAGACCCATTCCGACATCGTCCGGGCGGTAACCCGGGCGGACTGCCTGGGGCTGTGCCATCGGGACTACCCCGAGTGCGACGGCCTGGTCACCGCCGACCCCGGGCTGGCGCTGATGGTCTTCGCCGCCGACTGCACCCCCATTTTGTTTTGCGATCCGGTGACCGGCGCCGTAGGCGCGGTTCACGCGGGCTGGCGCGGCACCGCCAAGGCCATTGCCGTCCGGGCTGTGGAAGCCATGGTGAAAACCTACGGCGCCCGGCCCCGGGATATCCGGGCGGCCATCGGCCCCAACATCGGCCAGTGCCACTTTGAAACCCACGAGGACGTACCTCAGGCCCTGGAAGCGGCCTTCGGCGGGGAGATCTGGCAGTACGTGCAGCGGCGGGGGGAGAAGTTCTTCCCGGATTTGAAAGCCATCAACGCCATGGCCCTGCGCCGGGCGGGGGTGGAGCGCATCGAGATCAGCGACGATTGCACCTATTGCCAAAGCCGGCGCTTCTGGTCCCACCGGGCCACCCACGGTCGCCGCGGGTCTCAGGGCGCGGTGATCCAATGCGGGGGGGTGGGGCTATGAAGCGGCTGACCGCCCTGGCGCTGCTGTGCGCCCTGTGCCTGGGCTGCTTGGGCTGCACCAGGCAGATCGACAATTCCGGCTATGTCCCCACAGGGGACGCCATTTTGATGGAGGGTCAGGATCCTGACGACCTGCTCACCGAGGAGGAGAACGACCAGGAGCTGACCCTGGCCTATTACCCGGATCGTTCCCTGAACCCCCTGTTCGGCAGCGACTACTCCAACCGGGTACTGATGTCGCTGATGTATCAGGGGCTGTTCTCGGTGGACAGCAATAAAAATCCCACGCCCATCCTCTGCGCCAGCTTCCGGGTATCCGCCAATAACCGCACCTGGGTATTCTACCTGGAGCCCAACGCCACCTTCTCCGACGGCAGCCAGGTCACCGCCCAGGACGTGGTGGCTACCTACAACAAGGCCAAGGAAAACGACTATTATAAGAACCGGTTCTACCACCTGAGCAGCGTGGAGGCCCTGGAGGACGGCGGCATCGCCTTCTACATGGATACCGACTACGGCAATCTGCCCCTGCTTCTGGACGTGCCCATTGTGAAAGCCTCCGATGTGGACGCGGCCCTGCCTCTGGGCACCGGGCCTTACGTCTTCGCCGAGAGCACCGGCGGGGCCAATTTGCAGCGGGTGCAGAACTGGTGGTGCGGCGACCTGAAGATCCCCGCGGTGGATCGGGTCATCGACCTGGTGGAGGTCAGCTCCCCCGCCGACGTCCGGGACGAATTCCAGTTCGGCAACGTCAGCGTGGTGTGCACCAATCCCATGAGCGCCTCCTTCGCCGAGTACCGCTGCGACTATGAGCTATGGGAGGTGGAGAGCGGCTACTTCATGTATATCGGATGCAGCATTTACTACAGCGACTTTTTCGAGTCCGGCCAGCTGCGCACCTTCCTGACCTACGCCGTGGATCGGGAGAAATACGCCCGGGAGGTTTACGACGGCAGAGTCGAGCCGGTGACCTTGCCCTGCGCCCCCACGGAGAGCTACTATAATAAAAGCCTGGCCTCCCAATATACCTACGACACCATGAAGTTCCTGGACAATATGCGCGGCTTCCAGATCCCCAAGGACGAGGACGGCGGCTACCAGGAGCTGCGCCTGGTGGTCAACAGCGGCGATTCCGCCCGGGTGCAGATCGCCCGGGATCTGGCGCAGGAGCTGACGGAGCTGGGCCTTCCCTGCACCGTCAAGGAGTACACCTCCGGCGTCTATCAGGACGTAATCTACGTGTCCAACTATGATATCTACCTGGGCCTGACCCGGCTGTCCCCCAATATGGATCTGACGGAGTTTTTCCGCCCCTACGGCGAGATGAGCCGTGGCTCCCTGAGCCACGAGACCCTGTACAGTATGTGCCTGAACGCCCTGGAGGACAGCGGCAACTACTACAATCTGCATAAGACCCTGGCCGAGGACGGCCGGATCATCCCGGTGCTCTTCGGCAACTACGCGGTCTACGCCCAGCGGGGCCTGCTGCCGGATCTGGCGCCCTCCCGGGACAATGTGTTTTATTACGCCATGGATAAAACCATGGAGGAAATACGGCTGGAGACCGTCTATGAATAAGGCTCCGGTTTGATTGGAAAGGAAGATACAACATGAAACGAATTCTGGCACTTACCCTGGCTCTGACCCTGCTGCTGGCAGGCTGCGGCCAGGGTCATACCCCGCCCGAGACCACGGCGGCGCCCACGCAGACTGTGCCCGCCGCCACGGAGCCTCCCGCCGCCACGGAACCCACCACCGTCCCCACCACGGAGCCTCCCGTCTACTACAATCCCCTGAACGGCCAGATCCTGGACGAGCCTTACACCGGCCGGATCTTTGCCACCACCATCAGCAACATTCCCGCCGCCATTCCCCATGTAGGCGTGAACCAGGCGGATATCCTCATGGAGATGTTTGTCAACAGCTCCATCATCCGCTGCCTGGCCCTGTATACCGACATTTCCCAGGTGGAATCCGTAGGCTCCACCCGCTCCACCCGGCTGATGTTCAACGACATCGCCCAGCACTATGACGCCATTCTGACCCACGCCAGCGGCTCCGAGCAGGTGCTGGAGGACGCCGCCGCCCGGGGGATCGACCATTTCAGCCTTGACAGATGGTCGAAGGACAACGACTACTCCTTCCGGGATCCTGACCGGAAGCGCCAGCTGGGCAATGAGCACAGCCTCATGGGCATCGGCTCCGGCATCGTCAAGCGGGCCCAGGAGCTGGGCTATTCCGTGACCCAGCCCGAGGATAAGGATTACTGCCTGACCTTCACCGAGGACGGCACCCCCGACGGAGAAGCCGCCGACGAAATCAGCATCACCTTCAACTATAAGGGCACCCGGAAAGAGACCATTATGCGCTATGACGGCGGCCTGGGCAAGTATGTCTTCAACCAGTACGGAAAAGAAATGACCGACGGCGTCACCGGCGAGAAGGAAGCCTTCCGCAACGTCGTCGTCATGTACACCAACATCTCCACCAGCGGCATTTACCACGTGGCGGACTTTGTGGCCGGCGGCACCGGCTACTTCGCCTGCGGCGGCCAGATCGTCCCCATCACCTGGACCTGCGACAGCGAGGATTCCCCCTTCCGGTTCCTGACCCAGGACGGCCGGCAGCTGGAGCTGGGTATGGGCAATACCTACATTGCCATCTGCCCGGTGGATTCCCCGGTGACCTGGACGGAGCCGGAAGTCCCGGAAACCACTGCCGAAACGTCCGCCGAAACCACGTCGGAAACCGCCGCCGAGACTACGTCGGAAACTGTAGCCGGCTGAGCGGCCCCGCCTTCGTTTCCACCGCCAATGTTCATAACCGCCCCGGTTCCCGCCGGGGCGGTTTTTTATGCCGGCGCCGCGGCGTTTCTGAGGCGGGCAAATGTCCGCAATAGAGGGACAGGTTTTTCAGGAAATTGTGGTGATTTTCCGGAAAACACACAACATTTTGTGCCTCTTTGTAAAACTGCCAAAATCCCCCCTGGGGGGATGAGAAAAACAGGTATATTTTCTGACACTTCGACGATTGACATTCTCTGTCTTAATTAGTACAATATTATCGATACAGTATGCTCTGGCATACTGTGTATAACCGTTATTTGAAGGAACATCATCTAATAGGAGGAAATCACTTTGAAGGATTGGGCATCTTTAACCACCATCGAGGAGATGGAAGCTGCCACCAACTCTCTGCTGGAAAACGCGCAGAAAGTCGGCGCTGACACCTGGCAGCAGCGTGTCAAAAACCAGACTCCTCACTGCGGCTTCGGTGAATCCGGCACCTGCTGCCGTATCTGCTCCATGGGCCCGTGCCGCATCACCAAGAAGGCTCCCCGGGGCATCTGCGGCTGCGACGTTCACGGCATCGTAGCCCGGAACTACCTGCGTTTCACCGCCGGCGGCGCCGCTACCCACTCTGACCACGGCCGCGAGATCATGCATACCCTGCACCAGACCAAGGAAGGCGGCAACTACCAGGTCAAGGATCCTGAGAAGCTGATCCGCATTGCCAAGGAATGGGGCGTGGAGACCGAGGGCAAGGACATCTACGCCCTGGCCCACGAAATCGCCGAGATCGGCCTGCTGGAGTACGGCAAGCCCTTCGGCACCCAGCGCTTCCTGAAGCGCGCCCCCCAGCACACCCAGGATCTGTGGAAGGCCGCCGAAATCGAACCCCGGGCCATCGACCGGGAGGTTTCCCAGTCCATGCACATGACCCACATGGGCTGCTCCTCCCTGCCGGAAGCTCTGATCCGTCAGGCCCTGCGGGCCGGCCTGTCTGACGGCTGGGGCGGTTCCATGATGGGCACCGAATTCTCCGACGTTATGTTCGGCACCCCCAAGCCTGTGGACACCACCGCCAACATTGGCGTTATGGAGAAGGACAACGTCAACATCGTGGTTCACGGTCACGACCCCTCCCTGTCCGAAATGGTGGTCTACTACGCCAACGACCCCGACATGATCGCCTATGCCAAATCCATGGGCGCCAAGGGCATCACCGTCTCCGGCGTGTGCTGCACCTCCAACGAAGTGGCCATGCGTCACGGCATCCCCATGGCCGGCAACTTCCTGAACCAGGAGAACGTGGTGCTCACCGGCGCCTGCGAAGCCATTGTGGTGGACGTGCAGTGTATCTTCCCCGCCCTTGGTCCTCTGAGCAAGTGCTTCCATACCAAGTTCATCACCACCTCTCCCATCGCCCGGATGCCCGACTCCGAGTTCATCCGCTTCAGCGCCGAGACCGCCGGTGAGAACGCCAAGGCCATTGTGAAAATGGCCATTGAGAACTTCAAGAACCGCAAGACCGAGCTGGTGAACATTCCCAGCCAGAAGCAGCACGCCCGGGTGGGCTACTCTGTGGAGGCCATTAAGAAGGTTCTCGACGGCGTGGCCAACTCCCAGGTGGACGAGTTCGGCACCACCAAGCCCCTGATCGAGTGCGTGCACTCCGGCGTCCTCCGGGGCGCTGTGGCCATGGTCGGCTGCAACAACCCCAAGGTTCGTCCCGACTCCGCCCACATCGGCCTGATGAAGAAGCTGCTGGAGAACGACATTCTCCTCATCGTCTCCGGCTGCTCCGCCCAGGCTGCCGCCAAGGCCGGCCTGATGGATCCCCAGCAGGCCAAGGAATCCTGCGGCGCCGGTTTGAAGCGCGTGTGTGAGCTGGCGGGCATTCCTCCTGTGCTGCACATGGGCTCCTGCGTGGACATTTCCCGTATGATGATCCTGGCCGCGGACATTGCCAAGGACTGGGGCATCCCCATCTCCCAGGTTCCCGTGGTTGGCTGCGCTCCCGAATGGATGTCCGAGAAGGCCGTGTCCATCGGCAACTACGTTGTGGCCACCGGCATCGAGACCTTCCTGGGCGTGGATCCTTACACCAAGGGCTCCGAGGAAGTCACCGCTCTGCTCCAGGGCGACCACGGCATCAAGGATTGGGTGGAAGCCCGGTTCGTGGTGGAGACCGATATCGACAAGCTGGGCGACAAGATGATCCAGTGCATCGAGGACAAGCGTGCCGCTCTGGGCATCTGAGCATTATTCTGAAACGACGAGGTCTTTCCGATGAAAGTAGCGATTACCGGTAAGGGCGGCGTGGGCAAGACCACGCTGGCCTCTACCCTGGCCCGGCTCTACGCCGACGAGGGACGCACCGTCCTGGCCGCCGACGTGGATCCCGACGCCAACCTGGGTCTGGCCCTGGGCCTGAGCCAGGAGGAGGTGGACGCCATCGTCCCCATCTCCAAAATGCGCACCCTGGTGGAAGAACGCACCGGCGCCACCGCCGCCAACAAGTTCTTTAAGCTCAATCCCTATGTAGCGGATATCCCCGATACCTTCTCCAAGGACGTCAACGGGGTGAAGCTGCTGGTGATGGGCACCGTGGACGTAGGCGGCAGCGGCTGCGTCTGTCCGGAGCATGTGATGCTTAAATCCATTCTCTCCGCCCTGACCTACCGCCGCGGCGACGTGGTAATCATGGACATGGAGGCGGGCCTGGAGCATCTGGGCCGGGGCACCGCCGCCAACATGGATCAGTTCCTGGTGGTCATCGAGCCGGGAGCCAGATCGGTTCAGACCTACCGCAACGTTAAGCGGCTGGCGGCGGATCTTGGCGTGAAGAAGGTTCGCGTGGTGGCCAACAAGATCCGGGAGGCGGGAGACGAGGACTTCGTCCGCGCCGCCATCCCCCAGGAGGATCTGCTGGGCTTCATCCACTACAATCCCCAGGTCATCGACGCGGATCGCCAGGGAAAATCGCCCTACGATTTCAGCCCCGAGGCAATCGACGAGATTCGGAAAATCAAAGCGATCCTGGATCGTGATGAATCATGACGTATCATAATTAGGAGGAAATACCGTGACACTTTTTGAAAGAGTTTTTGGCGGTAACGACTACAACTACGCCCGTACCGTAGCCGCCATTGAGGAAGCCATCGCCGCCTACGGCGAGAGCGAGGCTGTGTCCTTCCCCGACACCGCCTACAGCCTCCCCTGCTACTACGGCGTCACCGGTGAGAAGATCACCACCCTGGGAGAAATGAAGGCCGCCATGGCCACCATCCAGGCCAAGATGACCCGCAACAACCGCCTCCACGACGCCTTTGAAAGCGGCATCGCCTCCGCCCTGTGCGCGGAGTTCCTGGAGGCCCTGAAGTACATCCACGGCGCGCAGCCCTACGCGGAGCCGGAGCTGGGCCACCTGTCCGACGCCTTCGTCCGGAACCTGGGCGTGCCTCTGGTCACCGGAGACATCCCCGGCGTGGCCGTAATCATCGGCGGCGACGAGGATCCCGCCAAGACCGTGGCTCTGGTCAAGTCCTACCAGGCTCAGGGCATTCTGGTGTCCCTCACCGGCGACGCCATCCGCCACTGCGCCGACGCCGGCATGAAGCTGGGCGAAAGCGTCCGGGTCATGCCCCTGGGCTATGAGATGCAGTCGGTGATCCATGTGGTGAGCGTGGCCATCCGCGCCGCCCTGATCTTCGGCAACATCACCCCCGGCGACTTCCCCGCCCTGGCCAAGTACACCATGGATCGTATCCGGGCCTTTGTCAACGCCTACAAGCCCCTGTCCGACGAGATCGTCTCCTACGGCGCCGGCGCCATCTGCCTGGGCTTCCCCGTCGT